>JAEKMC010000078.1 GCA_019508115.1 Sphingomonas sp.
CGGTTCGCCTTCGTTCTGCACGATTTCGGAGAGTGCCAGACGGCCCGCCGGCTTCAGCACGCGGCGCAGTTCGCGATACAATCCGTCCCGGTCGGCGATGTTCATCGCCACATGCTGGAGCAGGACGATATCAAAACTGCCGGCTTCGAACGGCAGGTCGAGCGCGCTGCCGACCTGGAATGACACCTGGCCGGATTGGCCGGTGCGCTCGGTCAGATACTGCGCCGCATCGACGAAGGACTCGCTCAGGTCGACGCCCGTCACGCGGCAGCCGTAGGTCGTCGCCAGAAACCGCGCGGGACCGCCTATCCCGGATCCGACGTCCAGAACCGTCATCGACGCGGTGATTTCAGCCAGCTCGGCCAATTCCGCCGTGGCGGCGAGACCGCGCGTATGGAACTGGTCGAGGGCGCCCAAAACACGCGGCGTGAGCGGCTGATCATCGGGTGCAAGTGGTGCCAGCGCGGACTTCAACCGGTCGGTCAGTCCGAGCGAGCCATAATGATCCCGTACGCGGTCAAGCAAATCGATCATGGGGTGGTCCTTCGCAGCGTCGTGCTTACTTAAGCGCCCTTGCCCGGTGCGACTATCCGACCTAATAGCGATAGGCTGTGAAGCAGAACTACACAGTTCGGCACGGCGCACTCGAAGGGGTGGAAGCATTTCTCGCGGTGGCGCGGCGTTGCAGCTTCCGCCGCGCGGCGGCTGATCTTGACGTGACTCCGTCCGCGGTGAGCCAGGCGATACGCACGCTCGAAGCACGCCTGGGCGTTGCCTTGTTCATCCGCACCACGCGCAGCGTCGGCTTGACGGAGGCGGGGCAAAGGTTCCTCGATCGTGCCGGCCCCGCCTTCGAGGAATTGGCCGCGGCGGGAGAGGCCGCGCGCGAGCTCGGCCAGCGGCCGACCGGTCTCCTGCGCCTGACGCTTCCGCGCTCGGTCGTGCCCCTGATCATTGAGCCGATGCTCGCCTCCTTCTGCCGCGCCTATCCCGAAATCGAGCTGGAGCTCGCCGCGAGCGACGAAATGGTGGACCTCGCCAGCGGCGGATTCGATGCCGGTATCCGGATGGGCGAGTTCATCACGCCCGACATGGTCGCGGTCCGGCTGACACCGTCCTTCGCCTGGATGGTGGTGGGCAGCCCCGATTACCTCGCACGGCAGGGCCGTCCCGAGCATTTGCAGGATCTGCGTGGGCACGCCTGCCTCCGCCTGCGCCGCTCCAGCGGGACGATCGCGCCCTGGCATTTTGCGGAGGGCAACAGGCAGATCGAGGCGAGCTTTTCAGGCCCGCTGATCGCGCATGATTATCCGACCCTGCTCGGGGCGGCGATACGCGGCGTAGGGCTGGCGCAAGTGCCGGAGCCGCTCGCGCAGCGGGCGCTTGCCGAAGGGACGCTCGAACAGGTGCTGGGGTCTATCGCGGCCGCGACGCCCGGAGTTTTCCTGTATCATCCAGGCAAGCGCCAGGTCCTGCCCAAGCTTCGCGCCTTCATCGATCATATGAAGAGCGCGTGATCCGATGCTTTCGGCTCAGAAGATCGGATCGTCCTCGCTCGGGCCGTCCACGGGGGTGTGGATGCCGCATTCCACTTTGTCCCAGCCGCGCCAGCGGCCCGCGCGCGGATCCTCGCCCGGCATCACCCTGCTGGTGCAGGGCGAGCAGCCGATCGAGAGATAGCCTTCCGCCTCGAGCGGGTGGCGCGGCAAATCGCGCTCGGCGAAATAAGCGTCGAGATCGTCCTTGGTCCAGTCGCCCAAGGGGTTCACCTTGAGGCGGCCATCCTCCAGCTCGAAGCGCGGCAGGTTGGCGCGCGTCTGCGACTGGAACGCCTTGCGCCCCGAGAACCAGCTGTCGAGACCCTGCTTGGCGCGCGCGATCGGCTCGACCTTGCGGATCGCGCAGCAGCCGTCGGGGTCGTAGGACCAGCGCAGCCCGGTCGCGTCCTTCGCGGCGATCACCTCCGGATCGGGCGTGATCGTGCGGCGGTTATGCATGCCAAGCCGGTCGAGCAAGGCATCGCGATAGGCGAGCGTCTCGGGGAACATCTTGAGCGTATCGACGAACACGACCGGTGTTTCCGGCGCAACGCGCGAGATCAGGTCGAGCAGCACCGCGCTCTCGGTGCCGAAGGAGGAAACGACCGCGGTCTCGCCGAGGATGTTGTCGGCGAACAAGGCGCGCAGCATCGGCAGCGTCTCGACGCCGGCGAAGCGGGCGTTGAGCGCCTCGACTTCGGCCCGGGTGAAGGCCGGCCGCACGTCGATCGTGTCGAGCTTGCGTGCCGCCTCAGCCATGACGCAATTTCCAAACCGGCACGCGCCCGTCGGCGGCCTGCTGATAGACGAAATCATATTCGGTCAGCGCGCGCTTCGCGACGGCGAGGTCGATCGCCTGGGCAGGGTCGAAACTGTCGAAGCCGCAGCGGCGCATGAACAGCAATTGATCGACCAACACGTCGCCGACCGCCTTCAATTCGCCCTGATATCCCATCTCGCGCAGGATTCGCGCCGAGGAATAGCCGCGCCCGTCGCGGAAGCGCGGGAAATCGACCTCGACCAGCTTCAACCGGTCGAGCGCCGGGCCAAGCCGGCGCACGTCATCGCCGCCTTCGATCCGCACCGATACCGCATTGGGCTGGTCGAGGAAGGCGTCGAGCGAGACGGCGGGCTCGTCGGCGGGCTCGTCGTCGCGGAAACGCAAGCTGTCGGGAATGGCGGCCTCAACCATAGATCGCCTCCTTGAACGGATCGGAGCCGACGCGGCGATAGGTGTCGAGGAAACGTTCGCCATCCGTGCGGAGATCGCGATATTTCTCGACCGCGCGCTCGATCGCATCGACCACGCCATCCTCGCTGAAGCCCGGGCCGATGATCTTGCCGAGGCTCGCATCCTCCGCGCCCGATCCGCCGAACAGCAACTGGAAATTCTCGGTGCCCTTACGGTCGACCCCGAGCACGCCGATATGGCGGTGGCCACAGGCGTTGATGCAGCCCGAAATCTTGAGCTTCAATTCGCCGATGTCGAGCTGGCGCGCCGGGTCCGCGAACCGCTCGGTCAGCTTCTGCGCGAGCGGGATCGAACGCGTATTGGCGAGGCTGCAATAATCGAGACCGGGGCAGGCGATGATGTCGCTGATCAGGTCGAGATTGGCGGTGGCGAGATCCGCCGCGTCGAGCGCCTGCCAGATCGCATATAGATCGGCCTTGCGGACGTGCGGCAGCACCAAATTCTGTGCGTGCGTCGGGCGCAGATCGTCGAAGCTGTATTTTTCGGCGAGGTCGGCAATCAGGTCGATCTGGTCGGCCGAGACATCGCCCGGAATGCCGCCGAGCGGCTTGAGGCTGATCGTCGCGATCGCATAGCCGGGCTGCTTGTGCGCATCGACGTTGCGCTCGACCCAGGCGGCGAAGCGCGGATCGGACAGATCCAGTTCGTCGCTCAGGCCTTCTTCGAACGGGGGCGGCGTGAAATAGGCCGCGATCCGCTCATATTCCTTGAGCGGAATATCGTCGTCGAGGTGCTGGATCGTCTGCCACTCCTCCTCGACCTGACGCGCGAATTCTTGCGCACCCAGATCATGGACGAGGATCTTGATGCGTTGCTTGTGAATATTGTCGCGGCGGCCGTGGCGGTTCCACACGCGCAAGATCGCCTCGAGATAAGAGCAGATCGACCCCGCCGGCAGGAAATCGCGGATCAGGTGCGCGACGAACGGCGTGCGGCCCATGCCGCCACCGACGAACACGCGGAAGCCGGTCTCGCCGTCCGGCCCACGCACGATCTGCAAGCCCACATCGTGCAGCTTGATCGCGGCGCGGTCATTGTCGGACGCGGTCAGACCGATCTTGAACTTGCGCGGCAAATAGCTGAATTCGGGATGGAAGGTCGTATATTGCCGGATCAGCTCGGCCCAGGGACGCGGGTCGCAGACCTCGTCCGCGGCGGCACCGGCATATTGGTCGGCGGAGATGTTGCGGATGCTCTCGCCGCTGGTCTGGATCGCGTGCATCTCGACCTTGGCGAGCTCGGCGAGAATGTCGGGCGCATCCTCCAGCCGAATCCAGTTGAACTGGATATTCTGACGCGTGGTGAAATGACCGTAGCCGCGGTCATACTTGCGCGCGATATGCGCCAGCACGCGCAATTGCTTGGCGTTGATCGTGCCGTAAGGGATGGCGACGCGCAGCATGTAGGCGTGGAGCTGGAGATAGAGGCCGTTCTTGAGCCGCAGCGGCTTGAACTGGTCGTCTGTCATTTCGCCCGCGATGCGGCGCGCAACCTGGTCGCGGAATTCCGCGACGCGCGCGTCGACGATCGCCTGGTCATATGTGTCGTAGCGGTACATCAGATCACATAGCTCCCCGCGCTGGCATCGGCGGGCTTGAGGGCAAGGTCCGGACGCACGGTCGGGCCGATCGCGCGGATGCGTTCCTTGATATGGGTCGGTACCGGGCCGGTCGGGCCGGGCTCGGCATCGACGACATAAGGATTGTTGACGCGGCAGGCGGCGGTCTCGACCTGCGCGATCTGCTCGCCCTTGTCGCCGACGTCGGTCGCCTGCTCGACATGGCGCGACCAGCCCTCACCCGTCCACCAGATGACGTAGCCGTTGACCAGATGATTGCCCGTCAGCAGCTTCATGCGAACGACTCCGCCTGATGCGCGAACGTCGCAAGCCGGTTCTCCGCGTCCGAAAGCAGCACGACCTCGCCGACGACGATGATCGCCGGGCTCTGTACGCGCTCGCGCTCGACCATGTCGCCCATATCGGCGAGCAGGGTGCGCAACGCGCGCGATCCGGGCAGCGTGCCGCGTTCGAGCACCGCGACCGGCATGTCGGGCGCGACGCCATCGGCCATCAATTTGTCCGCAATCGCGCGCGCATTGGCGACGCCCATATAGATGACGAGCGTGCGACCCTGGCCGGCAAGGCCCGACCAATCCTGATCCGAAAGCCCCTTGCACTGGCCCGCGACGAAACTGACCGCGCTCGACCAGTCGCGATGGGTGAGGGGAAGCATCGCCTCGGCCGCGCAGCCCAAAGCCGCGGAAACGCCGGGCACAACCTCGACCGTGAGGCCGGCGGCACGCACCGCCTCGACCTCTTCGCCGCCGCGGCCGAACACGAATGGGTCGCCGCCCTTGAGGCGCACGACGATCGAGCCCGCTTTCACATGCGCGACGATCAGCGCGTTGATCGCATCTTGCGACAACGTGTGGCGCGCGCGCTGCTTGGCGACCGAGATGCGCTGCGCATCCGCCGGAGCATAGTCGAGTACGCGCGCGTCGATCAGTCCGTCATGCACGACCACGTCGGCCGACTTGAGCGCTTCGACCGCGCGCACGGTGAGCAATCCGGGGTCGCCGGGGCCGGCGCCGACCAGGATCACTTTCCCGCGCGATTGAGGGTCAAGAAGACTTGCCATGATGCTGGCGCAGATGGGGCCGCGGAATAAAGCGCGCAATCGAGCGATCCTTGGGGGTGCGCTAGAGATACTTTCGTCGGATCGGCGCCTTGAACCAATTTGCGGTTGGGCTAGACCCACCACCGGAACGAAGGAGACGTGGGGGAATGATGAACGACGCGACGGCGCGGCTGCGCTACAGCAAGGGGGCGATCATCCTCCATTGGGCGATCGCGATCCTGATCCTCCACAACCTTTTGACCGGCTTCTTTCACGATGCGCTGCCGCGCAGCTGGTTCCAGTTCCACATCTCATCGGGCGTCACCATCCTGGTGCTGACCGTGATCCGCATCGGCTGGCGCCTGACGCATAAGCCGCCACCCTTCCTGCCGATGGCCACATGGGAGAAGGGGCTCGCGAAGGTCGTCCACTTCCTGCTTTATTGCGCGATGCTGGCAGCCCCGCTGACCGGCTGGGCGATGATTTCCGCGCACGCCGACAAGCCGGCCCCGGCCATCCAAACGGCAGGCGCGCCAGGCCAGCCGCCTGCGGCGCCGGGCAAGCCGCGCAAGACGATGATCTGGGGGATATTCGAGCTGCCCAAGCTGAGCCCGATCGCGCATATCGCCGATCAGCCCGACGGCGCCGCAAAGATCAAGGAAACGCATGAGCTGTACGAGGAGCGGCACGAGATGGTCGGCTGGATATTCCTGGGCCTGCTGATCCTGCATGTTGCGGGGGCACTCAAGCATCAGTTCGTCGATCGGCGTCGTCAGCTCGGGCGGATGGGCGTCGGCAGGGCGCCGGCCTGAGGGCGAGTCCTTGTGTCTCCCGCATTCGGCTCGGAGATCCGGCACGCCAATTATCTGCCGGGGACTGGCGTCCCGGCAGATACGTTCATCGCTTGCAGAACGTCGGCCGTGATGTCGAGCGAAGCATCATTCAGATGAATCAACATGCTTCGCGGGACTAGCAAGGAGCAGCCATGCTCCTTTTCGGCGACGCCGATCGCCGGTTCGGCCGCCTTGGCGACATTGTTGGTAAGCTGATTGTCGAGATCGGCGAGATTGCGATTGATCTGATCGCCTTTCGCCTTCAGCTGGGTTCGGCGACGCGCGATGTCTTCGGTGCGTGCCGAGGCAATTGCGGCTGGTAGTGACGAACGAAGATTGTCGAGCGCACGTGCATCAGCGTCGAGAGTACGGTTCTCATTTTCGAAATCCGTCTGCGCCCGCTGGCGGATCTGTTGGAACCTGGCCGCCATGTTGGTGGAAAGCTGTGATCGCTGCAAGATCATTGCCTGATCCAGAACGCAGAGACGAAAGGGCGCTGCCCCGTTGCTGCTTGATTTTGCCGCGGCCTGGTGCGCGTTTGCGAGCATAAGGATTGCCAAGTAGAAATAACGCCACTTCATGCATGGACTTTCATTTCGGGGCGGCGGTGCTTCGACCACCGCCCCAGTGCAGATTCCTCAGAATTGGTAACCAATGCCGACGTTGGCACCGAAGGTGCTCGAACGGGAGGTAAAGGTTCCACCTCCCTTCACTACAGTGTGGCCGTCATTGAACGCCTTGGAGAGGCCGATCGCGAAGGCCGTTTCGTCCCGCCATACGCCCATGGCGCCCGCGATCATGCCTGCTCCCGGCTTGAATGCCTGCGGAAGACCCGCCGCTGCCAGGGCCGAAGCGGTCCCCGCGTCGGCGGATCGCCGTGCCTTGCCGAGGTCGTAATTAAGCGCATTCAGACGACTATCGGTGTAGGTGTTGGCTTGCTTCAGCGTGTCGGCGAGCCCCTGATTGAGTTGTCCGACATTGACGGCATCGGTCGTGCGGGTACCCGCCGCGACGTTGGTGATCTGCCGTTCGCCGCCGACCGAGCCGACCGAGACGACATTGGCGAGGCCGCCATCGGTCGAGCCATATCCCAGCGCCACGGAGTTTTTGCCGGTGGCACTCGAATTTGCCCCGATCGCCGTTGAATTGGCGCCACTCGCGACGGCGCCGAAGCCGCCGGCGACCGCATCGCTGCCGCTTGCGTTCGGAGCCGCAAGGCCGCTCGTATTGTTCGAGCGGAATGGCCCCGCCTCGCCATTGGCGATCGCGGCCATCTGCTGGTTGGTGGCATAGAGTTGCGATCCGTTCACCGCCTCGGTCGAAGCCGCGCTAACGTCGCCGGCCGCGATATTGTGCAGCGTCGTTGCCGCCCCACCCGCGTTGAATGTCACGCTCGTACGGCCGGCGCCGTCATAGTGAATACCGTTGCCAGCAGCGGCCGTGATAGCTGCCGCAAGTTGCGCGACATTGACCGCGTCGGTCGGTGCAACCCCCGTCGCGACGCCCGAGATGGTGCGGGCGCCGTCGGTGCCGGACACGTCGATGCTCGTGCCACCGGTCAGGGCGCCGACCGTGATCTGGCCATTACCCGGCATGCCACCGGTTTGTTGTACGAGGCCGCCGCCGCCGCTGCCGATACTGCTGGCGAGATTGCTGATATCGGTCTGCATGTTGGTGACCGCGGTGTCCTGGGCCGCGATCGCACCTCCGACGTTGTTATAGGTGGTGCCGCCGACGGTATAGGTCGGTCCCGTATAGACGCCCGTCGTTGGGTCGTAACCAGCCCCACCGCCCAGGCCCCCGGCCGTGTTCTGTGCGACCTGATTGAGCTGACTGACATTGACGGCATCCGTTAGCGCCGAACCGGCCGCCACGTTGGTTATCTGCCGTTCGGCGCCCGCCGAGCCGACCGATACCTCGCCCGCCGAACTTTGCGGTGTACTCAGCCCGTAGGCTGTATAGCCGATGCGGGAGCCTATTGTGGTGCGGGCGCCGGCACCAAGCGCGACACTGCCGGAGAAGTTGGCATTGGCCCCCGCGCCGATCGCGATCGATTGTAGGCCGTCCGCCACGGATCCGGTGCCGAGTGCGACGGCATCGGCCTGACTAACCTGCGCATTCTGCCCGATCGCGGTGCCGCCCGGGGCGGTCATCTGCACGATGGCGCCGTTGCCGATGCCGATGCCATTGTCGCCATTGACCACCGTCGTGGGACCGACCGCCACGGAGTCCGTGCCCGAGGCCAACGAGTCCAACGCCGTCGAATTGGCATGGAAATATTGAACCGGCGTCACGGAAACGGACCCGATTGCGCCTTGCAGCTGGCGCAACGTCACCGCGTCGTGCGCCTGGGTGCCGTCCGCTACGTTGGTGATCTGGCGATAGGTGCCGCCGGTGGCGTCGCCCACCGAAACCGCGCCCAGCAACGTCGCATCGCTGGTATTGTAGGGCACGAAGCCAATCCCGGCCGGGATCGTGCCGGTAATGGGCGCGATCGCGCGATCCGCCACGGAGCCGGTGCCGAGAGCGATCGCTCCGTCGATGCTTGCCACCGCATTGTTGCCGAGAGCGACGCTCCCGGCATTGTTCGCCACCGCGCGTGGGCCGACGGCGACACTGTCGGTACCGATTGCCTGGCTGTCGGCGAGCGTCGAATTGGCGCGGAAATATTTGATTCCGCCACCATTGACGATCGTGGAGAGCGTATTCGTATTGCCCGCCACCTGCGTATTGAGATTGCTGATTGCGCTGGTGTTGCCGGCAATATCGCTGGTGTTCTGCGCGACCTGCTGATTGGTCGCATAGAGCTGAGACCCATTGACCGCATCAGTGCTGGTTGCCGACAAGGTCGCTGGCGCGACATTGCTCAGGGTTTGCGCAGTGCCGGGCGCCGCGCCCGTGCCGCCCGGAGCAACGAGGGCAAGGTGGTTGGAGGTGCCGGTCTGCTGTACCGGACCGACGGCGCCGCTCGAGACGCTGTTGTTGAGCGTGGTCAGGTTGCTGTTGACCGCGCCCAGGGCGCTGCCGACATTGTTATAGGTCGTGCCCTGGATGGCGTAGCTCGGCGCACTGACCGAGCCGTCCGGATTGACCACCGAACCGCCACCGAAATTGTTCGCTATCGAGTTCGACGCCCCATAGAGTTGGCTGCCGTTGATCGCGTAGGTCGAAGTCGGATTCACCAGGCCATTCGCGACGTTGGTCAAGGTCTGGGCCGCGCCCGGTGCGGCGCCCGTGCCCCCGGGGGCCACCAGCGCGAGCCGGCCTGCGGTGCCGGTCTCCTGGACCGGACCGATCGTGCCTGCGGTGACATTGTTGGTCAGATTGGTGATCGCGGTCGTGTTGCCAGCGATACTGGTCGTATTCGCCGTGACGGCCTGATTGGTTGCGAAGAGCTGCGAGCCGTTAACCGCATCGGTCGAGCTGCCGCTTATGCGCCCGGCCGCGAGGTTCGTAATCGTCCGCTCGGCCCCTACGGAGCCTACACTCACCGTGCTGGTCGGGGTCGTGCCGGCAAAACCATAGGTCGTGCCCCCGATCGTTACGCTCGACGTCTGTACCGCGACGCCTGTTGTGCTGCCGGAACCGAGCGCCACGTCGCCGGCATGGTTGGCAACCGCGGTATCGCCAAGCGCGATCGCTCCTGCGGCGAGCGCGCTGCTCGTGTTGCCAAGCGCGACCGATCCCTGGCCGATCGCTTTGTTGCTGTTGCCGATCGCGACCACGCCATTGGCCTGATTGGAAACGGTGGCGGTGGCCGTCCCATCATTGTTGGCAATGTTGTTCGCGCCCTGCGCCACGGCGCCGGTGCCCGACGCGTAATTGGGATCGCCCAGTGCCACGGCCCCATTACCGAACGCGCTATTGCCAAACCCGATCGCCGTCGCGGCACCACCGGTGGCGGTTGCCCCTGAACCGATAGCAACGGCGTTGGCGGACAGCGCCTGCGAACCCGTGCCCTGGGCGATCGCGTTGACGCCACTTGCAACGGTATTGGTGCCGACTGCTATGGCGCTGGTGTTGCTGGCAGCAGCTCCGGTGCCGATGGCGGTGCCGTTGGTCTGACTGGCTTTGGCGTTACGGCCGATCGATGTCGTTGCGTTGGTAGTGACGCCAATGCCGGCATTGGTTCCGATCGCGACGTTGTCGCTACCCGTAACCAGGTTGCCTGCAGAAGCGGAGAGAGTACCGTCGTAGGTGACGGTGCCATCGCCGGTCCCGAGGGCAACGTTGCGTGCCCCCGTGACACCGGAGCCGGCACCTCGCATCACGCTGGCGATGCCGCCGCCCATCGCGGTATTCTGCGCGCCGCTCACGAGGGCCCCGGTCGCGATGCCCACCGCGACCGAACTGCTATTGGCAGTGGTTGAACCGGCACCGGCGCCCTGGCCGACGGCAACTGTGCTGTCGCCGATAGCCACCGCTTGCGCACCAAGCGCGAGCGCGCTGTTCCCTATTGCCTGGGCCGCACGCCCGACCGAGGTGGCGGCAGTACCCGTCGCCTGGCTGGTGCTGCCAAGCGCGAGAGAATTGACTGCGGTTGCCTGACTGCCCACGCCTAGTGCGGTAGCGCTGGCGGCGGCAATGGTTCCATTACCGATGGCTGTCGCGTTCACGGCGTTTGCCGTGCTGTTGACGCCAAAGGCGCTCGACCCATCCGCGTTGGCATGGGCGTTTCCGCCCACGGCAAGGGCGTTGATGCCGACCGCGTTCGAAAACACACCTATAGCTATCGCATTGAGGCCATTGGAGGTGAGGGCATAACCTATACCGATCGAACCATCGGAGGTCAGGTTGACGCTGGATCCGAGGCCAACGGAATTATTGCCAGCGACCGTCACGCCGGTTCCCACCGCGGTTGAGGCGCCGCCATTGGCGTGGTCGTTACAGCCGATAGCAACACTTTGCACCACTGCGGAGGGGTTGTTGCAGTTGGCGGTATTGGTGGAAGTACCGTTGCCGATGGCAACTTGCCCGAACGCCGCCTGCGGCGCCATGATGCTCGCGGCAAACAGTGCGCCGATCACCCCGCCGCCGCCAAATGCCGACGTTGCGGCGCCAGCCGAATTCCCCCAGCCGAGCGCACCCAATCCGAGCCGGGTGCGCTTCACGCCGAGTACGCGATGCGCCCGCCGCAGCACCGCCATCAATCGGCGGCGCTGGGACCGGCTGCTCCCGCTCGCGCGGATCCAGTTTTCGGCGAAACCGGTGCGAACGACTTTTTGAGGTTTCTGAGACGTAGCGTTGTATCGGATCATGGCAGTTCCCCTATTGTGCTCGCCAGGGCGCCCTCGGCCGTTGGCGAGCGAGCAGACACGAGTCCTCGCCGATCGAGCGACGAGCCTTCACGGTCAGGACGAGATGAAAATGGAGTCAGGTGTTTGCGGGCGGCCCGGCAGGGATTCCGTTCATGCGGGGCCGCATCCCGGGCCTTACGGGCTGTTCACCGCCTGGGTGACGGTGCTCGCGACGCAGCCGGCACCGTCCGCGACCGGTAGAGGCTGGCCCCGCTTGCCGCCGGGATGGTTGAGCGGCGCGCCCGACGCCGCGGATGCGGAAACGCCGGGCGTGCCGGCGATCAGGATCATGGCCGGAAATTTGGTCGTAATGCGACGCGGCGTGGCGCGTCTTGTCAGTGCAGGTCCAGCGGGCGTCAGCCCGCCGTCCCCGAGTGAAGCATCACTCACGGCAAAAACTCCTCGTGGCGGCCCCGCTACCTCGATGAGGCCGGAGGCTTTGCGTCCTGCCGTCGCCGACAGTTTGCCTTTTTCAGCGGGACCGGACAGCGCCTGACTTTACAAGTGCTATAGCCCGGGGTTCTGTTGCGGTATTAACTAAGTGCTTACAATCCTATGATTTCAAGAGGGTACAAAAAAATCGATTCGACGCAAGTCGGAAAATGTAAACTATTGCTACTCCCGCCAAAGAGCCCAATCTGGACTGCCTTTCGACTGCACAGGAGTGCGTCGGAAATCCGTTTGAGCGTCTACATTGGACGCTGGTCTGACGAACGGGTGGCTCTGGGAAATAGGATGCGTCATCGGCTTACCGCCTGCGGTAGGGCGTCAGGGCCGCGCTACCGTTTTCGACCGGCCGGTTGGTTGTGCCGCCGCGTCGTTCCAGAGTGCGGCGCGGGCAATCAGGATCGCGAGCGCGGCGAGGATCAGCGGTGCGACCGGAACGCCGGTCGCGAGCGCGAGCGGCCGCGCGACCAGCGGCAGGAGATAGCCGAGGAGCAGTGCCAATTTCTCCCATGGGCGAAAGCCGCGTCTTAAGCCTTCGGAGAAAAGCCATGCGAGCGGGATCGCGGCCACGGTGAGGTCGTAATCGAGCAGAAAGGGGCTCATCAGCAACGTCACCGCGACGGTAAGAGCCGCGGCGCCACCGGCCGGCACGGCCTGGGCGCGGCAGACACGGATCAGCGCCAGCACGGCGATCGCCGCGACCACCATCTGCCCGGCATAGGCCGGAGCGGGCGAGACATGGAGCACGCGAAGCGCGGCGAAGCTGCTGACCATTTTCTCCGGCTCCACCAGGCCATGATCGAGGATCGCGCGGCCGAGGCGGGCTCCTTCGAAGAAAGCCGTCCAGACGCGGTCGCCGAAACAGAGGGTCGCCGCCAGGCACAAGGTCGCGGCGCTGCCCAATGCCGCGAGCAAGGCTCGCCAATGGCCGCCGGCGAGCAGGAGGATCGGCACGCCGAGCGCGATCTGTGGCTTGATGACCAGGGCTCCCAGCAACAGTCCCGCCACCACCGGCCGCCGGTCCAGCAGCCATAGGCCGGAGCCCAGGAGCGCAGCGGTGAGGAAGCCGTTCTGCCCATGGCCGAGATTGCTCATCACCGCCGGGAATGCGGCGATCGTGAGGATCGCGCCGCGATGCGCGGGCAGCCACAGCCGTGTCGCCGCGAAATAGGCGGCGCCGGTGAGCGCGAGCCAGAGCGGCAATGCGACGAAATAGGGCGCCAATCCGAATGGAACGCAGAAGAGCAGGAAAGGCGGCGGATAGAGAAAGGAGGAGGGGCCGGGATCGACCGGCATCGCCGCGCGCTCGGCAGCGGCGATACGGACGATGTTCCACGCCGCCTCGGGCGTTCCGGCGAGCGCCAGCCGTGCCGCCGACCAGAAAGCGAGGAAGTCGGTGCCGAGCGGCTTGCCGGCGCGATCGATGCCGTGACGGCTCAGCAGGATCCATCCGGCCGCACCGCCGAACAGCACGAGCGCAAGCACCAGGCGGTAGCCGCGCGCCCGCGACGCGTCGAACCAGTCGGCGTGTCGGAGCGCGATGATCATGCGGCCAGGCATGCCGCGGCTGTGCGGCCTGGCGTGCTGAAATCTGGTTAACGGGACGCCTGAGTCCCTGCGCATCCGCGAGGATCAGCCGTCCAGCAGACCTTGGCCGATCGTCGCGCGCGCCTGCTCGCTTTCAACCGAAGTGACGGGATAGGCGCAATAATCCGCCGCATAGAAGGCGCTCGGGCGGTGATTGCCCGATATCCCAACCCCGCCGAATGGCGCGTTCGATGGCGCGCCGTTGGTCGGGCGGTTCCAGTTGATCACGCCGGCGCGGACGTTCGCCCAGAAGCGGTCGTAAAGCTGGGGCTTGCCCGTGATCACGCTCGCCGCAAGGCCGTAGCGCGTGGCATTGGCCTCGGTGATCGCGCTGTCGAAATCGGGCACGCGGATCATCTGCAGCATCGGCCCGAATATTTCCTCGTCGGGCCGGTTGGCGACGTCGGTCACGTCGATCAGCCCGGGGGTGAGAAAGGGGCGGTCGGATTCGGGCTTGGCCATATGGCGGACCGCGCGGCCGCCCTTCATGATCAGGTCGAGGAAGGCGTCGAGCACGCCGATCGCCGAGGCGTTGTCGATCACGGGCCCCATGAAGGGGGCAGGCTTGTCGTGCGGGGCCCCGACGATGAGGCGGTCGAGGATCTTCGCGATTTCGTCGAGCAAAGGCCCTTCCTTGCCGTCCTCGACGATCAGCCTGCGCGCGCAGGTGCAGCGCTGGCCGGCGGAGAGGAAAGCTGACTGGACGACGATCGTCGCCGCGGCCTGGATGTCCGACGGTTCCCACACGACCAGCGGATTGTTGCCGCCGAGTTCGAGCGCGAGGATGCGTTGCGGCGTGTCGGCGAACTGGCGGCTCAGGGCGGCGCCCGCTTTGGCCGATCCGGTGAAGAGCAGTCCGTCGATGTCGGGATTGGCGGCGAGCGCCTTGCCTTCCTCGACGCCGCCTTGGACCAGGCGAAGCGCGCCGTCCGGTACACCCGCTTCCAGGAAGCGCTCGACCAGGAAAGCACCGGTCGCGGGCGTCTTCTCCGACGGCTTGAAGATCACGCCATTGCCCGCGAGCAAGGCGGGGACGATATGGCCATTGGGCAGGTGCGCGGGGAAATTATAGGGCCCCAGCACCGCGAGCACGCCGTGCGGCTTGTGGCGAATCGCGGTGCGCGCGCCCATCGCGCCTTCCATGCGCCGGCGCGGCGTACGCTCGGCATAAGCCATGATCGAGATATCGACCTTCGCGACGACGCTCTCGACCTCACCCTTGGCTTCCCACAAGGGCTTGCCGGTTTCGCGCGCGATCAGGTCGGCGAAGGCATCCGCATGCGCGCGGACATTGTTGGCGAAGCGGCGCAGCGTCTCGGCGCGATATTCGAAGGGCTTGGCGGCCCACTGAATCCAGCCTTCGCATGCGGCGGCGACCTCGGCCGCGACGTCGCCGGTCGGACCGCGCCAGACGAGCGCGCCGGTCGCGGGTTCGTAGCTGATCAGTTCGCCCATCGGTGCGCCTCGCCCATGCGGCGGATCGCGGCGACCTTGGCGTGCAAGGGCGTCCAATCGTCTTTCTCGTCGATCGCAGACCAGATCGCCTCGACCTCCTCGATATGCATCGAGCATGGTTCGGCGTCGGCCCAATAAGGATGATCGGTCATGCGGATGGGGTCATAGCGCGCCAGAAGCGCTTCGACTGCCCCAAAATGTTCGGCATAGGTCCTGTCGTAGGGGCCGGGGCGGCGTCGTCCGCCCGACCAGTCGAAGAAGAAGCGGTCGATCCCCACCGTACGCGTGGCGAGGCCGGCTTCGATCGCCTGCACGAGGGCCAGATCGTCTTCGTCGCCGCGCGGACTCACGCCCAGGCGGGCGAGCATCGCGTTGGCATAGGCCGCCTCATAGAGCTGGGGAAATGTGTCCAGGATCGGCGCGAGCGCCTCGATGTCGGCGACCTTTGAAAGTGCGATCGCAAGCTGGACCACGTCCCAATGGATTGCCTGCGGCTGGCGGCCGAAGGCGTAGAGGCCATGATGATCGAAATAGGCCGCGGTGAATTCGGGATCCCAGAAGGGCGTGAACCGCCACGGGCCATAATCGAAGCTCTCGCCGGTCACATTGATATTGTCGCTGTTGAGCACGCCATGCACGAAGCCGGCCGCCATATAAGAGGCGGCGAGCCGCGCGGTCCGCTGCACCACCTGCTCGAGCAGGCGCAGCGCGGGCTGATCGCTCGGCGTCTCGCCATAGAGATGTTCGATCACGTAAGCCGCGAGGCGGTTCAGTTCCTCGGTCTGGCCGAGCATGGCGAGACGCTGGAAGCTGCCGATCCGGATATGGCCGTGGCTCAGCCGCACCAGCACTGCGGCGCGGGTGGGGGAGGGCTCGTCGTTGCGCTGGAGCGCCTCGCCTGTCTCGATCAGCGAAAAGCTCTTCGAGGTGTTGACGCCCAATGCCTCCAGCATCTCGGTGGCCAATATCTCGCGCACGCCGCCTTTGAGCGTGAGTCGGCCGTCGCCGAAGCGGCTGTACGGCGTGGTGCCCGATCCCTTGGTGCCGAGATCGAGCCAGCGGCCCTTGTCATCCTTGAGCTGCGCGAAGGTGAAGCCCCGCCCGTCGCCGATGTCGGGGTTATACGAACGGAATTGATGGCCATGATACCGCAGCGCCAGCGGTCCAGGCAGGTTTTCGGGTAGCGGCTGGAAGCGTCCGAAATGCGCGATCCATTGATCGTCGGTCAGGCCGTCGAGCCCAACCGAGACCGCCGCGCGATCGTTGCGAAAGCGCAGGATCGTTTGTGGGAAATCGGCAGATTCAACCGGATCGGCGAGGAAATCGGCGATGCCGGATATCGGTTGCGGTGGAGACGCCATCGCACCGATATGGGGGCGTCGAGGCCGGAGAAGCAAGCGCGTGGCGCGACGGCCGGTCGGCAACGGCGCATGGCTGCGGTTTATCGGCGGGATCGCGAAATTGGACCGGGCACCCGCCGGCTCTGGTCATCGCAATAAATTGGTGTATTAGTGTACTAGTTCATCAATACGCAGTCTGTTTCCGGGTGCTTTTGATTTCTACCCTTCTGAAGGCGCAATCTTGCAGCAGGGGCTTGCAGGTTGAGGCGCCGAGCATCCGTGTCGGCGAGCACGTCTGGATATCGTCTGAAAAACCACGGGCTGCACAAACGCCCATGATACGATGGTCCATGGAGGATATTCATGAAAATTAGCCTTATCGCACCAGTGCTGGCATTTGCGTCAGCACTCTCGATCGCACCGCCCGTCGCGGCGGCGGACGATGATTTTGCGATCATAGGCGCTCGCATCTATCCCACGCCTGCGGCGGAGCCGATCCCCGACGGCGTAGTCCTGATCCGGCACGGCAGGATCGCGGCGGTCGGGCCTCGCGGCTCGGTGCGGATCCCTAACTCCGTTCGCACGATCGACGCCCACGGCGGGGCGGTGACGGCAGGCTTCTGGAACAGCCATGTCCACATCATGACCGAGACGCTTCTTGGTGCGGATAAGGCGCCGGCCTCGCAGTTGCGGAACGGTTTGCAGGAGATGCTGACGCGCTGGGGCTTCACAACCGTTTTCGACATAGCGTCCAGCACCGACAACACACTGGCGCTGCGCCAGCGCATCGAGTCCGGCGAGATAGCGGGGCCGAAGGTCCTGACGGTGGGCGATCCTTTCTATCCGAAGAACGGAACCCCGATCTATGTGCGCGACTATCTGAAAGCGCACGGGTTCGTGGATGAGGAGGTCGCCACTCCTGAAGAAGCAGCCGCCAGAGCCCGGAGGCAGCTTGATCGCGGAACTGACGGGGTGAAGATCTTTGCCGGGGCGATCGTGGGTGGGACGATCGGCGTTCTGCCGATGCGGGTCGACATCGCCAAGGCGATCGTCGGGGAGGCGCACAAGCGCGGCAAACCTGCCTTTGCGCATCCGTCGACCCTAGCAGGCCTGAATGTCGCTATCGATTCCGGCGTCGACATTCTGGCCCACACGACCGCAATGGACGGCGGGGACGCAAGCGCGGCAGGCTGGCCACCGGAACTGATCGCCCGCATGCGGGCCCACAACATGGCTGTGACCCCGACGCTCACCCTATTCGAGGTCGAGGCGAAGAGATCCGGAGAACGCCCGGAGGATCTGGCGCACGCGATCAAGGCCACCACCTCCGAAGTAAGGGACTATGCCGCCGCGGGTGGCCAAATCTTGTTCGGCACCGATGTCGGCTATATCGACATGTTCGACACCACCGAGGAATACCGGCTCATGTCCCGGGCCCTGGACTGGAGAGCGATCCTCGCATCACTGACCACGGCGCCGGCTGAACGATTCGGTTTTGCGGCACGCAAGGGCCGAATCGCGAAGGGCATGGACGCGGACCTGGTGGTGCTGGACGGAGATCCGGCGAAGGACCCGACCGCCTTTGCCCGCGTGCGCGACACGATCCGCGCCGGCCGGATCATCTGGGAGCGATAGCGAAGCCGCGACATGGATGCGTGCGGATCGGTACTTGGCCGGTCCGGCGAGCTTTCAGGGAATGGCCCGCGACACTGGATATCGGCGGTTGCGGTACGGCTGCCATCCCGCCGATATAACCGCTCGATAGAGCGGGAGACGCAGAGCCATGGCAAAGCCGGGCTATGAAGACGGCTATTGGTATAGCGCGGACGGGCTGCGCCTCCATTTCCGCGATTATTCGGGCGATAGCGACAAGGCGCCGCTGCTGTGCGTGCCCGGCCTGACGCGCAACGCACGCGACTTCGAAGGCGTGGCGCGGCGGCTGGCGGGCAAGCGCCGCGTGATCGCGGTCGATCTGCGCGGTCGCGGCGAGAGCGACTATGCGCTCGATCCGCTGAGCTACGTTCCACCAGTCTATCTGCAGGACCTGGCCGCGCTGATCGCCAGTCACTGCCCGGAACGGGTGGTGCTGTTCGGCACGTCGTTGGGCGGGCTGCTGGCGATGCTGCTCTCGCTGACGATGCGCCCGACGCTCGCGGGGGTACTGCTCAACGATGTCGGGCCCGTGCTGGGCGCCGAGGGCATGGCGCGCATCCGATCCTATGTCGGACGAGATCGGCGTTTCGCCGACTGGGACGAAGCCGCGCAGGCGATCGCCGACAATCATGCGGGCGCCTTTCCCGATTACGGCAAGGCCGACTGGCTGGTTTGGGCGCACCGCATGTGCCGCGAAGAGGACGGTGCGATCCGGTTCGATTACGACATGGGCATCGCCGAGCCGTTCAAATTGCCCCAACCCGAGCCGGCGTTCGACCTATGGCCCGCGTTCGAGACGCTGCACGGCCTGCCGAGCCTACTGACGCGCGGCGAATATTCGGATGTGCTGGCGGCGGAGACCGCTTCGGAGATGGCAATGCGGCTGCCGATGATGGATTTCGTCACCTTGCCGCGTACCGGCCACGCGCCTACGCTGGAGGAACCGGAGGCCGCTGCGGCGATTGATCGCCTGTTGGCACAGGTCGATCACGAATAAGCGCGCATTCTAACATATGTTGGCCTATATGGCCGCCACGTTTTTTTGGAGGTTGGTTTGTTCAAGGGATTGCGCCCGATCATCTATGCTGGCCGTGAAGTCTGGCCGCTGATCGAAGGCGGCAAGGGCGTCGCGGTTTCCAACCATGCCAGCACCGGCGCATGGGCGGCGGCGGGCGGCATCGGCACGGTCTCCGCGGTGAATGCCGACAGCTATGATCCCGAAGGCAAGATCATTCCCCAGGTCTATCGGGCGCTGACGCGTCGCGACCGGCATGAAGAGCTGGTCCAATATGCGATCGAAGGCGCGGTCCAACAGGTCAAGCGCGCCTGGGAGATTGCCGGGGGCAAGGGCGCGATCAACATCAACGTGCTGTGGGAAATGGCCGGTGCGCAGCGCGTGCTCCATGGCGTGCTCGAACGGACCAGGGGATTGGTCGCGGGCGTCACCTGCGGCGCGGGCATGCCCTATAAGCTGAGCGAGATCGCGGCATCCTATGGCGTCAATTACCTGCCGATCGTGAGCTCGGGCCGCGCCTTCAACGCGTTGTGGAAGCGCGCTTATTCGAAGGCGGCCGAGTGGCTGGCGGCGGTGGTCTATGAGGACCCTTGGCTTGCGGGCGGGCATAACGGCCTCTCAAACGCCGAGGACCCGCGCCAGCCGCAGGATCCCTATCCGCGCGTCAAGGCGCTGCGCGAGACGATGCGCGCGGGCGGCGTGAGCGAGGACGTGCCGATCATCATGGCGGGCGGCGTCTGGCACTTACGCGACTGGAACGACTGGATCGACAATCCCGAGCTTGGCGCGATTGCCTTCCAGTTCGGAACGCGGCCGCTGCTGACGCAGGAAAGCCCCATCTCGCCCGAGTGGAAAGCGCGGCTGATGGAGCTCGACGATGGCGATATCCTGCTCCACCGTTTCTCGCCCACGGGTTTCTATTCCTCGGCGGTGCGCAATCCGTTCCTGCGCAACCTTGAAGCGAGGTCGGAACGCCAGATCGCGTTCAGCCTGGAGGCGGCGGGCGACCATCAGTTCAAGCTCGACGTCGGCGTGAAGGGCAAGAGCTTCTGGGTCACGCTCGGCGACCTCCACCGCGCACGCGAATGGGATGGGTTAGGCTATACGGTCGCGCTTAAGACGCCCGACAACACGCTCGTCTTCGTCACACCCGAAGAGATGAAGATCATCCGCAAGGACCAGGCGGATTGCATGGGCTGCCTCAGCCAGTGCGGCTTCTCGTCCTGGGCGGATACCGAGGGCAATTCGACCGGAAGACTCGCCGATCCGCGTAGCTTCTGCATCCAGAAGACGTTGCAGGACATCGCGCATGGCGGCCCGATCGACCAGAATCTGATGTTCGCGGGCCATGCGGCCTACAAGTTCAAGCAGGACCCCTTCTATTCGAACGGGTTCGTGCCGACGGTGAAGCAGCTCGTCGACCGGATCCTGACCGGGGATTGATCAGTCGGCGAGGCAGGCGGCGATCCAGGCCGCGTCGGCCGAGCGGAGTCGCGTGGCCGTTGCGCAAAGAAAGATGGTGTTACGGCAGCTCGTCCCTGCCGGAGCAAGCCCGAAGGCCGCTGCGGCATCGGCAGGCGCGATCGTCACCCCGCGGCCGGCCGCCACGCTGGCGAGCGCTTCCTCCAGTTCGTCGAAATGGTCGTGCCGGCGCAGTGTCGAGGGCTGCCGCCCCTGCGCCTCCGCGAACCAACGGGCGAAAACATATTCATATTCGTCGTAGGTGATAAAGGGCAGCTTGCCCGCCAGCGCGGCATCGGCAACTCCCGCACCCGACGCGGCGGCGACCAGCACAAGATCCTCCTTCGCCACTTCGATGCTGTCGATCGGCGCCGCGACCACGGGCCGATAGGTAACGGCAAAATCGATCTCCCCAGCGAGCAGCAATGCGAGCAGATCGTCATGCCGGCCGCTCCGCAGCCGTAATGAGCGCGAAGGCGGCCATGCCCGCAGCAGGCGCGGCGCGAGCCGGTAGCGGCCGAATCCGGTTACCGCGCCCAGCCGCAAAGGTTCGGCAATCGGATCGGGACCGGCCACGGCAGAGCGCGTCCGCTCGATGGAGTCGAGCGCGGCGCCGACCGTCTCGAACATCAGGCGGCCCTTGGGGGTGAGGCGCAGGCCGCGGCCGGCGCGTTCGATCAGCGGGACGCCCACATCGCGCTCGAAGCGCCGAAGATCGGCATGCACCGCCGGCGGGGACTTGCCGATGATCCGCGCCGCAGCGGCGATGCCTCCGGCAGCCGCTACCGCGTGAAACACCGCCGCACGGCGAAGATCGGCGCCTATCATCATTCCGTTGAACTTAATTCAAGCGTGCAGACATTGGAATTCCGGAACGACAATGGCGATGGCAGAAAAGGCGGCGAGGAGGCTGTGATGCGGATCACCTTGTACGTCTTCGCGGCATTATGCGGACTGGCCGGAGCAAGCGCGTGGGCCGCGCCGATGAAGGAAAGCCGCGCACGTCAGCCGACACGCATCCTCCAGCTGTTCAGCTATGAGGTGAAGGACCAGGCTCGGTTCGAGGAGGGATATCGGCGCCATCTCGGCTGGCATGCCGGGCATGGTGACACGCTCGTCTGGTATGGCTGGACGGTGGATTCCGGTGCGCGCAAAGGCGCGTTCGTGGATGGCACGGCGGGCGCGACTTACGCTGGGCTGGATGCACGTCCCGATCCGGCGGGCGACGGTGCCGACGCGGTCCGCAACTTTACGCCGTTCGTCCAATCGTTGAACGTCGAGACATGGGAGCTGGTCGGGGCAGTCTCCACGGCACTCCCGCTCGAAGACCGCAGGCCCGGCCCAAACCAGGATGTCTTCGTCCTGCACGTCAGGCCCGGCGATACGGGGGCGTTCGAGCAGACCCTGGCGCGGCTCGCGGCGAGGCAGACCGCGCAGCCCTCTGCCTTGACTTGGTATCGCGCCGTACGTGGGGGCGCGGTTCCCGCTTATATGCTCGTGCTGACGCGCAATGGCTGGTCCGACCTGGACCGCGCGCGCGGATCTTTAAGGGAGATGCTGCAGGAGGCCTATGCGGCGCCCGACGTCGTCGACGCACTATTGGGGCTGACCAGCGACGTCCAGGTCGAAAGCTGGGGCTATCAGCCGCGTCTGTCGCTCATCCCCGGAGAACAACCAGCCCCGTAGACGCTTGAACCAGGCCAAGAAGAGCTGTGCTTCCCATTGCTGCGCCGCTTGCTAAGAATGATGCATGAAGCGTGCTTTGATCGTCCGTCACACCCCCTTCGAAGGGGCTGCGGGTTTCCGTCTGCCCATCGAGCAAGCCGGATATGAATTCCATCGCGTCAACGTCAGCGACCCGGAATTCCCCTCGTTCGACTGGCTCGAGCCCGATCTGGTGGTGGTGATGGGCGGCCCGATGGGCGTATATGAGCGCGAAACCCACCCGTGGATCGATGGCGAGGTGGTCGGTCTCGCGATGCGCATCGCCGCGCGGCGTCCGACGCTGGGTGTGTGCCTCGGCAGCCAGATGATCGCTGCTGCTCTCGGCGCGCGAGTCTATCCCGGGCCCGTCAAGGAAGTCTGCTTCGCGCCGGTGCGCCTGACCGAAACCGGAGCGGCATCGCCGCTACGGCATGTCGCGGATGTGCCGGTGCTGCACTGGCATGGTGACACGTTCGACCTGCCCTCCGGCGCCGAGCGGCTCGCCGAGACCGACGCTTATGCCAATCAGGCCTTCCGCATTGGCGATTTTCTGCTGGCGCTCCAGTTCCACCCCGAGATGGGCGAGGATCCGCGCTTTGCCGAGTGGCTGGAGAATCGCGAATATATCGAAGCGGCGGGAACCGATCCCCAGGCGCTCGAAGCGGATCACGGGCGGCTGGGGCCCGCCGCAGTGCACGCCGGCCGCCGGCTGCTGGCGGACTGGCTCGCGCAACTCCCTGATTATTACGACTGACGAAGAAGGGCCCGGGATCGCTCCCGAGGCCCTTCGTTCATCAGGCTGGTCGCTCAACGATAGTGACGATAGCCGTGCTTATCGATGTAATATTGGCGGCCGCGGCCATCGCGATAATAATGGTGATGCTTTTTCACCGCGGTGTAGAGCGCGCCACCGGCGGCGCCGATCAACGCGCCGTTGCCCGTCGAGACGCCCGGCAGAACCGCGCCCGCAAGCGCACCTGCGCCCGCGCCAATGGCAGTGCCCTTCACCATTTGTCCGGCGCTCTGCGCGGCCACCGGCGAGGTGAGGCCGACCGACAGGGCGACCGCACCGGCGATCATGGAATAACGCTTCATGGCGATGTCCTTTCGTCCCGAAACTATGAACTGTGAACGGAACAAAAGGGCGGTTGTTCCTTCATTTCGGGTTCAGCTTCTAATGGAACTTCGCCCTGTTTCAGGCCGTTTTTTGGTTCGAAACCCATTGAGAAGGCAGGAAATTATATGGCCTCGCTGCCTAACATGGATCAATATTCTTCATCTCAATTTCTAACCGATTCGTTTCAACGCGGGCTGGCCCATTGGAATCGGGAGCGGCTTCAACCGGGCTTTCCCGAGGCCGATTGGCGGAAGCTGATGGAGCGCGATCTGCGCATGGCGCGGCTCGAAGCGGGCTTCCTCGAGGAATTGCGCGCCGAGATCGTCGATGAAGCGGCCAAGGCCCCGACCGATCCGGACGGATTCGTCGCCTGGTTCGAGCAGCTCGAGCAGACCGGACCTGGTCAGGGCGATCCGCTCTTTCCATGGCTGGCGGAAGAAGCGAGCACCGAGCAACTCAAATGGTTCTTCGAACAGGAGGCCGCGGGCGAGGCGGGTTTCGACGATCTCGTGGCGATGACGCAGGTCAAGTTGCCGGTGCGGGCCAAGCTCGAACTCGCGCGCAATTATTGGGATGAGATGGGGCGCGGCCAGCGCGATGGCATGCACGGTCCGATGCTCGACGCGCTGGTCGTAACGCTCGCGGTCGATCCGGTGATCGAGCAGACAATCTGGGAAAGCCTCGCGCTCGCCAATGCGATGACCGCGATGGCGACCAACCGCCGTTATGCCTGGCATTCGGTGGGCGCGCTGGGCGTGATCGAGTTGACCGCGCCGGGGCGCTCGGCGCTGGTCGCGAAGGGGCTCAAACGGATCGGCCTCTCCAATCGCGAGCGGCGCTATTTCGATCTGCACGCGGTGCTCGACCTCAAGCATAGCGCGGACTGGAATCGGGAGGCCTTGCGGCCGCTCGTCGAAGAGGATCCGCGCCGCGCGACCGCGATCGCGGAGGGCGCGTTGATCCGCTTGAACTGCGGGCTGCGCTGCTTCGAGCGTTATCGGGCCGTGCTCTGGAATTGAGGCGCGCCCGGCGGGCGGCTTGTCCCGCGCCAAGCTAAACTAGCTGGTCAGGCCTGCGCCAAGGTTGCATGGCGCACCCGTGGTGCCTAAGTCGCCGCGATCCCCGATTTCGAAGAGGCCTCTTACGTGACCGTTGCCGTTTCCGCCCCGCTCGAGCCGTCGGCCAGCCTTTCGGTCGAGAAGGTGCTGAGCGTGAAGCATTGGAACGAGCATCTGTTCAGCTTCACCATCACGCGCCCGGCCAGCTTTCGTTTCCGCTCGGGCGAATTCGTGATGATCGGGTTGCAAGGCGATAACGGCAAGCCGTTGCTGCGCGCATATTCGGTCGCGTCGCCGGCCTACGCGGAGGAGCTGGAATTCCTCTCGATCAAGGTGCCGGACGGCCCGCTCACCTCGAAGCTTCAGCAGATCCGCGAAGGCGACGAAATCTATCTCGGCCGCAAGCCGACCGGCACGCTCGTCACCGACGCCTTGAAGCCCGGTCGGCGGCTGTTCCTGCTCGGTACCGGCACCGGTCTTGCGCCATGGATGTCGATCATCCGCGATCCCGACGTCTATGATCTGTTCGACCAGATCGTCGTGGTCCATTCGGTGCGCCGGGTGAGTGATCTCGCCTATCGCGAGATGCTGGAGAGCAAGCTGGCGGACGATCCGCTGGTCGACGGGCTGGCGGCGAACCAGCTTTCCTACGTGCCGACCGTGACGCGCGAGGATTTCCACACGCGCGACCGGATCAATGTCCTGATCGCGGACGGCCGCCTGTTCAAGGATGGAGCAGCCGAGCCCGCGCGCTTCGATCCCGAGCATGACCGGGTGATGCTGTGCGGATCGATGGCGATGATCAAGGAAACCGCCGAATTGCTCGAGACGCTCGGCTTCACCGAAGGGTCGAATGCGCACCCTGGCGATTATGTGATCGAGCGCGCCTTCGTCGGCTGAGCGACGGATCGGTCCGGAATGGGTATAGAAGTGGTTCCAATTCGGATCAGGTAAGCCGTCTGCCATGGAACAGGCCTTCGTCGGCCGCTCACATGCGCACCTACACCTTGCTATCGCAGCCGCAGGAGCGCCGGGGGCAAGGTGCGGGTGATGGAGATCGGCTATTGATCGCGAGGCGTTGCTCACAAAGCCTTAACCACCTGTCCTTTAAGAAGTTATCTCGGGCGATCGGCCAAACCCGAACATAAGCGCAGGGCCGACTGGATAGCTTTGATGCGTATTGTCCGCGTGCTTGTGATCGACGATTCCCTCATCATTCGGGGAATCATGGAGTCGATCCTCGAACGTCATAGCGACATTCATCTCGTCGGCCTCGCCTCGGACGTGGAGGAGGCCAAGCAGCATCTCAAGGAACGCCAGCCGGACGTGATCACGCTCGACCTGGCATTGCCCGGCATCGACGGCATGGAGTTCTTGCAGGAATTGGCCGCAGGCCCGCATGCGCCGGTGCTGGTCGTCTCTTCATCCACCCAGGACAAGTCCGAAAAGGCCCAGGCCGCGGTCAAGGCTGGCGCGTTCGCCTGCTTCGACAAAGCGCGGCTGGTGCAAGAGGCACCGCGTTTCGTGAAGGTGCTGCGCAAGGCCGCCGACGAGCGGCTGAAGGCGCTCGGGCTGCTCGAAAGCTGAGACCCTAGTTCTCCGCCAGCCAGGCGCGGAACAGGCTATTGGCTATCGCGTAACGAGGCGGGGCCCCGAACACGGCATCGGCATCCCCGCGCAGCGACTTTTCCACCTCCGCCCGGTCGACCCACTTCGCATCTTCGAGCTCGGCCATGTCGAGCGCGATCGTAGCGTCGGTGGCGCTGGCGATGCAGGCGATCATCAACTGTGACGGGAACGGCCAGGGCTGGCTGGCGATGTAGCGCACCGCGGTTGCGACCACGCCCGCTTCCTCGCGCAGCTCGCGCGCGACCGCTTCCTCGATCGATTCGCCCACCTCGACGAAACCCGCCAACGCCGAATAGCGGCCGGGCGCGAAACCTGGCTGACGCCCGACCAGCACGCGATGTTCAAATTCGGCCAGCATGATCACGACCGGATCGGTGCGCGGATAATGTTCGGTGCCGCACTGCGGGCAGAGCCGTGCCCAACCCGCCCGATGCGGCGCGGTCTTGGTCCCGCAATTGGCGCAGAAACGGTGGCGTGCATGCCAGTCGAGCACCGATCGCGCGGCGGCATAGATGCCCGCCTCGCCGGGCGACAGGCCATCGAGGAAGGTCATCAGTTCGGGCCAACGCCGGGCCGCGACCGCCTCAGGATCGATCCGCGCGAAACGCGGGATGCCGTCGATCAGGCCGAGCAGCAACGTTTCGTCGCGGGGGAGCGGCGTGAAAGGCTGCCAGACCAAAGCGCCGTCGGCGGAGGACGGCAGATAATCCGGCATGTCGAGCAATAGCGCCGCCGGATTGGCGGCGAGCGCCGACAGCGCATCGGCGTCATGACGCGCCGGCTCGACGCGGTCGAGCGGCGATCCGGTAAAACCGACATAAAGGTCGCGGGGGAGGCTCATTCTTTCTCCGGCAGGGCAAGGCGCGCGGCGCGCGCGAATAAGGTCGGCAGTCCGGCGGTCTCGATCTCGGCGATCGGCCACCATTCGCCAATATTGGAACGCGAGGAAATACGCGCCACCATCAGGCGATAATCGAGTGCGAAATGGGTGAAGACGTGCCGCCCAGCTCCCGCCTCATGCCACGGCGCGTCCGTCGGCGCGTCGGCGAGGCCGGGATCATCCGCCTGCCACGGCCCGGTCGGCAGCGCGCGCATCCCGCCGAGCAGGCCACGCGCGGGGCGCCGCACCAGCAGGACCGCACCTTCGGATTGGAGCCAGAATATCGTGCCCTTGCGTGCCGGCCTGGCGGTTTTGGCCGCCTTGCGCGGATAGGTTTCGGCGGCGCCGGTCTTGCGGGCTGCGCAGTCCTGCGTGAGCGGACAAAGCGCGCAGGCGGGATTGCGCGGGGTGCAAATGGTCGCGCCCAGATCCATCATAGCCTGTGCGAAATCGCCTGCGCGGGCGGCGGGCGTTATCTGGTCGGCGAGCCGGCCGATCTCCGGCCGCGCGGCGGGCAGCGGCTGTTCGAGCGCGAACAGCCGCGTAACCACGCGCTCGACATTGGCGTCGACCACCACCGCGCGCCGGCCGAAGGCGATCGCGGCGATCGCGGCGGCGGTGTAGCGGCCGATGCCGGGCAGTGCGCGCAAGCCCTCTTCGGTATCGGGAAATTGCCCGCCCTCGGCCGCGACCAGCCTTGCGCAGGCGATCAGATTGCGCGCGCGGGCATAATAGCCAAGCCCTGCCCAAGCGCTCATGACGGCGTCCTCGGGCGCGGCGGCGAGATCAGCGACGGTCGGCCAGCGCGTCGTGAAGGTCTCGAAATAGGATTTCACCGCCGCGACCGTGGTCTGCTGCAGCATCACTTCCGACAGCCAGACGCGGTAGGGATCGGGCGTTGCTCCCCTGGCCGCGCGCCAGGGCAGGCGGCGGGCATGGCGATCATACCAGGCAAGGAGTGCGGCGGACGGTTCCGAACCGCTATCGACGGACATGGCGCTGCTATGGCATGGGCTGAGCCATGACGGAACGGAAGAGTCGGGCGAAACCACCCAAAGACGAGCCGCGCCGTCGTGGCCAGCGCGCGGTGGGCGATCTCTTGCCCGACGTTGGCGGAGCCGCCTTCAGACGCTTCGGGTTCGTCCAGTCGGCGATCGTCAGCCGCTGGGGAGAAATTGTCGGCGCGCGCTATGCCGAAGTGTCGGCGCCCGAATCGATCCGCTTTCCGCACGGCAAGAAGTCAGATGGCACGCTCACGCTGGGCGTGACGGGCGCGCATGCGCCGATGATGCAGCATGTCGCGCCCGCGATCATGGAGCGGGTCAATCAGTTCTTCGGTTATGCCGCCGTCTCGAGGATCGTGATTCGCCAGGCCGTCATGGCGGCGCCGAGACTGCGCGCGCCGCCGCCCTCGCTGCGTCCGATCCCGGCCGACCTCGGTGATTCGCTTCGCAATATCGCCGATCCGGAACTTCACGCCGTCCTCTCCGCGCTCGCGGGTGCGGTGGCGGCCTCCGACGGTCCGCCGATCGTCGGCGTGCGGCTCAACAAGGGAAGCAACGATTGAATCCGACACGCTGTCTGCTCGCTCTGCTGATCGCGGTCCTGCCCGTGCAGCTCGCTGCCGCTCCCGCGCATAAGCCGGTCCACAAAGCGCCTACCGCGACGCGCGCACCGTCCCAGGATTGGGCGGCCACCGTCACGCGCCTGCCGTCGGGTGCTTTCCTGTTGGGCAATCCCGACGCCAAGGTACGGCTCGTCGAATATCTGTCGCTGACCTGTCCGCATTGCGCGCATTTCGAAAATGAGGCGATCCCGCCCTTCACCGCCAAATATGTGCGCCCCGGGCTGGTCAGCTACGAGGTGCGTCATGCCCTGCGTGACGGGTTCGATTATGCCGGGTCGCTGCTGGCGCGTTGCGACGGGCCGCGCACCTTCTTCACGGTGCTGCCGAAGGTCTTGGCGCAGCAGGATAGCTGGTTTGCACGCGCGCAGGCCTGGTCTAAGATCGAGTCGGCCGAAGGCCTGACGCCCGCGCAACTCCTGCCCAAGCTGGCACGCGGCGCGGGTTTCGACACGGTGTTCGGCATGACGCCGGCGAAGATCGATTCCTGCCTGGCCAATCATGACGAGCAGACGCTGGTCGAGGCCCAGGCGAATGAGGCCTGGCGCAAGCCGGGAATGACCGGCACCCCCGCCTTCATGATCAACGATCAATTGAACTCCGGGATCTCCGACTGGCACAGCCTTGACGCAGCGCTTGCCGCCGCGCTTCATCATCCTTCTTCGCCACGAAAGACCGCACGATAATGAAACGCTCTTTTGCCGCCGCCGCCCTGATCGCCGTCGCGCTTGCCGGCTGTTCCAAGAAATCGGACAACACCGCCACCAACGTGGTGGAATCGCATGGGCCGATCGCGGCGGTGCCGCCCCCGCCGGGCAAGCAATGGACCGATATCGTCTCCGAGACGCCCGAGGGCGGCTATGTGATGGGCAACCCCAACGCGCCGGTGAAGCTGGTCGAATATGCCTCTTTCTCGTGCCCGCATTGCAAGCATTTCGAAGAGACGGGCGCCGATCCGCTCAAGTCCAAATATGTCGCGACCGGCAAGGTGAGTTGGGAGTTCCGGTCCTTCCTGATCCACTCGATGGATGCGCCGCTGACTTTGCTGATGCGCTGCCGCGGGCCTGAGCCGTTCTTCGCGCTGACCGAACAGCTTTATGCGCAGCAAGACGACATGATGAAGAAGTTCATCGCCATGTCGCCTGCCGAACAACAACGGATCGCTGCGCTTCCGCCCGCCGAGAATTTCAAGGCGCAGGCGGAGATTGGCGGTCTTTACGGCTTCTTCGGCGCGCGCGGCCTGCCGCGGGCACAGGCCGATGCCTGCCTTTCGAACCAGAAGGCGACCGATCAGATCACCGCGTGGACCAACAAATATGCCGCGGACGGGATCACTATGACCCCGAGCTTCGTGATCAACGGCACCGTGTGGGAGTCCGACATCGGCAGCGAGATTTGGCCGCAGCTGGACCAGGCGTTGACCCGGGCGACCGGCGGCTGATCGGCTAAGGGGCCGAGAAGGCCGGGGGGCGATGCGGATCAGGAAACT
>JAEKMC010000025.1 GCA_019508115.1 Sphingomonas sp.
CGCTGGCGACAATCTCGCCTCCGTGACGGATCGTCGCCTGGAACACCGCAGTACCCAATTCTTCGATCGAAAGCACATAGGCTTTCGAAACCTGCACCGGGGCCAGAGCGATTGCGCACGTCATCATCCACCCTTCGGGTTCGCGGATGATCCACCCAGGTGGGAGGACCGCGCGGACTTTGTTGGGAGTTTCGCAGATTTTCAGATAGACCCACGGCTCGTGTATCGTTCGCGCCAGCTCGGCAATCACGTCCGGCTCGAATGTCGCGAAGAGGTAGCGCGCTTTCTCATCGGGCTTCCCGACTTCGATATAAAGCCCGCCACGAAGCGGCGCGGGCGGCGCGACATTGCGCGTCAGCGCCCATCCGCGGGCGAACAAGGCGATCAGATCGGGGTCGGCGGCCATGACATGCCGCTATCGGGCGGCAGGGCGCGCCGCAACCGCTTGACGCTGGCCGCGCGCAGGCCGAAGGGCGCCGCCATGAGCATCGATACCCGCCTGGCCGAACTCGGCATCACGCTTCCCGAACCCGCCGCACCCGTCGCGGCTTATGTGCCGGCGGTGGAGGCCAACGGCCTTCTCCACATCTCCGGGCAACTCCCCTTTCGCGACGGCCAGCTCATGACGGGCCGCTGCGGCGAGGACCAGGATGAAACCTATGCGCAGCTGGCGGCAGAACGCTGCGGCGTGATGCTGCTCGCGCAGATCAAGAAGGCGCTCGGCTCGCTCGATCGGGTCGAACGCATCGTCAAGCTGGGCGTGTTCATCTCCTCGAGCGCGCATTTCACCGCGCAGCCAAAGGTAGCCAATGGCGCGTCCGAGCTGATGCAGGCGGTGTTCGGCGAAGCGGGCAGGCATGCGCGCAGTGCCGTCGGTGTGCCGGTGCTGCCGCTGAACGCGATCGTCGAGATCGACGCGGTCGTCGCCGTCAAGGCGTAAGAGGCCGAGGCGCATGGATCAGGTCGTCGCGCGCATGGCCGACGGCATCGCCGCGTTCGGCGCATCCGAATGGGATGCCTGCGCCGGCGACGACAATCCCTTCGTCAGCCATGCTTTCCTGAGCGCGCTCGAGGATTCGGGCAGCGCGATCGCGCATACGGGCTGGCAGCCCGTGCCGATCGCGATCGACGGCCCCGACGGAGCAGCCGCGGCGATCCTGCCGGCCTATGCCAAGAGCCACAGCCAGGGCGAATATGTCTTCGACCACGGCTGGGCTGATGCCTGGGAGCGGGCAGGGCGGTCCTATTACCCAAAATTGCAGATTGCGGCGCCTTTCTCGCCCGTGCCGGGGCCGCGCCTGTTGCTGCGCGACCAGGCGCTTGCGCCGGCGCTGCTCGCCGCGGCCGAAGCGGTGGTGCAGCAGAACGATTTGTCGTCGGCGCACGCGACGTTCATCGCGGGCGACCAGCTCCATTTTTTCCAGGCGGCGGGCTGGTTGATCCGGGCCGACCGGCAATTTCACTGGTTCAACCGCGATTATGCCGATTTCGACGGCTTCCTCGGCGCGCTCTCGTCGCGCAAGCGCAAGGCGATCCGGAAGGAAAGGGCGACGGCACGCGAGGGGTTGGAATTCCTGCACCTGACCGGCGAGGCGATCGAGGAGGAGCATTGGGACGCCTTTTGGCGTTTCTACCAGGATACCGGATCGCGAAAATGGGGCCGGCCCTATCTCACCCGCAGCTTCTTCAGCCTGCTCGGCCGCCGGATGGGCGACAAGGTCATCCTGATGCTGGCTTTGCGGGACGGCGAGCCGATCGCCGGCGCGCTCAACCTGGTCGGCAAGGAGAGGCTCTACGGCCGCTATTGGGGCTGCACGGAGGAGGTGCCCTTCCTCCATTTCGAGCTTTGTTATTATCAGGCGATCGACGTCGCGATCGCACGTGGCCTCAAGACGGTCGAGGCGGGCGCGCAAGGCGAGCACAAGCTGGCACGGGGTTATCTGCCAACGCCGACATTTTCGGCGCATTATATTCCGGACCCCGCCTTCCGCCGCGCGGTTGCGGATTATCTCGAGGAAGAGCGGCGTATGATCGCCGCCAACATTGAGGTTTTGGCCGAGGAATCGCCTTATCGGAAGAGCTAGAGTGAGCGCTCCGATTGCATCGGAACGCTCACTCTAGCTTGTTGTTTTTCCGCGATTTCCGAGTCGCCGGGTGATTCCACCCGGCTCGAAATCGCTCTAAGCAGCCTTGCGGAACATGCCAGCGAGCGTCGCACGCGCGAGCTTCTGCGCCTCGATCACTTCACGCGCGCTCATTTCCGTCGCGATCTCGTGGCGCCAGTCCTGCGCGGCCCGATAGCCGCACGCCGCCGCCACGTTGAACCAGCAATGCGCCTGAACCAGATCGACCGTGACGCCGCCGCTGCCGCTGGCATAACACATGGCGAGTTCGAACGCCGCGACCTCGTCGCCGCCGGCCGCGCTACCCGCCAGATCCTCAATCCGCACCATCCGTGCCATGACCGATTATCCCCACAAAACTTGCTCTCTGCCCCATTAACGACGATTTTCGCGGGGACTTGAGCGTCGTTGCGCCTTATCGGGAACGGATCGGGTTGGAGAGGCTACAGAAGAGGGGGCAGAATGACCGCGCATCGCATCATCTTCGCGAACGAGAAGGGGGGCTCGGGCAAATCGACCAGCGCGGTCCATACCGCGGTCGCGCTCGCGGCGAGGGGGCATAAGGTCGCGGCGCTCGATCTGGACACCCGGCAGCGTACGATGGCGCGCTATCTCGACAACCGGGTGGCCTTGATACAGCGCGACGGGCTCAAACTGGCCATGCCCCGTTATGATACATTCGATCCGACGCAGAACGTCTCGATCGAGGATCACATGAACGCGATCGCTGACGGCGCCGACTTCCTGGTCGTCGATACGCCCGGGCGCGACGATCCGTTCGTTCGCGGCGCACTGGTCACCGCCGACACATTGGTCACGCCGATCAACGACAGCTTCGTCGATCTCGATCTGATCGGCCAAGTCGATCCAGACAATTACAAGGTCCAGCGCCCGAGCTTTTATGCCGAACTGGTATGGCAGGCGCGCAAGCTCCGCGCGATGCGCGACGGCGGTACGGTCGATTGGGTCGTGCTCCGCAACCGGCTCCAGCATCTGGAAGCGCGTAACATGCGTCGCGTCGCCGCCGCGCTAGCCGAGCTTTCCAAGCGGGTCGGCTTTCGCGTCATTCCCGGCCTGTCCGAACGCGTGATCTATCGCGAACTCTTTCCGAAGGGGCTGACCCTGCTCGATCTTGGCGCCATCGGCGAGGATGCCGGGCTGGCCCATGTCGCGGCACGCGGCGAGCTGCGGGAGCTTATCGCCGGGCTGCAGTTACCGGACGATGCCGAGTCGCGACGCGAAACGCAGGCCGCGTGATCATCGACCTGACGCTGCTGGCGGTCGCGGCTATTCTCTATTGGGCCTGGAAGACACGCGATCCGCAGGCGATGCGGATCAGCGACGTGCTGGCGGTCGTCGCAGCGCTGATCGGGCTCAAGATGCTCGGCAGTCATTCGCCACTCGGCCTGCTCGGCCTGGGGGCGGCGGGTTGGTGGTTCTGGTTCCGCAAGGGCGGCAAGCTGGGAAAAACCAGCTCCGGCCGGATGACGCACCAGGAGGCGCGCCAACTGCTGGATGTGTCGATCGACGCCACGCCCGAGGAAATCCGTGCCGCGCACCGGCGCCTGATCGCGCGCGTCCACCCCGACGTCGGCGGTTCGGCCGACTTAACGCGTCAGGTCAACGCAGCGCGCGACATTTTGCTGCGTTACCGGGGTTGAACCCGTAACGGTGTCGTGCGTCTAGTGGGGGGAATCGCGGTCCCGTGCGACACGGGCTCTCGCCAGGCTTGAACCTATTCGATCCGAACGGCACGCGCCGCTCGCCAAAGGAGACTTGCATGACCCATCGTTTCGATCCGACCTCGCTGCGGGAATATGACATTCGCGGAATTGTCGGGAAGACGCTGGGTGTCGAGGACGCATATGCGATCGGCCGCGGCTTTGCGACGCACGTTCGCCGCGCCGGCGGCACGCGGGTCGCTGTGGGCTGGGACGGGCGCGTTTCTTCGCCAAGCCTGCGCGACGAGCTGGTGCGCGGCCTGACCGAAAGCGGCGTCGATGTCGTGCGGATCGGGATCGGTCCCACGCCGATGCTCTATTTCGCCGAAGCCACGCTCGAAGTGGATGGCGCGATCCAGATCACGGGCAGCCATAATCCCGCCGATTACAATGGCTTCAAGATGGTGCTGCAGCACGGGCCGTTCTTCGGCGAGCAGATCCAGTCGATCGGCAAGATGGCGGCGGACGGCGACTGGGACGAGGGGACCGGCGAGGTCACCGATGCGGATATCGAGGATCTTTATGTCGACCGCCTGTTCGCGGGTTATTCAGGCGGCGCCTTCCGGATCGGCTGGGATAATGGCAATGGCTCGGGCGGTCGTGTTCTCGAGAAGCTCGTCGCCAAGCTGCCGGGCGAGCATCATCTTCTCTATACCGAGATCGACGGCAGCTTCCCCAACCATCACCCCGACCCGACCGAGGAGAAGAACCTCGCCGACCTGAAGGCGCTGGTCGCGGACAAGGGGCTCGACTTCGGCATCGCCTTCGATGGCGACGCCGATCGCATCGGCGCGATCGACGGGCAGGGCCGGGTGGTGTGGGGCGACCAGATCCTTTCGATCCTTGCCGAGCCGGTGCTGCGCGCCGAGCCGGGATCGACCATCATCGCCGACGTCAAGGCGAGCCAGGCGCTTTATGATCGGATCGCAGAGTTGGGCGGCAAGCCCTTGATGTGGAAGACAGGTCATAGCCTGATCAAGGTCAAGATGAAGGAGACCGACAGCCCGCTCGCCGGCGAGATGTCGGGCCACATCTTCTTCCGTCACGAATGGTACGGCTTCGACGACGCGCTTTATGCCGCTATCCGCCTGATCGGCGCGGTGCGCATGCTGGGCGGATCGCTGACCGCGCTCAAGGACGCCATGCCGAACCTGGTCAATACGCCCGAGATGCGTTTCCAGGTCGACGAGAGTCGCAAATTCGCGGTGGTGGACGAGATACTCGACCGGCTGGAGACAGCGGGCGCCGAGGTCAACCGTACCGACGGCGCGCGCGTCAACACGACGGACGGCTGGTGGCTGCTGCGTGCATCGAACACGCAGGACGTATTGGTGGCGCGGGCCGAGGCTCGGGATCAGGCGGGACTCGATCGCCTGCTGGGCCAGATCGACGAGCAGCTCGCGCTTTCGGGGCTGAAACGAGGTCCGCAGGCCGGACATTGAACCGAAACGGTCAAGAAACCATGGTAAACGGCGATGCCGGGATAGCCGCATTTTTGGCGGCGATTCCGGCGTTTATATGGTTACCAGACCGTTAACCATGCAATTTCGAGCAATCTGTTTGGGCCCGCTAACTGGCGCGACAGGCAATGATTATGTATAAGGTAACTACGCCGCCAGTTCGGGGGTGCAGTGTAGAGTAAGCGTCATGTCCAATACAAAGATCGAAGAGTGCCTTGTCCTTCTCAGGCAGGCAGACACCATGTTGATGGAAGAGAATGAGATTGCGCTGGCAGCGCATCTTTCCCTGGTGATCGAGCGGCTGGCGATGCGCCTACCGAATCACGTTTCCTCGGAAATCCATTAACCGGATCGCCGCCAGCGGAGGCAAAGAGGCGCTTCCGCGGACGGCGAGACTTTGGTCAGCCGAAGACGCGGTCGAAGATCGTGTCGACCTGCCGCAGATGGTAGCCAAGATCGAATTTCTCCTCGATCTCGGCCGGGGGTAGCGCCGCGGTCACTTCGGGATCGGCCTTGAGCAGTTCGAGCAGCGACAAGGCGCCGTCGGATTCCCAGACCTTCATCGCGTTGCGCTGGACGAGCCGGTAGCTGTCCTCGCGGCTGACGCCGGCTTGCGTCAGTGCGAGCAGGACCCGCTGCGAATGGACGAGGCCGCCCATCTTATCGAGGTTGCGCATCATCCGATCGGGATAGACCAGCAATTTGTCCATCACGCCGGTCAGCCGCGCGAGCGCGAAATCGAGCGTGATCGTGGCGTCGGGGCCAATATAGCGTTCGACCGAGGAATGGCTGATGTCGCGTTCGTGCCAAAGCGCGACATTTTCGAGCGCGGGCGTGACATAGCCACGCACCATGCGCGCGAGTCCGGTCAGGTTTTCAGTCAGTACCGGATTGCGCTTGTGCGGCATCGCCGACGAGCCCTTCTGCCCGGGCGAGAAATATTCCTCGGCCTCCAATACCTCGGTGCGCTGAAGGTGGCGAACCTCGACCGCGAGCCGCTCGATCGACGAGGCGATCACGCCCAGGGTCGCGAAGAACATTGCGTGGCGGTCGCGCGGGATGACCTGGGTCGAGACCGGCTCGACCGCGAGTTCCAGCTTAGCGGCGACATACGCCTCCACGCGCGGGTCGATATTGGCGAAGGTGCCGACCGCGCCCGAAATCGCGCAGGTCGCGATATCGGCGCGCGCGGCCTGGAGCCGCGCCTTGTTGCGGCTGAATTCCGCATAGGCCTCGGCAAGCTTGAGCCCGAACGTGACGGGCTCGGCATGGATGCCGTGGCTGCGCCCAATCGTCGGGGTGAACTTATGCTCGAAGGCGCGGCGCTTCAGCACCTCCAGCAACTTGTCGATATCGGCGAGCAGCAGGTCGCTCGCGCGCGCCAGCTGCACCGCGAGGCAGGTGTCGAGCACATCGGACGAGGTCATGCCCTGGTGCATGAAGCGCGCTTCGTCGCCGACCTGTTCGGCGACCCAGGTCAGGAAGGCGATCACGTCATGCTTGGTGACCGCCTCGATCGCGTCGATCGCGGCCACGTCGATCTCAGGATTGGTCGCCCACCAGTCCCACAAGGCCTTGGCCGCGCTTTTAGGCACCACGCCGAGTTCGCCCAGTGCCTCGGTCGCGTGCGCTTCGATCTCGAACCAGATGCGAAAGCGGGACTGCGGCTCCCAGATGGCAACCATCTCGGGACGCGAATAACGGGGAACCATGGAGCAGGCCTTCTGTGAAAGAGTCGCGGGGCCCGGTAGCAACCGTGGCTTCCGTATTCAACAAAGCGTCAAAGCAGGCCCAGCGAACGCAGACTGGCATGGCCGCCCGATCCGATCACGACATGGTCGTGCACCTGGATGCCGAACGGCTTCAATGCGCCGATAATCTCCTTGGTGAGCGCAATGTCCTGGCGCGAGGGGGAGGGGTCTCCGCTCGGATGATTGTGCACCAGGATGATCGCGGCCGATCCCAGTTCGAGCGCGCGCCGGGCGACTTCGCGCACATAGACCGCCGCCTGATCGACAGACCCCTCGGAGATGAGCTCGTCGCGGATCAGCATGTTGCGCGAGTTGAGATGCAGGACGCGCGCGCTTTCGTTCATGCGATGCGCCATCGCGACATGGAGATAATCGGTCAGCGCCTGCCAGCTTCCCAGCACGGGGCGCGCCGCGACCTCGCTCTTGAGCAATCGCACCGCCGAAGCCTGCGCGATCTTGATCGCGCCGATCATGCCATCGGTAAGATCCGCGCGCCGGAGCGATTCGGCGTCAGCGGTGAAAACCGCGGCCAGGCTGCCGAATGCGGCGATCAGGCTCCGCGCGAGCGGCTTGGTGTCGCGTCGGGGAATCGCGAGTGTGAGCAGATATTCGAGCAATTCGTGATCGAGCAGCGCATCGGAGCCGCCCTCGATCAGCCGCTGACGCAACCGCGCGCGGTGGCCTGAGGCGTCGTTTGCGGGGTCGGGTTCGCTCATTGTGGCGTGACGCTAGCGTGCCGCACAGGAAAATCACCCCAAAGTTGACTTGGCCTACCCCCCTGCTAAAGGGACCGCGCCTGACGGGGACGCCCGCCGGCGCGGCCGTCGGCCGGCCCCAGTAACGGGTCTGCAGGAGGATGGCGTGGCGGCGAAAGACCCCGGACAGGATCCGATCGGCGACGAAAATCCCATGCGGGACGTCCGGCTCTCCCAGCTGGATGCGCGGCTCAAGGCCGCGGCTGGCGCCGAAAAGGCACGGACAGAAGCAGCGCCGGCTAAGCCCCGAACGGGCTACAAGCAGGGTAGCAGGGTTCTGACCGAGCTGATCGCGGGTCCTGCAGGCGGAGCGTTGCTCGGCTGGTTTCTCGACCGGCTGTTCGGCACTTCGCCCTGGCTCCTGTTGGTGATGCTGATCCTTGGGGTCATCGTCGCCTTCCGGAATATTTATCGGATTTCGCAACAGCGTCCGGAGTGATCCGGGCGCTTGCTGCATAAGCAGGGGTAGAAGAGTGGCGGCTGAAGGGTCCGGTATCGATCCTATGCACCAGTTCCTGGTCGAACCGATGTTCGGCCAGAAGCTCGTGCTGCACGGTTATGATATCAGCTTCACCAATTCCGCTTTGTTCATGTTCGTCACGGCAGGCCTGCTGTGGCTGTTCATGCTGGGCGGCATGCAGCGCAAGCTGGTGCCCGGCCGCTGGCAGGCCGCGGTCGAGGGCATGACCGGCTTCATCATGAACATGATGCAGACGAACATCGGGCCCGAGGGCAAGAAGTTCGTGCCCTATATCTTCTCGCTCTTCATGTTCCTGCTGTTCGCCAACCTGATCGGCCTGTTCCCGCTCGGAATCGTGCCCGGCTGGCATCCCTTCACCGTGACGAGCCACATCTCGCTCACCGCCTTGCTCGCCTTCTTCAGCTTCGGAATCGTGCTGGTGGTCGGCTTCTGGCGGCATGGCCTGCATTTCTTCTCGCTGTTCGTGCCGCATGGCACGCCCTGGTACATCCTGATCATCGTCGCACCGATCGAGTTCGTCAGCTTCTTCGTGCGTCCCTTCAGCCTTGGCCTGCGACTGTTCGTGGCGATGACGGCGGGGCATATCCTGCTCGACGTGTTCGCCAGCTTCGTCGTGCAGGGCATCAATTCGCACACGCCGTTGGGGGCTCTGGTCAGCTTTCTTTCGATGCTGATGATCGTCGGCGTGTCGGCGCTCGAGCTACTCGTCGCGGCCATTCAAGCCTATGTGTTCGCGCTTCTGACGTCGCTTTATCTGAACGACGCCATCAATCTCCACTAAGTCCAACGAATACCAAGAAGGGAAGACAATCATGGATCTCGCATCTGCAAAGGTGATCGGCGCCGGCCTAGCGGCTATCGGTGTCGGCATGGCCGCCATCGGCGTCGGCAACGTGTTCGGCTCGTTCCTCGAGGGCGCGCTGCGCAATCCGGGTGCCGCCGACGGTCAGCAGGGCCGTTTGTTCATCGGTTTCGCCGCCGCCGAACTTCTGGGCCTGATCGCGTTCGTCGTCGCGATCCTGATCCTGTTCGTCGTCAAGTAAGTCGACGGGGCACGCCGGCCGATGCCGCAGATAGATCAGGTCTCCGCAATCTATGCTTCCCAGCTGTTCTGGCTGGTGGTGGTGTTCGCGCTGATCTATTTCGGCATCGGCCGGGCGATGCTGCCGAAGATCGAGCGCACGATCGAGGATCGTGACGCGAAGATCAAAGGCGACCTTGCCGCCGCTGAGAGCGCGCGTGCCGAGGCGGATTCCGCCGACGACGCCTATCAGGCCAGGCTCGCCGCTACGCGCGGCGAAGCTCAGGCTGCTGCGGCCAAAGCCAAGACCGAAGCCGCCCTCGCCGCCGAAAAGCGCGTGAAGAAGGCCGATGCGGAAATCGCCGCCAAGGTCGAACAGGCCGAGGCCGAGCTGCGGGCGCAACGGGACGAGGCGATTGCCGGTGTCGAGGCGGTCGCGGTCGAGGCCGCGCAGGAGATCGTCACAAAGGTTTCCGGCCTCAATGTCGACAAGCGTGCCGCCGCCAAGGCGGTCAAGACCGCGCTCGGCGCGTAAGGACTAATCGATGAGCGCCCCGATCAACGCCGCCACAGTCGCCAATCCCGGTGCGATTGAACATGCCGAAGCGACAGCGTTCGGCCTGAACCCGGGCGGCTGGGTCGCCCTCGCGATGATCATCATCTTCGCGATCATGATCTGGAAGGGCGTGCCCAAGGCGATCGGGCGCGCGCTCGACAAGAAGATCGCGGGAATCCGCGAGCAGCTCGACGAAGCGTCCAAGCTACGGGCCGAAGCCGAGGCGCTGCGCGCCGAATATCAGGCCAAGGCGGCA
>JAEKMC010000181.1 GCA_019508115.1 Sphingomonas sp.
AGGCATTGGCCGGTGTTCCAGGCCTCCCCGAACAGCGGATCGAACGCATTGTTCATTACCTGCATCAGCAGGTCGATGTCGCCCTCATCGCTCTCGCGCAGCGTGACGGTCATTGCGGGATCTTCGCGTCGGGCGCGCGGCCATAGAGCGGCACAGCGGCGAGACTGGTTAGCTCCGCCGGCAGCAGGCGCGCGTCGACGGCATTGGGGAAGGCTGCTTGCGCCCTGCCCGTGCCACGCGCCGCGACCAGAGCTTCCGCCCCGGACCCCAGCACCAGATCGTCCGCGATCAGATCGGCCGCGGCCTCCGGGCGCAGCGACCGAAGCGCGTCGGCCGCAGCGAAGGGCGCATGTTCGAAGCGTTGGACGAACAGTTCGCCATGCCCTCCCGTGATCGCCACCGTGACATCCTCCCTGGCCGTGACCGCGATCAACGACAATGCGCTGAAGCCGGCAACGGGCACGCCCCAGGCAAGCGACAATCCGCGCGCCGCGGCAATGCCCACCCGAATACCCGTGAAGCTGCCCGGCCCGCAATCGACCTGGATCAGGTTGGCGCGATTCACACCGGCCTCGTCGAGGACCTCGCCGATCATCGGCACCAGCCGTTCGGCATGCCCGCGCCCGACCAGCTCGTGACGCGCGGCGACAACGCGGTCGCCATCGAGCAGCGCCACCGAGCAGGCGGCGGTCGCCGTCTCGATCACCAATACGATCATCGACGTCAGAGTATCTGGTTCGCCTCGTCAAAGTCGAGCCGCGGATGCCGACCGAAGATGCTCTCCGGATCGCCATGGCCAATCGTGCAGATGAAATTGGCGCGGTAGCTGGTGCCGGCGAAGAAGGCCTCGTTGACCTTGTGGGTGTCGAAGCCGGACATCGGCCCGGTATCGAGCCCGAGCATTCGCGCGGCGATAATGAAGTAGGCGCCCTGCAAGCTGCTATTGCGGAACGCCGATTCCTGGATCAGCCCGTCATTGCCCAGGAACCAGGCGCGCGCATCGACATGCGGGAACAGCCTGGGCAGCTTTTCGTAGAATTCCAAGTCCATCGCCAGAATGGCGGTGACGGGCGCCTTGCGCACCTTCGGCGCGTTCTGCGCCGAGCAAAATTCAGCGAGCTTGTCCTTGGCGTCCTGGCTGACGCACCAGACGATACGCAACGGCTCCTGATTGGCCGAGGTCGGACCCCATTTGAGCAGATCCCAGATCGCGCGAAGCTGATCCTCGCGCACGGGCTCGTCGGTGTAGCCGTTATAGGTGCGCGCGGTGCGGAAGACGCGATCGAGCGCCTCGTCGTTGAGCGGCGTGGTCATGATCTTCCCCTTGTTCGGGCGGGTTCAGGCCGCGCGGACCTCGGTCACTTCGGGCACATAATGTTTGAGCAGTTGCTCGATGCCCTGTTTCAGCGTGGCGGTCGAGGAGGGACAGCCCGAGCAGGCGCCGTGCATCGCCAGATAGACCACGCCCTTGTCGAAGCCGCGATAGACGATGTCGCCGCCGTCATTGGCGACGGCGGGGCGGACGCGCGTGTCGATCAGTTCCTTGATCTGCGCGACGATGTCCGCATCCTCGGGATCCTCGGCCCAGTCGGCGCCGTCGTCGATATGGATATCGCCCGCCGTACCCGCCTTGAACAAAGGCGCCTGCGACGAGAAATGGTCGAGCAGGATCGAAAGCACCTGCGGCTTGAGATCGCGCCAGTCGGCGCCCTCGCCCGCGGTCACCGCGATGAAATCGCGCCCGTAAAAGACGCCCGCGACATCGCCCAGCCCGAACAATGCCTCCGCCAACGGCGAAGCCCCCGCCTCGTCCGCATCGGCGAAGTCGCGCGGAGGCCCCGATTCGATCACGGCACGGCCGGGGAGGAATTTGAGCGTCGCCGGATTGGGCGTGGTTTCGGTCTCGATCAGCATGGGGTGCATGTGGGCCGAAGGGGCGGCCAGATCAAGGTGAGCTAACTGCGTATCGCAAGCCAGATGACGTGATGCGCGCCTTTTCGGCCGCCGGTGGCGCGAACCTTCACTTCATCGACCTGGAACCCCGCGCGCCCCAGCCGATCGGTGAAAGGCTTGTCAGGATAGGCCGACCAGATCGCCAGCACTCCGCCCGGCCGCAACGCCGCATGGGCGGCCCGAAGCCCCTCTTTGCCGTACAGCCGATCGTTGGCGAGATGGATCAGGCCGTCCGGGCCATTGTCCACGTCGAGCAGGATCGCGTCATAGGCGGCGCGCGATCCGGCGATCAGCTCATAGACATCGCGCACCTCGACGGCGACGCGCGGATCGTCGAGGCTGTCGCCGAACAGATGCGCGAGCGGCCCTTTCGCCCATTCCACGATCTTCGGCAGCAGCTCGCCGACGGTGATGCGCGCGTCAGCCGGTATCGCGGCGAGCGCCGCACGCAGGGTGAAGCCCATGCCGAGCCCGCCGACCAGAATATGCGGATGCGGCCGTCCACCTAAACGTGCGTAGGACAAGGTTGCCAGCGCCTCTTCCGACCCGCGCAGGCGGCTGCTCATCAGTTCGTTGCGGCCAAACAGGATCATGAAGTCCTGCCCGCGCCGCATCAGGCGCAGCGTGCCGCCATCGGGAAGGTCGGCGGTGTCGATCAGCTCGAGCGGGATCAACCTTTAGCGGCCCGCGCGATTCTTGCGCGCGGCATAACGCGCGTCGCGCGCGGCTTTCTTCTCGGCCTCGGTCAGCTCCGGGCGCGCGTTGGCGGCCGCGATCTCGGCCGCGCGGGCACGCTGCTCGGCCCGGCTTGGCCCGGAGCTTGGCAAGCGCGCGTTCCCTGGCCTGCGCGGCGCTGGCGGCGCGATCCTGAAAGCTGGGGTCTTTGAATGGAGGCATAGGAAACAGGCTCTTTCATGGGGTGCGATCACGGAACAACGCGATTCGGAGCGATTTCGCGCCATCGGGGTTGGTGAGGAGTATCGCGACGGTCTTTGCCGCCGACAGACCGGCCCCCTAGAGGGAAGTCGGCCGAATGGCAAAAATCAGCGCTTGGCGGATTTTTGCCGCGCCAGCCGCGTCATCAGGATCGCGGCGCGTTTCTCCTGGCGGGGGAAGCTGGTGAGGTCCGCTGTCTCGCCGATCGCATGCGCGCCATTGCCGGCGGCGCCCGTTCCGTCCAGCCCGTCGGTGTAACAAAGCGCGGATATCGCCGGTCGCATAGCCCTGCCCCGCGATGATATTGCCCTTGCCCTGCGCGGTGCCGCCGGCGGCTTCCTCGGTCGTGGCGGACGGCCTGACGGTGACGCCGCCGAGCATGATTCCGACGCTGTAGGTAAGATTGGGCTCGCGCAGCTCGCGACGGAAGCTGTCGATGATCCGCGCGAGTTCGTAATTGGCGCCGAACCCGTCCTCCTTGCCGAAAATCCCCGCCGAATGGCCGGTATGGCCGGTCGTGGTGAGCGTCCAGGTGATCGAGCCGCGCCGCGAGATCGAGCCCACGTCCTGGCCATGATCCTGCGCCAGCACCTCGAATTCGAGCGCCGCGTCGGCCCATTTGCCCGCCGCGATCATATCGGCGCGCGCCAGCGCGAGCGGACGGCCCGAACTTTCCTCATCCCCCGACAGCACGATCCTGATGTCGGCATCCTTGAGCGTGCCCGCCGCCTGCATCGCGCGCAGCGCCGAGACCATGATGACGAGCCCGCCCTTCATGTCGTTGACGCCCGGGCCTTCGACCGTGTCGCCATGACGAGTCATCGTCTGGAATGGGCTGTCCTTCTCGAACACCGTGTCCATGTGTCCGATCAGCAGGATATGCTTGCCCCTGCCCTTATGCTCGGCGACGAGATGGCCGGCACGGCCGGTCTCCGGCATCGGCACCCAGCGCACGGCGAAGCCCAAGGGCTCCAGCTCCGCCTGCATCATCGCGGCCACCGCGCGCACACCTTCGAAATTCCGGCTGCCGCTATTCTGGTCGACCAGCTTCTGGAGCAGCGCAATGTCGCGTTCTTGCGCGGCGTCGACCGTCGTCGCCATCTTCTTTTCGGCGGGCGAAAGTGCGGCTTGGACCGACGTGGCGGCGAGAAATGCGAAGAGCGTGGCGGCGATGCGGGTCATACCCACACATTAGCGCGCTCATTGGCCGGGTCGAGAGGCGCTAGAAAGTGTCAAACCCGTGCGCGTCCTCGACCTTGCGCATGTTGCGCGCCCACAAAGCGATATTGTCGCGCGCCTCGCGCACGAAAGCGGTGCGCTTGACGCCCCACAGGAAAAGGTTGGCGAGCCACTTGCCCGGAGTCCGCAAGGGACGGGCGACCTGGATGAGCAGGACGACGCGGGTCTCGTCCGTGTCGTTCCAGACCTCATGTTCATACGTGTCGTCGAACAGCAAGGTCTCGCCTTCCGCCCAGCGCACGATCTTGCGATCGACGCGCATGCGGACATTGCCGTTCGGCACGATCAGGCCGAGGTGGCAGGTGACCAGTCCCTTGGTCACGCCCCGATGCGGCGGGATATGCGCGCCGGGCGCGAGGATCGAGAAAAAGGCGCTGTTGAGGCCCGCCACCTGGCGCACCAGCGCCGTCGTGCGGGGGCAGCGTGCCATATTGTCCGCGATGTCGCAGCCATAGCCACGCAGGAAGAAGCTGCGCCATTTGCCAGGCGGCGCGATCCTTTTGTGGTCGGGCGAAACCTCGTCGAGCAGCGGCACGGCCTCGGGATGTTCGAGCACCGCGCGTGCTTCGTCGAGGATCGCCCGCCAATTCTCGCGCAAAATATGCGTCCATGCGAAATCGCGCGCATCGAGCACCGGCGCGTTGGAAACGAAGGACGAACGTTCGATCAGCGCGTCGGCCT
>JAEKMC010000026.1 GCA_019508115.1 Sphingomonas sp.
ATGTGTGGGCCGAGGCCGGCAAGCCGGGCCCGCTCAACGACAAGGATCCCTATCCCGCCAATATCGTCAGCGGCCCCAATCTGAGCGCGCTGATCGCCGCGTCGGGCAAGAGCTGGAAATCCTACCAGGAGGATATCGATCTCGCGCAGAACGGCGCCAACAAGCCGACCAACACCGTCCTTGGTCAGGGCGACTGGACGGTGCCGCTCAGCAGCTTCTCCGGCACGTCGGCGGATTACACCAACGCCTACAATGGCAGCCATCAGTATAATTACGCCGCCAAGCACAACCCGCAGCTCTTCTTCACCGCCACCAACGGCGGCAACGATCCCTCGACCAGCAACCCGCAGGCGCATAACTACGCGCCGCTGCAGCAGCTCCAGACCGATCTGACCAACAATACGGTGGCGGATTACAACTGGATCACGCCCAACCAGTATAACGACATGCACAGCGGCCTGACCGGCGGCTTCACCTATAATGGGGTCCATTATACCGGCGATCAGGCGAAGATCGCGCAGGGCGACAGCTTCCTGTCGCAGATCATCCCCCAGATCATGGCGAGCCAGGCCTATCAGGATAATGGCGCGATCGTGATCTGGAACGACGAGGATGAGGGCGACGATGCGGGCACCGACAGCCTGTTCTCGGGCGCGGAGATCGTGATCTCGCCGCTCGCCAAGGGCAATGCCTATAACAGCACCGTCTCGCTCAACCATTCGTCGGACCTGCTGACCATGCAGGAGATTTTCGGCGTGACCGGCACCAAGCTGGGCGGCGCGGCCAACGCGACCGATCTGGCGGATCTGTTCAAGCCCGGCGCGATCGGCGGCGTGCCCGAGCCGACCAGCTGGGCGCTGATGCTGGGCGGCTTCGGCCTGGTCGGCGGCGCGATCCGCCGGCGCAAGGTGGCGCTCACCGTCGCCTGACGACGAACCCGGTCGCTCCACGCGATCGGCGGAAGAAAGGGCCGGGGCGCGAACCCCGGCCCTTTCCGGCATGCCCCGCCCTTACGCCCGACGCCTCCAAGCGGCACATGCACGATAGGGATAACGTGCGCACGGACGCATTTCATCCATCGGCCCGCGCTTGCCCTTCGAACGAGCGGGCAAATCTCCGCTGTCCATGAATCAGGATCGATGGTCCGGGATCGAATCGCCTTCATGCGCTTTGTTCCCCCGTGAGCAGCGACGAAGGTGCCATGAGGTTTGCGACGCAAAAGGCCGCATTCGGTATTCCCGGCCTCGACGATATCACCGCCGGCGGGCTGGCGCGGGGACGGATGTTCCTGCTGGAAGGCAGCCCCGGCACGGGCAAGACCACCATCGCCACCCAATTCCTGATCGAAGGCGCAGCACGCGGCGAGCGCGGGCTCTACATCACCTTGTCGGAGACGGAGGAAGAGTTCCGCGCGGGCGCGGAATCGCACGGCTGGGACTTGAACGGCATCGACATATTCGAGCTGATCCCGCCCGAAAACCTGCTCGACGAGGATCAGCAGCAAAGCTTGCTCTATTCCTCGGATCTGGAGCTGGGCGAGACGACCAAGCGCATCTTCGAGGTGTTCGGCGAGGTGAAGCCGAGCCGGGTGGTGCTCGACAGCCTCTCCGAAATCCTGCTGCTCGCGCAAAGCCCGCTCCGCTTCCGGCGGCAGACGCTTGCGATCAAGCATTCGTTCGCGCGCAGCGGCGCGACCGTGCTGATGCTCGACGATCTCACCGCCGGCACCGCCGACAAGACGATGCACAGCCTCGCGCATGGCGTGATCCACCTCGACGAAATGTCGCCCGATTACGGGGCCGAGCGGCGGCGCATGCGCATCGTCAAATATCGCGGCCAGCGCTATCGCGGCGGCTATCACGATCTGATCATCGACACCGGCGGCGCGCGCGTCTTCCCGCGCCTGGTCTCGGCCGAGCATAAGCGCGAATTCCAGCGTGGCGTGATCGCGACCGATTCCGCCGAGCTGAACGCGCTGCTGGGCGGCGGGCTGGACCGGGGATCGAGCACGTTGGTGCTGGGCCCCGCGGGCACGGGCAAGTCGCTGCTGATGCTGACCTTCGTCGCCGCGGCGATCGAACGCGGCGAGAATGCGGCGATGTTCGTGTTCGACGAGGAGCTGGGGCTGCTGTTCAACCGCGCGCGCGGGCTGGGCATCGATCTGCAGGGGATGGTCGACGGCAAGAAGCTGGTGATGGAGCAGGTCGATGCGGCCGAGCTCACGCCGGGCGAATTTTCGGAGCGGGTCCGCCATTGCGTCGAGATCAACGAAGCGCGCACCGTCGTGATCGACAGTCTCAACGGCTATCAGGCGGCGATGCCGGGCGAGCAGGCCTTGATCCTGCACATGCACGAATTGCTGCAATATCTGAACCGCCAGGGGACATCGACCTTCCTGACGGTCGCGCAGCACGGCCTGGTCGGCGACATGCGCGCGCCGGTCGACGTGACCTATCTTGCCGACACCGTGATCCTGCTGCGTTATTTCGAGGCGGCCGGGCGCGTGCGGCGCGCGATCTCGGTCATCAAGAAACGCACCGGCGCGCATGAGGACACGATCCGCGAATTCCGCATCGACCAGCGCGGCATCACCCTGGGCGATCCGCTCACCAACTTCCACGGCGTGCTGCGTGGCGTGCCCAGCCTGATCGCGGAGCCGGTGCCTGCTCCCAGGGGCGCCGGGTGATTCCGCACCTGTCCGAACGCGCGCTCATCCTGGCGCCGCACGGCCGCGATGCAGAGGTCGCCGCCGCGATGCTGGCCGAGGCCGGGCTTGCCAGCGTGCGCTGCCATTCGCTCGTGCATATGGTCGAGCAGCTCGAGGCCGGCGCGGGCTTCGGCCTGATCACCGAGGAGGCGCTCCACACCGCCGATCTGCACGCGCTGGCCTATTGGATCGACAACCAGCCCGAATGGTCCGATTTCCCCTTCATCCTGCTCACGCGGCGCGGCGGCGGGCTTGAGCGCAACCCGACCGCGGTGCGCCACCTGGAGACGTTGGGCAACGTCACCTTTCTCGAACGCCCCTTCCACCCCACCACCCTGATCAGCCTTGCCCGCTCGGCTCGGCGCGCGCGGCGGCGGCAATATGATGCCCGCGCGCGGCTGGTGGAGCTGCACGCGCTCGCCGCCGAGCTCGAGCAGCGCGTCGAGGAACGCACCGCCGAACGCCAGGCCGCGCTGGAGCAGTTGCACGAGGCGCAGAAGCTGGAGACTTTGGGCCAGCTCACCGGCGGGGTCGCGCACGATTTCAACAATCTGCTGACGCCGATCATCGGCGCGCTCGATCTGCTCCAGCGCCGGACCGATCTGGCGGATGTGCGGAGCGAACGCTGGATCGCCAATGCGCTGGAATCGGGCGAACGTGCCAAGACTCTGGTGCAGCGGCTGCTCGGCTTCGCGCGACGGCAGGAATTGCAGAGCGCGCCGGTCGACATCGCGGCTTTGGTCGGCGGAATGCGCGACCTGATCGCAAGCTCGGTCGGCCCCACGATCGAACTCAGGCTGCTTTGCGCGAACGACCTGCCGCCCGCGCTCGCCGACCCCAACCAGCTCGAACTCGCGATCCTCAACCTGTGCGTCAATGCGCGCGACGCCATGCCCGATGGCGGCGAGCTGACGATTGCGGTGGAGAATGCGCTGCTCGGTCCTGGATCGGAGCCGCGGCTGCCGCCCGGCCTCTACGTCCGCCTGTCGGTGATCGACACCGGCACCGGCATGGACGCCGAGACGCTGGCGCGCGCGGTCGAGCCCTTCTTCTCCACCAAGGAGACCGGGCGCGGCACCGGGCTTGGCCTGTCGATGGTGCACGGGCTCACCGCGCAACTGGGCGGCGCGTTCGTGCTGGGCAGCGTCGAGGGGGAGGGAACGCGCGCCGACCTCTATTTGCCGGTGACCGAGGCGCGGCCCGAGGCGCCCATGCTGGCCGGCCATGACGGTGCGATGCAGCCCGCCAGGCCGCGCTTCATTCTCGTCGTGGACGACGAATCGCTGGTGCTGCGCGGAACCGCCGAAATGCTGCGTTCGCTCGGCCACCGCGTAATCGAGGCCGAGGGCGGAGCGGAGGCGCTGACGACGCTCGGTCGCGAACCCGGCGTCGAGGCAGTGGTGACCGACTATAAGATGCCCCGCATGGACGGCGCCGAGCTGGCCCGCCGCGTGCGCGCGCTGCGGCCGGACCTGCCGATCCTGCTGATTTCGGGTTATACCGGCGCCGCCGATCCGATCGACGGCCTACCCCGGCTTAACAAGCCTTTCGGCCTTGCCGAGCTTGCCGACGCGCTGCGCCGCGCGACCGAGCCGCCCGACAATGTGGTCGCGCTCGCCCCCTATCGTCGCGGCAAGCAGCCCGCCTGAACGGCTGGCGCAGAGTCTGTTTGGAAACGCACGGAAGAGCGCGTTTCGAGGCGGGAATGCGCCGAAAAGGCGCATTCCCAAACAGACTCTCAGCCGTGGAGTAGGCGCCCGGGGATGCGCGTCACGCGATCGGTGATGATCTTGCCCTTGTAGAGCCGCCCGATCGTCGCCGCATCCTCGCCGTTGCGCAACACGACCCGCGTGCCGCCCGAGACGAGCGATTCGATCTGGGTGATCGGCGCCTTGGCGCGCGCGCATGAGGCCAGGACGTCCTCTTGCGAGGCATTGAGGTTCAGCGCGCGTGACATGGGTTTCTCCTGCGCGGTCGGGCCGCGCCAGCCGGAATAGGCGGCCTTGGTCTAGCACGGACCGGCGATGATGTCGCCCGCGCAAAGCCGCGCACGGCCGGCCGGCCTGTTCTTTTTGGGCGAAAGCGCCTATGACGAAGGCGCTACCAGTCGCAAATCGATGGTTTTTGGCGCTTTTGCGGCCCTTGCCTTCTTTCCCTGCCTTTGGCTGCGAGGCCGCCCGACATCCGGGCCGCCGCATCAGAAGGAGGCGCTCATGCCTGTCGGGACGGTCAAATTCTTCAACAGCGACAAGGGCTATGGCTTCATCTCGCCCGACGACGGCAACCCCGATGCCTTCGTCCACATCAGCGCGGTGCAGGCGGCGGGCATGCCCACGCTCGATCAGAATCAACGCGTGAGCTACGAGCTCGAGACCGGCCGCAACGGCCGCACGAGCGCCGTCTCGCTGCAACCTGCGGAATAAACCCGCTTTTCCGGTCCGGGCGCCCAGGCGCGGCACCCGGACCCGTACGTCATCCGGAAAGGATAGAAATGAGCGAGGCCCTGCTGTTTCGCGCCCGCGCCGACGAATGCCGCGCGCAGGCCGAGGAAACCAAGCTGGAGAATGTACGCGAGCGCTGCCTGCGCGCCGCCGCCGCCTGGACCGCGATGGCCGAGCGCGGCGAACGCGCGGCCGCGATGCGCGCCGAATTGGACAGGGCGAAGGCCGCTTGTGACTGACCGCGACGCATGACGCTGGTCCGTCTGGCGGGACTGCTGATCCTGCTGGCGGGCCTTTTCCTGGTCGGCATCAGCGGCGACAATCACCGCATCGCCAATGGCCGCCGCATCTCCTACGGCGCCACGCTGATGGCGCTGGGGGCGGTGACGGCCTTGTTCGCGGGTGCCTTCGAAGGCTGGTTCGCCTGGGCAGCGTCTTGAAGTTGGCTCAGCTTCGCTGATGCGGCACCGGTTCAGCTCTGCTGAACCTGAAGACTCTCACCCGCGATAGCGCATCGCCACGTCGCACCTCTCGTAGCGCGCGGCATATCTGGCCATCACCTCGGCATCATGCGCGAAGCCCAGCTTCTCGTAGAGATGGATCGCGCTCGCGCATCGTGCATTGGTGAGCAGATAGAGGTCGTCCACCCCCATCTCCCGCGCGCGTTCGATCGTCGCCGCGAGCAGGAATTCGCCCGCCTTCAATCCTCGCGCGGCGGCGCGCACGCCCATCTTGGTCAGCTCCGCGCTCTTGGGGCCGGTCTTGCGCAGCGCGCACGTGCCGATGATCCCCAGCCCCGCCGCCTCGACGAACAGGATCGCGCCGCCGCCGTTCAGGATATGCCTTTGCGGATCCTCCAGCACCTCGCGATCGGCGGGTTCAAGCTGGAACATGTCCGAAATCCATTCGGCATTGATGTCGTGGAAGACCGGCTGGAGCTCCGGGCTATAGTCGCGCAGGCTGAGCACCGGGCCGGCCTCGGCCGCACGCTGCTCGATCGGCTTTTCGGCAAGTGCCTGCTCGACCGCCGCGATCTGATCGAGGAAGCCGCCCGAAAGCCCGTCGGTGATCGACTTCACCGCTTGTTCGAGCCGCGGCCAGACCTGCGCCTTGATCCGCGCCATCGCCGCCTCGCCCGCCTCGGTCAGGCGCAGCGTCCGGCTGCGCTGATCGGCGCCGCGCGCGGATTCGACCAGCCCCATCGCGATCAATTGGCCGACGCCGCGCGTCACGCCCGGCTGGCTGGTGCCGACCGCGTCCACCAGCTGGCCGACCGTCATCGGCGACCGGTCGAGCGCGGCGAGCAGCCCCATATGCGTCGGCTGTACCTCCATTCCGAGCGAACCGACGAAGCGCGAGGCGCCGCCCTGCATCCGCTCCGCCAGCCGCTTCAATCGGCTGCCGAGAAAGGTTTCACCGAGGTCCGCCACAACATCCACGTTCATCGGTCCGACTCCATCGCCTGATACATAACACGTTATGCATTGGGCGGCGGATCGGTCAATATGAGGCGCGCGCGCCTCGTCGCGGGCAGCCACCTTTCGTCGCAAAGGGCCCGATCTTTCATCTGCGGTTCAGGCTGATCTGGCAGATTATGGCCCGCAAATCGAAGAGTAGAGAGGGTTTCGATGCGCAAGATTACCAAGCTTCTTCTCGCCGGCGGCGGTGCGGCGACCCTGGCCGGGGTCGCGGTTGCCGCCGTCGACAATCATCACATCATGAACGTGGTCATGCCCGACGGTTCGGTCGCGCAGATCCATTATGTCGGCAATGTCGCGCCCCAGGTGGTCGCGGTGCCCGCCGCTGAGGCCATGCCGGTCGCGATGGTCGATCCGTTCGCGATGATGGACCGCATCTCCTATGCGATGGACCGTCAGATGGATGCGATGCTGCAACAGGCGTCGGCTATGGCCCAGGCCGCGCCCGGAGCGAACGGCCAATTGAGCGAAGCCGCGCTCAAGAGCCTGCCGCCGGGCACGGTAAGCTACAGCTTCACCTCTTATTCGAGCGGTAATGGGGCGGGCTGCAGCCAGAGCGTTCAGGTGACGGCGCTGGGCCAGAACCAGCCGCCCAAGGTCGAACGCCAGAGCCAGGGCGATTGCAGCGCGATCAACACGCGCAAAGCCACGCCCGCGGTGCAACAGGCCAAGCCGGGCGCGCCCCCCGAAACGCCCAGGGTCACGCCGGTCAGCCTGCAAAAACCTCAGGCGCCCGCGCCCAAGGGGCCGATCATCTGACCTAGCCCTTCCGCGGGGACGAGTAAGCGAGCCGGTCGGGCGCAACGCCAGGCACCCGATCGCCCTCGCGGGCAGAAAGGGCGGTTCCGGACTCCGGAGCCGCCCTTTTTGTAACTTCGGTTCTTTCTTTTCCGTGGGTTAAGGCCCTACCGCCCGATCGCGACGATCTCGATCGCCTCGTCCTTGCCGCCGAACGGCAGCAGATCGCCCGGGCCCGCGCCGATCAGCGCCTGCGCGAGTGGCGCCTGGAGCCCGAGCAGCCCCGCGGCGGGATCGGCCTCGTCCTCGCCGACGATGCGGATCTCGCGCTTCGCCTTGTTCAGCTTGAAGGTCACGCGGCTGCCGAAGCCGATCTCGTCCTCGGCCGGCGCGGGCCCGATCTGCGCGGTCGCCAGCCGCTGGCGCCAGTAGCGCAATTCGCGCTGCTGCTCCTCGTCGGGGGCCTCGATCGCCTCCAACCCAGCCACCCTGTCCTCGATCAGCTTGAGCCCGCGCTCGGTCACCAGATTGGGGCCGGGCGGGATCGGGATGTCGAACTTGGGTTCCTTATGTTCGTCGTCGCCCTCGCGGCGAAAGGCCACGCTCACGGTGTCATTCTCCCATTCATGGGAGCGTCAACGTCTCGGGACCGCAACGGTTCGACGCAATCGCACGCATCATTGCGGCTTTTGCGCCTGCATCCGCTGCTGCATGGCCATCATTTCCTCCGGCGTGACGCTGCCGTCATGATTGGCGTCCATCCGGTCGAACATCGCGCCCTGCGCCGTCTCCGCCTCGGCGATGGTGATCTTGCCATCATGGTCGGCGTCCATATTGCCCATGATCCCGTCGATCATCGCCGGGGGCGGCGGGCTGCCCATCTGTTTCGTGATGCCGGCCACCAGCTCTTCGCGGCTGACACTGCCGTCATGATTGGCGTCGAAGGCCTCGATCCGCGCCTTGCCGCGCGCCATGAAATCGGCCTTGGTCATCGGGCCCATCGGTGCCTGCGCCGCCGCGGGCAAAGCGAGGCCGAGCGTCAGCACGCCCGCGATCATCTTCAATTTCATTGGGAATCCTCTCCAGCGCAGGAGGCGCCGGGGCTCAAGCTAGCCGAGCTTGGAACCCGGCGAAAGTGCCCCCGCATTGCGCATGCCAGCCCTCCATGCCAAAGGCGCGCGCGATTCAACGTCTGTTGGCCGTCCTCGAATCTTCTCGTGCGAACGCGCATGCCGCTTCGCCCGGGAGAGACGGGGACCTGGGAGTTTCAAAGATGAGCGACGTCAAGCGGGTGGTGCTGGCCTATTCGGGCGGGCTCGATACGAGCGTGATCCTGAAATGGCTGAAGGAGACCTACAATTGCGAGGTCGTCACCTTCACCGCCGATCTCGGCCAGGGCGAGGAATTGGAGCCCGCGCGCGCCAAGGCCAAGCTGATGGGCGTCAAGGACGAGCATATCTTCATCGACGATCTGCGCGACGAATTCGTGCGCGATTACGTCATGCCGATGATGCGCGCCAACGCACTGTATGAGGGCCTTTATCTGCTCGGCACCTCGATCGCGCGGCCTTTGATCGCCAAGCGCCAGATCGAGATCGCGAAAATGGTCGGCGCCGACGCGGTCAGCCATGGCGCGACCGGCAAGGGCAATGACCAGGTTCGCTTCGAGCTTGGCTATTATGCGCTCGCGCCGGATATCCGCGTGATTGCGCCATGGCGCGAATGGGATCTCACCAGCCGCACGCGCCTGATCGAATATGCCGAACAGCACCAGATTCCGGTGCCCAAGGACAAGCGCGGCGAAAGCCCCTTCTCGACCGACGCCAACCTTCTCCACACCTCGTCCGAGGGCAAGGTGCTCGAGGATCCGTGGGACGAGGTCCCTGATTATGTCTATTCGCGCACCGACAATCCCGAGGACGCGCCGGACACGCCGCAGGTCATCACGATCGACTTCGAACATGGCGATGCGGTCGCGATCGACGGCATCGGCTATGGCCCGGCCGACCTGCTCGCCAAGCTGAACGAACTCGGCAAGACGCACGGCATCGGCCGGCTCGACCTGGTCGAGAATCGCTTCGTGGGCATGAAGAGCCGCGGCATGTACGAGACGCCGGGCGGCACCATCTATCATCTCGCGCATCGCGGCATCGAGCAGATCACGCTCGACCGCGGCGCCGCGCATCTCAAGGACGAGCTCGCGCCGCGTTATGCCGAATTGATCTATAACGGCTTCTGGTTCTCGCCGGAGCGCGAGATGCTGCAGGCGGCGATCGATCACAGCCAGGACAAGGTGACCGGCACCGTCCGCCTCAAGCTCTACAAGGGCAGCGTGATCGTCACCGGCCGCAAATCCCCCTTCTCGCTTTATTCGGAAAAGGTCGTGACCTTCGAGGACGATCAGGGCGCCTATGACCAGCGCGACGCGGCGGGCTTCATCAAGCTCAACGCGCTGCGCCTGCGCCTGCTGGGCCGCCGCGACGGGCGCTGATTGCCCCTGGTCGGTCGACGCCGACGGCGCGACCCTCGC
>JAEKMC010000027.1 GCA_019508115.1 Sphingomonas sp.
TGGGTGGCCTTGGTCAAGGGCGTCGAAGCGGTCGCCAACCGCCAGGGACGCAAGCCTCGTATGCTCGTCGCCAAGATGGGGCAGGACGGGCATGATCGCGGCGCCAACCTCGTCTCATCGGCGTTCGGCGACCTCGGTTTCGAGATCATACCCGGCCCGCTATTCCAGACACCCGAAGAGGCGGCCGCGCTGGCGCTGGCGGAGGATGTCGACGTGGTCGGCGCCTCCAGCCTCGCCGCGGGGCACAAGACGCTCATTCCCGAACTCATCCGCCACCTGCGCGCGGCGGGCCGCTCCGATATCAAAGTCGTGGCGGGTGGCGTTATTCCGGCGCAGGATTATGCATTCCTGCGTGATGCCGGCGTCCAGGCGATTTTTGGACCCGGTACCAATCTGGTCGAGGCGGCGGGCGAGGTGCTGCGCCTGCTTGGTCATAATCTCCCGCCCGAAGGGCTGAACGAGGCTGCCGAATGAACGACATTACCGATCTGACCCGTCCGCCCGCCGTCGCGCTTAGCCGTGCGCAGGTGGCGGACCTGTTCGATCTACCCTTCATGGACCTCGTTTTCCGCGCAGCCGAGGTCCATCGCGCGCACCACGACCCCAACCGCGTCGAGCGCGCGACGCTCTTGTCGATCAAGACCGGCGGTTGCGCCGAGGATTGCGGCTATTGCTCGCAGTCGGTCCATGCCGAAAGCGGGCTCAAGGCCTCCAAGCTGATGGATGTGGACGCGGTGCTGGAGGCCGCGCGTGAGGCCAAGGCGGCGGGATCGCAGCGTTTCTGCATGGGCGCGGCCTGGCGCGAGCCGAAGGATCGCGACATGGATGCGATCTGCGCGATGGTAGAGGGCGTCAATGCGCTCGGCCTGCAGAGCTGCATGACATTGGGGATGCTCAGCGACGCGCAGACCGAGCGCCTCGCCGAGGCGGGCCTCGATTATTACAATCACAATCTCGACACCTCGCCCGAACATTATGACAAGGTCATCACCACGCGCAGCTGGCAGGACCGGATCGACACGCTCGATCGCGTGCGCGACGCGGGGATCAACGTCTGCTGCGGCGGGATCGTCGGCATGGGCGAGACGCGCGAAGACCGCGTCGGCTTTCTCCACGCGCTTGCAACCTTGCCCGAGCCGCCCGAGAGCGTGCCGATCAACGCACTGGTGCCCGTTCCCGGCACGGTGCTGGGTGACATCCTCAAGGATGTGCCTTCCGCCCGCATCGACGATATCGAATTCGTCCGCACGGTTGCGGTCGCGCGCATCCTGATGCCCCATTCGGTCGTCCGCCTGTCGGCAGGCCGCGAGAGCATGTCGGACGCGACCCAGGCGCTCTGCTTTCTGGCGGGCGCGAGTTCGATCTTCACCGGCGACAAGCTCCTGACCACCGGCAATGCGGGTCATGACAAGGATGCCGTGCTGTTCGAGAAACTGGGTCTGCACGCTTGAATTTTCCGGCGGCCTTGCTGGCGTTGGTGGGGACGACGGCTTTGTTGGTTTCATGCGCGCGCACGGGCCAGAATCCGCTGCCGACGCTGTCGACCTCGGGCCGGTACGACAATGCGCCGACCTTGGCGGAGTTCGTGCAGCGGGTGTGCGTCGATGCCTCGGCGGACTCCCGGCATGCCGCACAGATCGTTGACGAAACCGGCTGGAAACGCAGCCGGACCGCGCTGGGCAGGAACGATGGCGAATTGAGCATGTGGCAATGGCCGCATGTTCAACTGGTTCGCGCCGTGACTCCGGTCACTGCGCGTGAGGACAATGTCTGGACCTGTCAGGTGGAGGTCGATGCGGCGGTGGCGCCCCAGATCAATCGCATGGAAACCTCGTTGAGGCGCGACGTCGGCAATCGCGGCGTGTTCGGTTCGCAGCCGGGAGACTGGCGCTGGAAACCCTCCATTTTCACGGAGGGTCACATCATTGTCGATCGTGGCAAGGCGCCCGACAGCCTCTCGATCATGGTAGATTATGCGGACCTGAAGCCGCTCAAGGCATTGTTTGGGAAGTAGGATGTTCTCGAAAATCCTGATCGCCAATCGCGGCGAGATTGCCTGTCGCGTGATCCGCACTGCGCGGATGATGGGCATCAAGACGGTCGCGGTCTATTCCGACGCCGACGCACGCGCCCCGCATGTCGAGCTGGCGGACGAGAAGGTGCGGCTGGGGCCGCCGCCTGCGGCGCAATCCTATCTGCTGGCTGAGGCGATCCTGCTCGCGTGCAAGGAAACCGGCGCGGAGGCGGTGCATCCCGGCTACGGCTTCCTGTCCGAACGCGAGAGCTTCGCGCAATTGCTGGCCGACAACCACATTGCCTTCATCGGACCGCCCGCCAAGGCGATCGCCGCGATGGGCGACAAGATCCAATCCAAGAAGCTGGCGCAGGCAGCGGGCGTATCGGTCGTGCCGGGCTTCATTGGGGAGATCCGCGACACCGATCATGCGGTCGAGATCGCAGGCGGCATCGGTTATCCCGTGATGATAAAGGCCTCCGCCGGCGGCGGCGGCAAGGGCATGCGCCTCGCCTGGTCCGAACGGGATGTGCGCGAGGGCTTCGAGGCAACCAAGCGCGAAGGGCTTGCGAGTTTCGGCGACGATCGAATTTTCATCGAGAAGTTCGTCGAGAGCCCGCGCCATATCGAGATCCAGCTGCTCGGCGATCAACATGGCAACATCGTCTATCTCGGCGAGCGCGAATGTTCGGTGCAGCGCCGCCACCAGAAAGTGGTCGAGGAAGCGCCGTCTCCCTTCGTCACGCCCGAGATGCGCAAAGCGATGGGCGAGCAGGCGGTCAAGCTGGCGGCGGCGGTGGGCTATTACAGCGCGGGCACGGTCGAATTCATCGCCGGCGCCGATCGGAGCTTCTACTTCCTCGAGATGAACACCCGGCTCCAGGTCGAGCATCCCGTCACCGAATATGTGACCGGGCTCGATCTGGTCGAGCAGATGATCCGCGTCGCGAATGGGGAAAAGCTGACTTTCGGCCAGAAGGACGTGCAGTTGAAGGGCTGGGCGGTCGAGAGCCGCGTCTATGCCGAGGACCCCTATCGCGGTTTCCTGCCCTCGACCGGACGGCTGGTGCGGTACAGGCCGCCGATTTCTTCTACCCTCCCGTTTACGGGAGGGGGCGGGGGTAGGCTTCCTAACCAAGAAGGAGCGGGCCCACCCCAAACCCCTCCCGCAAACGGCAGGGGCTTAAGCTCTGTCCGCGTCGATGATGGCGTGGTCGAGGGATCGGACATCTCGATGTTCTACGATCCGATGATCGCCAAGCTCGTCACCTATGGCGATACGCGCGAGCAGGCGATCGATACGCAGATCGCCGCGCTCGACCGGTTCGAGATCGACGGTATCGGCCATAATATCGACTTCCTGTCCGCGCTGATGCAGCATCCGCGGTTCCGCGCGGGCGAACTGACGACGGGCTTCATCGCCGAGGAATATCCCGAGGGCTTCCACGGCGCGCCGGTACCGGACGAACTCACCGCCAAGCTATCCGCGGTCGCCGGCATCGTCGCCTGTGCCGAGGCTGAGCGGGCCGCGTCGATCGACGGGCGCCTGAACGGCCGCGTGCCGACCAATTGCGAATGGGTCGTGTCGATGGACGGCGCCGAACATCGCGTGACGGTCGAGGACGAGACGGTGGTCGTCGATGGCAAGGCGCTGGTCGTGGACGCGCCTTATCTCCCCGGCCAGCGCCTGATCGAAGCCGAGATTGACGGCGAACCGCTGTCGATGCGCCTCAGCCGCACGCGCGCCGGCTGGCGGCTGACCACGCGCGGGCGCAGCCATGATTTGCGCCTGCTCGCGCCGCACGTGGCCGATCTGGCGCATCATATGATCGAGAAGGTCCCGCCGGACCTGTCCCGTTTCCTGCTCTGCCCGATGCCGGGCCTCCTCACCGCGCTCCATGTCAAGCAGGGCGACAAGGTCGAGGCCGGCCAGCCGCTCGCGGTGGTCGAGGCGATGAAGATGGAGAATATCCTGCGTGCCGAGAAATCCGGAACGGTGGCGAAGATCGACGCCACACCCGGCGACAGCCTCGCCGTCGACGCCGTGATCCTGGAGTTCGAGTAGCATTCGGCGACGGGACACGGCATAGGCAGTTTCAAACGATACTAGTTTGAGGATCCAATGACGGCCGAACCCCTCGATTTCGCATTGGGCGAGATGGCGGATGCGATCCGCGACACCACCGCGCGCTTCGCCGCCGATCGGATCGCGCCACTCGCCAGGCGGGTCGACGAGGAGGATTGGTTCCCGATCGAGCTGTGGCCCGAAATGGGCGCGCTCGGCCTGCACGGCATTACCGTCGCGGAGGAATTTGGCGGTCTGGGGCTCGGCTATCTCGAGCATGTGATCGCGGTCGAGGAGGTCAGCCGCGCGTCCGCCTCGGTCGGCCTGTCCTATGGCGCGCATTCCAATTTGTGCGTCAACCAGATCCACCGCTGGGGCAATGCCGAGCAGAAGGCCAAATATCTGCCCAAGCTGATCTCCGGGGAATATGTCGGCAGCCTCGCCATGTCGGAAGCCGGCGCCGGGTCCGACGTCGTCTCGATGAAGATGCGCGCCGACAAGGTCGATGGCGGATTCCGCCTCAACGGCACCAAATTCTGGATCACCAACGCGGCTTATGCCGAGACTTTGGTCGTCTATGCCAAGACCACGCCCGAAGCGGGATCGAAGGGCATCACCGCTTTCCTGATCGAGAAGGATATGCCCGGCTTCGCGATCGGGCAGAAGATCGACAAGATGGGCATGCGTGGCTCGCCCACGGCGGAACTGGTGTTCAACGACTGCTTCGTACCCGAAGAGAATGTGCTCGGCCCGCTCGACGGCGGCGTGAAGGTGCTGATGTCGGGGCTCGATTACGAGCGGGTCGTCCTCTCCGGCACGCAGCTCGGTATCATGCAGGCCTGTATCGACGTGGTTCTGCCGTACCTCCAGGAGCGCAAGCAGTTCGGTAAGCCGATCGGCTCTTTCCAGCTGATGCAGGCCAAGGTCGCCGACATGTATGTCGCGCTCAATTCGGCGCGGGCTTATTCCTATGCGGTGGCGCGTGCCTGCGATGCGGGCAAGACCACGCGCTTCGATGCTGCGGGCGCGATCCTGCTCGCCAGTGAGAATGCGGTGAAGGTCGCCAACGAGGCGATCCAGGCGCTCGGCGGTGCGGGCTACACCAAGGATTGGCCGGTCGAGCGTTATTATCGCGACGCCAAATTGCTCGACATTGGCGCGGGCACCAACGAGGTACGGCGGATGCTGATCGGCCGGGAATTGCTGGAGATATGATGCGCTCCCCGTTCCCCGGCGAAAACCGGGGCCCAGTCCTTCGCGTTGATCTGGGCCCCGGCTGGGGAACAAAGCGATCATGACCATGCTCGCCTCCCTTATCGACCCCTCATCCGAAGCCTTCCGCGCGAACGCCGCGCATAATCGCGCGCTCGCCACAGAGCTGCGCGACCGCGTCGCCCAGGCCGCCCTGGGAGGCTCCGAAGCCTCCCGCGAACGCCACGTCTCGCGCGGCAAATTGCTGCCCCGCGATCGCGTCACCCGATTGCTCGATCCCGCGTCGCCCTTCCTCGAAATCGGCCAGCTCGCCGCCAGTGGCCTCTATGGCGACGAGGTGCCCGGCGCCGGCATGATCGCCGGCATCGGCCGCGTCTCCGGCCGCGAGGTGATGATCGTCGCCAATGACAGCACCGTCAAAGGCGGCACCTATTACCCGCTCACGGTGAAGAAGCATCTGCGCGCGCAAGAGATCGCCCAGGAGAACCGGCTCCCCTGCATCTATCTGGTCGACAGCGGCGGCGCCAATCTGCCGCACCAGGCTGAAGTCTTCCCCGACCGCGATCATTTCGGCCGGATCTTCTTCAACCAGGCCAATATGTCGGCCTTGGGCATTCCCCAGATCGCGAGCGTGATGGGAAGCTGCACCGCGGGCGGCGCCTACGTACCAGCCATGTCCGACGAGAGCGTGATCGTACGCGGGCAGGGGACGATCTTCCTTGCCGGCCCGCCCTTGGTGAAGGCGGCGACGGGCGAGGTGATCTCGGCCGAGGAATTGGGCGGCGCCGAGACGCATGGCCGCAAGTCGGGCGTGGTCGACCACATCGCCGAGAATGACGAGCATGCGCTCACTATCGTGCGCGACATCGTTGCCACTTTGGGTCGGTCCGAGGATACCGAGATCGATCTCGCCGAGCCGCGCCCGCCCAAATATGATGCGGAGGAATTATACGGCATCGTGCCCACCGACGTGCGCGCACCTTATGACGTGCACGAGGTGATCGCGCGGATCGTCGACGGATCCGAACTCCACGAGTTCAAGGCCAATTACGGCACGACCTTGGTATGCGGCTTCGCGCGCATCTGGGGCATTCCGGTCGCGATCCTCGCCAATAACGGCGTGCTGTTCAGCGAGAGCGCGCAGAAGGGCGCGCATTTCATCGAACTCGCCTGCCAACGCCGTATCCCGCTTCTTTTCCTCCAGAACATTTCCGGTTTCATGGTCGGTGGTAAATATGAGGCGGAAGGCATTGCGAAACATGGCGCAAAGCTGGTGACGGCGGTCGCCACCGCGTCCGTGCCCAAGATCACAGTGCTGATCGGCGGCAGCTTCGGCGCGGGCAATTACGGCATGTGCGGGCGCGCTTACGGTCCCCGCTTCCTCTTCACCTGGCCCAATGCGCGGATCAGCGTGATGGGTGGCGAGCAGGCCGCCTCCGTGCTCGCGACCGTGCACCGCGATGCTGAGACATGGACGCCGGAAGAGGCCGAGGCCTTCAAGGCCCCGATCCGCCAGAAATATGAGGATGAGGGCAATCCTTATTATGCCACCGCGCGCTTGTGGGACGACGGGGTGATCGATCCCGTCCAGACCCGCGATGTGCTTGGCCTCGCCTTTTCCGCCACGCTGAACGCGCCGATCCCGGATCGGGCGCAGTTCGGTGTCTTCAGGATGTGATATGAGGGATCGTCTCTATCTCCTTGAGAATCAATTCGATGATCCAGATCTTCCGGGACGAAGCTTCTATTGTCGCGACTGCATCACGCTGAACGGCATACTGACGGCCTTTCCGGAACGAGGTAAGGATCTGGAGATCATCCGGGTTGCGCATCCGCGTCCGCGCGAGGCGGTGATCGAAGCGATCGGCCCTGACAACCAATGGCTGCCAGTGCTGGTATTCGGCGACCGGAGCGGCGGCGAATATGCCGACGGCGAATATCGCGGGACGATGTTTGTCAGCGACATGCCACGCCTCCTGCACGCTCTTCATGTTCGTCACAATTTCCCGGAGGCACATCCGTGATCCTTGCCCTGCTCCTTGCCGCCGAAACCGCCAAATTGCCCAAATGGAACCCGCTGCCGATGGATGGCAGTGCGGAGGCTGCGGTGATGGTGCCGATCACCGGGCTGTTCGCCGGCCTCGAAGCGCGCGACCCCGCTATGATTCTGGCGCAGACCCGGCCTGAGGGCGGTGCGAATGTGGCGACGGAGAAAGCCGACGGCACGCGATCGCTGCGGCATTTCAGCTGGCCCGACTTCGCTGGCGGTATCAAGCCGGGCCCGGAGCATTATCGGGAGAAGCTGATCGACCCGGCGGTCGAGATCGATGGCGATATTGCGATGGTCTGGGGGCGGTACGTCTTCACGATCGACGACAAGGTCCACCATTGCGGCGTCGATCATTTCGACCTGATCCGCGAAAACGGAGCCTGGAAGGTGCTGAACGTCACCTGGTCTTCCCGGACAACGGGATGTGAAGGCTGAGCGTGATCCAATCCCTCCTCATCGCTAACCGTGGCGAGATCGCGCGGCGGATCATGCGGACCGCGCAGGTGATGGGCATTCGCACGATCGCGGTCCATTCCGATGTCGACGCCGACATGCCGTTCGTGCGCGAGGCGGATGAGGCGGTCTGTATCGGGTCGGCACCGGCGCGCGAAAGTTATCTCGACCAGGCGAAGATCCTCGCCGCCGCCCGCCAGACCGGAGCCGAGGCGATCCATCCCGGCTACGGCTTCCTTTCCGAAAATGCCGATTTCGCCGAGGCGGTGATTGCCGCCGGCCTGATCTGGGTCGGCGCGCCGCCCGCGTCCATCCGGGCGATGGGGCTCAAGGATGCCGCCAAGGCCCTGATGGCGAAAGCGGGCGTGCCGGTCACGCCCGGTTATCTGGGTGAGGACCAGTCACCCGAGACGCTCGGCAAAGAAGCCGCCAAGATCGGCTATCCGGTTCTGATCAAGGCCGTCGCCGGCGGCGGTGGCAAAGGCATGCGTCGCGTCGATCGGGCGGAAGACTTTGCCGACGCGCTCGCTTCATGCCGGCGCGAGGCCGCCTCCGCGTTCGGCGACGACCGCGTGCTGATCGAGAAATATGTCCTCAATCCGCGCCATATCGAGGTGCAGATATTCTGCGACACCCATGGCAATGTCGTCCATCTGTTCGAGCGCGATTGCTCGCTCCAGCGTCGGCACCAGAAGGTGATCGAGGAAGCTCCCGCGCCGGGAATGGACGAAACCACGCGTGCGGCGATCTGCGGGGCAGCGGTCAAGGCAGCCAAGGCGGTCGATTATGTCGGCGCGGGCACGATCGAGTTCATCGCCGACGCCTCCGATGGCCTTCGCGCCGATCGCATCTGGTTCATGGAGATGAACACCCGGCTCCAGGTCGAGCATCCCGTGACCGAGGAGATTACGGGGCAGGATCTGGTCGAATGGCAGCTGCGAGTGGCTTCAGGTGAGCCCTTGCCCGTCAGGCAGGAGGAGTTGAAAATCCACGGCCACGCAATCGAGGCGCGGCTCTATGCCGAGGATCCCGCGCGCGACTTCATGCCGTCGATCGGGGCGATCGACTATCTCCGCCTGTCCGACGAGGTTCGCATCGAAAGCGGCGTGGAGGAAGGCGGGCAGGTCTCCTCTTTCTATGACCCCATGATCGCCAAGCTAATCGCGCATGCGGCCACCCGCGACGACGCGGCGGATATGCTCGGAGACGCGTGTCGTGCGGTGAAATGCGAACCGGTTCGGACCAACGCCTGGTTCCTCGCGCGCCTGCTCGATATCGAGCCGTTCCGCGCGGGCACGATGACCACCAACACCATTGCCGAACTGGGCAAAACTCTTTTGGAAGCGCCTGCGCCAAGCGACGACTTGCTCCAGGTCGCCGCCGACCATGCCATATTCCATGAGCGGTTCGTGCGCGGTCAGGTGGGGACTCCGGCCTTCGATCGTTTTGCAGGCTTCCTCGGCTTCCGCCTCAATGCCGAGCCGGACATGCGCGTTCGCCTCGACGTCAACGGCCAGGAGACCGAACTCGATTATGATTTCCTCGGCGAGCGGCCCTACTGGGACGAGGAAGCGGGCTGGACCCAGATCGGCCAGGAAACCACCTTGTTCGAAGATGGCGCCGCCTATTTGACCGCGCCCCATACCGTGTGTGGCCGCGCGAACGGCGGCAGCTCGGACGGCGTGCTGACCGCGCCTATGCCTGGTCGCATCGTCTCGGTGGAGGTCTCGGAAGGCGCCTCGGTCAAGGCCGGCCAGAAGCTGGTCGTGATCGAGGCGATGAAGATGGAACAGGGGCTCGTCGCGCCTTTCGACGGCGTGGTCGCCGAATTGAAGGCCACCGCAGGCGCTCAGGTGAGCGAAGGCACGTTGCTCGTTCGCGTCGAGAAGCCGGACGCGTGAACGGCCTGCTGATCCGCGATGCCCAACTGCCGGACGTCGTTGACGTAGTCGCCTTGCTGGCGGACGACGATAAGGGGCGCGTGCGTGAGGACACAGACACCGACGCGCTCGACCGTGGCTATTATGAGGCCTTCGCCGCAATTACGGCCGATCCCAATCAATTGCCGCTTGGTGCAGCTCACCACGCACAAGAGCCGCGACTGCGCGCACGCTTTCTACGAGCGGCTGGGCTTCGAACCCAGCCATGTCGGCATGAAGCTCCACCTTGGCTCATCCGACGTGTAGGGGAGGGGTATGGCTGGCCGATATTATGACGAATGGCAGGTGGGCGACCGGGTCGAGCATCCGATCCGCCGCACCGTGACCGAAACCGACAATCTGCTCTTCTCGACGCTCACGCATAATCCGCAGCCGCTGCACATCGACGCGGAGGCCGCGAAGGCGAGCGAGTTCGGGCAGATCCTCGTCAACGGCACCTTCACCTTCAGCCTGATGATCGGCCTGTCGGTGGCGGAGACGACGCTCGGCACGCTCGT
>JAEKMC010000028.1 GCA_019508115.1 Sphingomonas sp.
ATGTCGGCGTGGGTCTCGTCAGCGAGACCGGCGCGGCGCTCCAGCGCATCATCGCCAGCATCGCCGAGATCAATGGCCTCGTCGCCGATATCGCGACCTCGGCCGAGCAGCAGGCGAGCGGTTTGCAGCAGGTCAACACAGCAGTCGCGGAGATGGACGGCGTCACCCAGCAGAATGCCGCGATGGTCGAGGAAGCCACCGCCGCATCGCGCAGCCTCGCCGCCGAGGCCGACCAACTCGCCACGCAGATCGGCCGCTTCAATCTGGGCAATACGGAAAGAGTGGCCGCGCCGCCGGCTAACCGGGTGCATCAACTCCAGGCCCGCGCGAGTGGAGGCCAGCGTGCTGCAGGCGGTCGTCGCGGTAGCGCCGCAGCCGCCGTGGCCGTCGCGGACGATTGGTCAGCATTCTGAGGAGGGCGAGCGATGTCGCGCGAATTCATAACTTTCGAGATCGGCGACCGCCGCCTCGGCATCGACATCATGGCGATCCGCGAGATTCGCGCATGGTCCCCCGCAACGCCATTGCCCAATGCGCCACCCCATGTGCGTGGCGTGGTCAATCTGCGCGGCGTGGTCCTGCCCGTGCTCGACCTTAGGCAGCGCCTTGGCTGGGGCGCGACCGAGCCGAGCGGCCGTCACGTGATCATCGTGGTACGCGTCGGCGAGCAGCTTCAGGGCATCATCGTCGATGCGGTGAGCGACATCGTCACGGTCGGCCCGGAGCAGCTTCAGCCGGTTCCGGACGTGGGGCAAACGCAGGCGGCGGGCTTCCTCGACGGTATCGCGATGATCGACGGCCGCCTGATCATGATCCTCGGTCTCGATCGCGTCACCGAGCCGCAGCCCGTGCTGGACGAAGCCGCCTGAGGCGAATTCGGCGGCGACGCCGGGGCGCGACGATGCGCGGCAGGATCATTGCGCTGTCGCAGCCGGGTGCTACCTTAGGCGCATGGCGACGATAGCGGTCTATTCCTCGAAGGGGGGCGTCGGGAAGACGACGCTCGCGGTCAATCTGGCCTGGGCGTCGGCGACATTGTCCAGCCGGCGCACCTTGTTGTGGGATCTGGATGCACAGAGCGGGGCGAGCTTCATCCTCGCCCCCGATCGCAAGAAAGGCGACGAGGCGCGCGCGGTGATCGAGCGCGATCTGTCCCCGCGCAAGCTGATCGTCCCGACGGGGATCCCCAAGCTCGACCTGCTGCCCGCCGATGCTTCGCTGCGCACGCTCGACGTGCTCTTCTCCGAGATCGACAGCAAGAAGCGCCTGCTCCGGATCAGCGAGGCGCTCGACACGGACTATGACCGGATCATCATCGATTGCCCGCCAGGCTTGGGCGTGACCGCCGACCAGGTGATCCGCGGCGCCGATTTGATCCTGGTGCCGGTTATCCCCTCGACCCTCTCGGGCCGCGCGGCGGAAGAGCTGAACGCGCATCTGGGCCACAAGAAAGGTGCGCCGCCGGTGCTGCCCGTGTTCAACCTGGTCGACCGCCGTCGCCTGGCGCACAAGGCCGCGCTCGAGGCGGCGCCCGGGCAGCATGCGCTGCCGATGGCGAGCCTGGTCGAGCAGATGGCCGACCGCCATGCGCCGGTCGGCACCTATGCACCGCGCGCGCCGGTGACCGCGGCGATCACGCAGCTATGGCGCGACGTGGAGAAGCGGCTGGCGAAGAATTAGGATCGGTGCGCCCGATCGCTTAATGCGGCGGCAAGGTCGCCCTTGTTCATGACGGCGACGCGATCGAGACCGAGCCAGGCCGCCATCAGTTCGAGTTCGGCTTTCAGCCGCTCGGCCGTCTCCGGTGGTGCTTTTTGCTCGGCATGCGCGCTCTGGACGATCAACCTGCCCGCCTGGCGATCGCTCTTGAGGTCGACCCGCGCGACCAATTGCCCGTCCATCAGGAAGGGCAGGACATAATAACCATGCACGCGCTTCTCGGCGGGAACGTAGATTTCGATCCGATAGCGCAGGTCGAACAGGCGTTCGGTTCGCGCGCGCTCCCAGATCAGCGGGTCGAACGGCGCGAGCAAGGCCTGGCCGGAAACCCGGCGCGGGATCTTGGCGTCGCGGTGGACATAGGCCTGCTGCTTCCAGCCGCGCACCGTGACCGGCAGCAAGGTTCCGTCCTCGACCAACTCGTCGACCCGCGGCAAGGCGTCCTTTGGCTTCAGCCGGAAATAATCGCGCAGGTCGCCCGCCGTGGCGACGCCGAGCGCCTTGGCCGAATGCGCGAGCAGTATGCGCTGCGCATCCGCTTCGGAGGGTGTGGGCGTGTCGAGGATCGCCCGCGGCAATACGCGCTCGGGCAGGTCGTAGACGCGTTCGAAGCTGGTGCGGCGCGTTGCGGTGGTGATCAGCCCGGACCAGAATAGATATTCGAGCGCCTGTTTGGTCTCGCTCCAGCCCCACCAGCCACCTTGCCCGCGCGTTTCGGCGACATCGGAGGTGGCGAGGGGGCCTTCATCGGCGATGCGCTTGAGCAATGCGTCGGCTTCCGCCCGCTTCTCGCCCGCGAAGGGCTTCACATTGCCCCAGACGCCGATCCCGCGTTCGGCGCGCGCCATCCGCCAGCGGAGCAGGGGTTGGAGGCCGAGCGGCAGCAGCGAGGCCTCATGCGCCCAATATTCGAACAGGCGGCGCTTCGACTTCGGACCCCAGGCGGCCAAATCGAGCGCCTCGCGCGGATAGGCGCCGAGCCGCGAGAAGAGCGGGAGGTAATGCGCGCGGACGAGCACGTTGACGCTGTCGATCTGGTGCAGCGCCAGCCGTTCGATCACACGCTTGAGATGCGCCTGGCCGATCGGACCCGCCGGCCGCGCCTGGCCGAAGCCCTGCGCCGCGAGCGCGATCCGCCGCGCCTCGGCCGGTGACAGGGATACCTTCAGTCCTGCTCGTCCGCGTCTTGCTCGGCCAGCTCCATGAAGGTCCGCGCGGCATCGCGGTCGGCCTCGTCCTTGAACGCGACATCGAGGTCCGGAGCGGCACCCAGCATGTGGAGCAAGGCCCACATCGCGAACCGCCGTCCGCGATCCTTCTGCATGCCGAATTCCACCCGCAACCGCTCGGTTCCGGCGGCAAGCGCGGCGGGCGGGATGGCGGCGATATCGTCCGTGCCGAAATAATGGCGGAGCTGATCGTCGAGGAGCATCCTCCCTTCCTAATCCGGCTCTGCCAGCGCGCAAGGCGGCTATTCAAAAATGCGGTGGAGATGATCCTGTCGGGCGCCGCCCTGCCTTTCGAGCAGCACAGCATATAGCGTGCAGACGAGTGTCGTACTGAAAGCCGCGATAAGCAGGTCGAGAAGGCTTGAGTAAAGGAATGGGCCAACCGAAAATGGATAATCAAGATCGTCTGTTTGAAAAAAGATTTCTCCCAGCCAGCCTCCAAGGAGGGCGACCGCTCCGTTTCCTAAACCCGCCGCAAGCATCAACAGGAATATCGACCCCAACAGATTGCGGGTGAGCGCTCGGCTGCGGCGAAGCGCGTTTATAACGCCAGTGTCTTCGGCAATCAGGACAGGGCCGGAGACATACAACATCATGGATACCAAAACCCCCGGCACCACCACAAACAGAAGGCCGATCACTGTGGCGAGCATGCCCAGCAACGCGACGGCCAAAATGGCCGGAAGCCTGGCTAGCGCGGGGGAGAGCGTTTCCAGGAAGCCTAATCTGATACCCTCGCGCTGTGCGAGGGCGGCCCGTACGAGCGCGGCTTGGCCGAAAACACTCATTAAGCCGGCAACGATTCCGACCAATATTGCTCCTGTGAAAAAGCCTGTCCGGTCGCTTGTGATATGCCAGGTAGCGACCACGAGCGGCATCGCCGCTTTCAACAATTGCGAGGGCACTGTCACGATCAGCGCGATACCAAGCACTGTGAGGCTGCGCTCGCCGATCAGCGCGAACGTATCCGCTAGAACTCGGCCGATTTCGAATGGCTTTTCATCAGGTGCAGTATCACTCGTACCCTCCGCAAGGGTTTCCCCATTCATGATGCTTGCAGGGTCTGAATTGTCACTCGAAAATCTCGCCCAGTTTGGTCTCCATCGGCCCGTCCTTCCATTCGCGCAGTTCGACGAACAGGGCGGTTTGCAACGAAGCCCATAGCGCGGAGGCGATCGTGGTTACGATGACGTTGAACAGGATCGCCGAGGTGGTCAGGGAAACGGCGGGGTTGGTATAAGAGATACCGATCATCATGGCCGATACGAGCCCGGCGGCGATGCCGATGCCGATGGCGATCAGAAGCAGCAGCAGGAACAGCCCAAAAATCTTCCAGCGCGCGCCCCGCGTAAGATCCTGCGAGCGGCCGAATGCGCCAAAAATTCCGGTCCGTTCCTCGACCGTGACCGGCACGACGACCGCCCACATGACTGCCAGCATCACGCCCGGCACAATCAGAAGGACCATGCCCAGCATCACGGCCAGACCAAAGAGGAAGGACACGGCGATCACCGGTACGAAGCGGGAGATGGCGACGCTCAAGCATTCGCCCAGACTTGCACGTCGGCCCTGGCTATAGGCTACGGTTGCCCGCGTGATGCAGCCGGCCACCAGCGAACGGCTTACGATGCTGATCAGCAACATGAGCAAACTTGCGCCGATGGCGGCAGCCGCGAAGGAGCCTTGTCGAACGAGCGCTGCGTTCGTGCCGACGAGCAAGGTGTAGAGGAGCTGCGGTCCTGCTCCCAAAATCAGCGCAACGCCGAAGACCACGCCCGGATTGTTACCCATCACTCCGAATGCTCGGTTGAAAATTCTTCCGATGGAAACGGATCGGTCGTTCAGTTCGGCCATGTTCGCTGCTCCCCTGCGCGCCGTCGCCCCCGACGGCCGAACCTGCAGCATGACGGCGCCACAAGCCGCTGTCCAGCTTGGATAATATCTCCATTATGGTGTGCATTTCCTGCTACTTTTGGCCATTGCGGGCGTCGCGTCTTGCGATACACAGAGGGACGGCAAACGGGGGTTCGTCATCGCGGGTCAGGCTCAGAATGCTGCCGAACGTTTCGCTGCGGCGCATCGCGCATTGCGGGCAAATCCTGACATTCAATTCGATCTGAAACGCACGACGCCGCCGCTCCAGACGCCGGCCTGGCTGCGTGCGTTGGGCGAATGGCTGCGCAGCGTGTTCCGTCCGATTGGGCGTTTCCTCGATTTCATCGGCAGCTTCATTCCCGATGCGCCTTACGCACGGATATTGCTCTGGTCGGTGCTCGCGGTGGGGCTCGCGGCCTTGTGCTGGATGATCTGGACGCGCGCGAAGGAAGGCGCGTGGCGGATGCCGCACTTGCGGCGCCGGCTTGGCGCGGACATGATCGAGGCGGAGGAGGAATGGCGGCCCGAGGCGGCGCCGGTCCGTGCCTGGCTTGACGAAGCCGACGCGCTCGCCGGGGAGGGGCGCTTCGCCGAGGCGGCGCATCACCTGCTGCTGCGCAGTGTCGAGGATATCGGTCGCCGCCGCCCGGGGCTGGTCCGGCCGGCGATCACCAGCCGTGATCTGGCGAATGCGTCCGCGCTGCCGCAGCGCGCGCGCCAGCTCTTCTCGGGCATTGCCGGCGTGGTCGAGCGCAGCCTGTTCGGCGGGCGCGCGGTCGATGCGGGGGATTGGGCCGAGTGCCGCGCTGCTTACGCCGACTTCGCGCGCACCGCCGCCTGGAAGGCCGCATGAGCGATCTGTCGATCAACCCCCGCGCGGCGCCGCGCAGCGATCTGTTCCGCATCCGCACGGTCGCGCTGATGCTGGTGATCGGCATATTAGGCTTCATCGGCACGTTGGTGATGGGCGCGTTCGCGCCCGATCTGCGATCAGGCCATAATGGCGGCACGCATGCGCTGTCGAATGCGGCGGTCGGCTTCAGCGGGATCGTCCAGCTTGCCGAGGCGACGGGGCGCAATCCGCAGATCATCCGCAGCGCGCATCAGTTCGACTCCGAGGATCTGCTGGTGGTCACGCCCGATCAGGGGTTCGACGACGTCTCCTCCGTGCTTGCCGCGCGCAGCACGAAGCCGACCTTGTTCGTGCTGCCGAAATGGGCGACGGTCGCCGATCCCGACCATACCGGGTGGGTCCGCATTGCCGACCTGACAGCCCCGATCGATCCGGGCAGCTTGCTTTCGCCGCAAACCGAATTCAAGATCAGGCGCGTGCGCAGCGGCGGCGCGCCCCTCGTCGCGAGCGCGGACTTCGATTCCGCGATCCATTTCGCCGCACCGCGCGTGCTGCAGGTGATCAGCGGGCAGGTTCCCCACAAGGGGGCCAAACCGAAGCCGCTGGTTCCGCTGATCACGGACGGGAAGGGCGGGATCGTTCTGGCGCGTTACGGCAATGGGCCGCTTTACGTGCTGGCCGATCCCGACCTCCTGTCCAATGCGGGGCTCAGGAATCCGCATCAGGCGGCGGCGGCGCTCGCCATGCTCGACTGGCTGAATTCGACCGGCGCGAAATCGATCGGTTTCGACGTGACGCTGAACGGGTTCGGCCATTCGCAAAGCCCGCTCAAGCTCGCCTTCACGCCGCCGTTCCTGGCGATGACGCTCGCGCTCGCGGCGGTTTTGTTTCTGGTCGGCTGGCATGCGCTCGGCCGGTTCGGGCCGATCCGTCCGCGCGCCCGCGCGATCGCATTCGGCAAGACGGCGTTGGTCGAGAACAGCGCCAAGCTGATCCGCCGCGCGGGCCGCGAAACCTCCTTGGGCGGACGCTATGCGCAGGTGATCCGCGAGCGCGCGGTCGCGACCTTCGGCGTGCCGGCGCGGCTGAAGGATGCGGCGCTCGACGCCTATCTCGACAAATTGGGCGCGTGGCGCGGGCATCGCTTCAGCGAACTCGCGCGCACCGCGGAAACGACCCGGGACCAGGACGCGCTGGTGGCTGCCGCGCAGGCGCTCCACCAATGGCAAAAGGAGAAAAAGACGTGACGGTGGAAGAGGTTAAGGCGCTCGGCCAGGCGATAAGGGACGAGGTGGCCAAGGCCGTGGTCGGCCAGGACGAGACGCTCGATTTCATGCTGGTCGCCTTGTTCGCGGGCGGGCACGTCTTGCTGGAGGGACCGCCGGGTACCGCCAAGACCCTGCTTGCGCACAGCTTTGCGCGCGCGGTCGGGTTGGCCTTCGGGCGAATCCAGTTCACGCCCGATCTGATGCCCGGCGATATCATCGGCGCGAACCTGTTCAACTTCCAGACTTCGACCTTCACGCTCACGCGCGGACCGATCTTCACCGATCTGCTGCTCGCCGACGAAATCAACCGCACGCCGCCCAAGACGCAGGCGGCCTTGCTGGAGGCGATGCAGGAGCGCACCGTCACGATCGACGGGCAAAGCCTGCCCTTGGGCGATCATTTCATGGTGATCGCGACGCAGAATCCGATCGAGCAGCAGGGCGTCTATCCTTTGCCCGAAGCGCAGCTCGACCGCTTCCTGTTCAAGCAGCGCGTCGACTATCCCAACGAGGAGGAGGAACGCCGCATCATCGCCACGCACGGCGCGCGCCAGGATGCGATGTCGCCCGAGGATTGGGGTGTCGCGCGCAAGGGCGACGCTAAAACGATCGCCAGCGCGATCACGGCGGTGCACGCGGTCAAATTGGTCGACGAGGTGGTCGCTTATATCGCGGCGCTGATCCGCGGCACGCGCGTCGTCGCCGATCTGGAAAGCGGTGCGTCGCCGCGCGCGGGCGCGATGCTGGCCGGCGCGGCGCGCGCGCGGGCGGCGCTCGACGGGCGCGACTTCGTCATTCCTGACGATGTGAAGGCACTGAGCCGCGCCTTGCTGCGCCATCGCCTGATCCTTTCGCCCGCCGCCGAGATTGACGGGCGCACGGTCGAGGAGGTGGTGACCGGGATCATCGAGAGCATCGAGGCGCCGCGTTGATATCGCCGACGCGCCTCGGCGTCTGGGCGGCGGTGGCGGGCGTGCCCGTCTGCCTGGCCGTCGGCGTGCTGCTGCCGCGTGTGTGGTTTGCCGGACTGGCCTGGCCGGTGGCGGTGCTGATCCTGACCTTTGTCGACGCGCTGATCGGCGCGAGCCCGCGCGGCGCGGCGCTCGACGTGACGATGCCCAAGAGCGCTCCGGTCGGCGGCGACGCCGATGCCACGATCGCGGTGACGATCAAGGGCGGGCCAGTGCCGCGCTGGTGCGAGGTCGCGCTCGAAAACAGTCCGCTGCTGGCGATGAGCGACGAAGGGCGGTTGTGGCTGGAATTGGAAGGTGGAGTAGGGGAGAGCATCCTGCCGATCGTCGCGATCCGACGCGGCACCGCGCGCGTCGAGAGGCTCTGGTTGCGCTGGACCGGCCCGCTCGGTCTCGTCTGGAAACAGGCGCAGCGTCCGGCGTCGCTTCGCACGATCATCCTGCCCGACGTGCGGCCGGTGCGCGAAAACGGCGCGCGCATCTTCGAACGGCATGCGCTGCAGGGCCTGCTGGCGCAGATCGATCGCGGCGACGGCGTCGATTTCGACGCCTTGGTCGAATATCGATCGGGCATGGATCGGCGCGCGATCGACTGGAAACAGTCGGCGCGGCACCTCAAGCTCCACGCCAAGGAGTATCGTTCCGAACGCAACAGCCAGATCGTGTTCGCGGTCGATTGCGGACGGCAGATGAGCGAGCCGGTCGCGGGGTTGCCACGCGTCGACCGCGCGGTTTCGGCGATGCTGCTGTCGGCGTGGATCGCGCTCAAGCTGGGCGATCGCGTTGCGCTCCACGCCTTCGATAGCCGCCCGCGCATCGCCTCCGGCCTGATCAGCGGCAGCGCGGCTTTTCCCGAATTGCAGGGCCTTGCCGCCAATGTCGATTATGGCAGCGACGAGACCAATTATACCTTCGCGCTCACCAATCTCGCGACCGCGTTGAAGCGGCGTTCGATGATCGTCCTCTTCACCGAATTCACCGATCTGACCTCGGCCGAATTCATGGTCCGCGCCGCCGCCCGCCTGGTCGAAACGCATCTGCTGCTGGTGGTGGTGTTTCGCGACGATGAGCTGGAGGCGCTGGTCGATACGGAGCCGCGGAGCCCTGACGACGTGACGCGCGCGGTCACCGCCGCCGCTTTGCTGCGCGATCGCCAGCTCGTGCTGTTGCGGCTGCGCCATCTCGGCGCGCATGTGATCGAGAGCCCCCATGGCCAGGTCGCGGAGAAACTGGTCGCGGCCTATGTCGATCTCAAGCGGAGGGACCTGTTGTGAACGCGCCCGCCGAACCCTTGCTCGTCAATGCGAGCCGCTTCCGTGCCGCGCACGAGGTCAATTGGCAAAGGCTCGACGGCATCGTCACGCGAATCGAGCGGCGCGGGATCGGCGCGCTCACCGAAGACGATCTGTTGATGCTGCCGCTGCTTTACCGGTCGGCTTTGTCGTCCTTGTCGGTCGCGCGCGAAACCTCGCTCGACCGTGCGCTCGTCACCTATCTCGAGGCATTATGCACGCGTGCCTATTTCCAGATTTACGGCGTGCCGACGTCATTCTGGACGCAGCTCAAGGACTTCTTCGCGCGCGGCTGGCCGCGGGCGGTGCGGGGGCTGTGGCGCGAGACGCTGGCCTCGTTCCTGCTTACCGTAATAGCGGCGGTCGCCGGATTCCTGATCGTGATGCACGACCCCACGCTTTATTATTCGATCATGCCGGACAGCATGGCGAATGGGCGCGATCCCTCGGCGAGCGCGCAGTCGCTGCGCGACACGCTCTATAACAGCAGGCATCAGGAGGATGGGCTCGCGGTCTTCGCAACCGCCTTGTTCACGCATAACGCGCAGATTGCGATCTTCTCCTTCCCCGGACGAGCCGCGCGCACCGATTTCGCCTTCACGGTCGGCCGCCAGGCATCGGTCGCGATGGCGGGCACGGTCGTGATGCTGATCGTGGCGGGCCTGCTCGAGGGGATCGGCCGCCAGACGGTGCAGGTCGATTGGGAGCGTTATGCGATCGGCCTCACCGTGCTGACCGGATGGCTCACCTACTTCTACATGCCGCGGAGCCGCCATGTGGCCGTTTCGTAAGCGCGGCGAGCCTAGGCCGCCGCGTACGCTGCGGCGCAGTTTCGTCACGCCCGAGGGCGTCGATCTGCGGCTCGAGCTGGGCGGCGCGGGCGCGCGTGCCGCCGCCTTCATGCTCGACGCCTTCATGATGCTGGTGATCCTGATCCTGGTGACGATCGCGGTTTCCTACTTGCTCGAAAGCGGCAAGTCGCAGGTGCTGGAGATATTGTGGCTGCTGGGCTTCTTCGTGCTGCGCAACGGCTGGTTCGTGCTGTTCGAGATAAGCGGGCGCGGCGCCACCCCGGGCAAGATGGCGCTGGGGCTGCGCGTGGTCGCGCGCGACGGCGCGCCCCTGACCGGTGGCGCGGTGATCGCGCGCAATGCGATGCGCGAGATCGAGATTTTCCTGCCTCTGTCCTTCCTCGCCTACCAGGCGAGCCAGAATGCGGCGGATGCGTTCCTGGTGATCTTCGCGCTGCTTTGGACGGGCATTTTCCTGTTCTTCCCGCTGATGAACCGCGATCGGTTGCGGATCGGCGATCTGGTCGGCGGGACGTGGGTGGTGCAGACCGCGCGCACCAAGCTCGGCGCCGACATCGGCGCGGACGAGGCGATCGCGCGCGCCCGCCGCGTTTTCACCGATGCCACGCTCGATCTTTATGGCGTTTACGAATTGCAGACGCTGGAGGAAGTGTTGCGCGTCGGCCGGCCCGAGGCGATCGCGACCGTCGCGGCGGCGGTGCGCCACAAAGCAGGCCTCGACGACGATGGCGACGATCTCGGCTTCCTCACCGATTATTATCGTGCCTTGTGCGTGCGGCTGGAGCGCGGGATGATGCTCGGCCGCCGCCGAGATGACAAATTCGCGCCCGCGATCGGCCGCCGCGCCTGAAGGGGGACGATCATGCTGCCATTGCTGCTGCTCGCGCACGCTGCCCAACCGGTTGTGGAGGCGGAGCGGGCTTTTGCCGCCGCCGCCCAGACCAGAGGGCAGTGGACCGCGTTCCGCGCCTTTGCCGCGCCCGATGCGGTGATGATGCTCGACGGGCCGCAGCCGGCGGCGCCCTTTCTCAAGGACAGGAAGGATCCGCCAGTGGCGGTGATGTGGTGGCCGGCGCATGTCGTCACCTCCTGCGACGGCAGCCTCGCTTTCTCGACCGGCCCATGGCGGCGCAAGGGCGGCACCGCGATGGGGCGCTACTTCACCGTCTGGCGGCACGATGCCGCCGGCTGGCGCTGGATCTATGACGGCGGTACGCAGGATGAGACGGGCATGCCGGCGGGCGATGTGCCGGTGCAGCCGCCGCATCGGGTCTGCCATAAGCCGCCGGCCTTGCCGGAAGAGGCGGCTCCCGCGGCAGGCGGGCATTCGCGCGACGGCTCGCTCGTCTGGCGGATCGACAAGAGCGCGAAGGGCTATCGCTTGCGCGTGCTGTTCAGCACCGGCCGAACGTGGACGATCGAGGCGGATGTCGGGATCGGCTGATTTTTCGCGCTGAGGCCCGACTGCGGATGGCGCCCGGCCGAAAATTCCGCAATGCACAACAAGGTTGACCGAGCTGGAGTCGTGTTTCCATCCTACGCGCGTGAGAGGGGCGTTGGTTTGCGGATTGTAATTGTCGACGACAGCGGGCTGCGCGCGACAGTGCTTGAGGATGGTCTGCGCGAGGCGGGCTACGAGGATATTCACCTCGTGCCGCCGCAAGGTCCGTTCGTCGCGCGGATCGAGCGGATCGCGCCCGACGTCGTGCTGATGGATCTGGGCAGCCCGAGCCGCGATACGCTCGAGGAAATGCTCGCGGTCAGCCGTGCGCTGGCCAAGCCGATCGCGATGTTCGTCGACCAATCGGACGAGCATATGATCGGCGCGGCGATCGATGCTGGCGTGTCGGCCTATGTCGTCGACGGGCTGCGCAAGGATCGGGTGAAGCCGATCCTCGATCTCGCCATCCGCCGCTTCAACGCCTTCGCGCGGATGCAGACCGAGCTGGACGAAGCCAAGACTCAGCTTGCCGAGCGCCGCACGATCGATCGCGCCAAGGCGATCCTGATGGAGAGCCGCCAGATGAGCGAGGCCGACGCCTATGCCTTGCTCCGCACCACCGCAATGAACCAGGGCCGCCGCATCGCCGACGTGGCCGAGGCGCTGATCACCGCGAGCAGCCTGTTGGGAGGCAAGATGTGACCCCGATCTCGATTGCCTTCCTGCCGCTCACCGACAGCGCGGTGCTCGTCGCCGCGCGCGAAAAAGGTTTCGCCGCCGAACAGGATATCGACCTCAACCTGGTGCGCTCGACCAGCTGGGCGACGTTGCGCGACCGGCTGGTCTACGGTCAGGTCCAGGCCGCGCATATGCTGGCGCCGCTCGCGATCGGGGTGACGCTGGGGCTGAGCCAGCACCGCGCCGCCTTGGCCGCGCCGTTCAAACTCAACGTCAACGGCAATGCGCTGACCATGTCGCTCGCGTTCGCGGCCGCGCTCGATCCCGATCTTCCGCGCCGGATCGACGATCCGGTCGCCGCCGCGCATGATTTCGCGACCGCGATCGGGCTGCATTTCCGGAAGCCCGTCATCGGCGTGGTCCATCGCTTCTCCTGCCACGCGCTGATGCTGCGTTACTGGCTGGCTTATGCCGGCGTGGATCCCGACCGCGATCTGACGCTGCGCGTATTGCCGCCGTCGCTGATGGTGGAGGCGTTGCGGAGCGGGGAGATTGACGGCTTCATCGCGGGCGCGCCCTGGGCCAGCGTCGCGGTCGCGGAGGGGATTGGCGAGATGGTCGCGGCGGGCGCGCGCATCTGGCAGCGCGGGGTCGAAAAGGTGCTCGCGTTCCGCACCGAATGGATGGAAAGCGAACCCGATCTGGTCGATCGGCTGCTGCGCGCCTTGTCGCGCGCGGCGGCCTGGTGTGACGAGCCCGGCAATCGTGCCGAACTGGCCGATCTGCTGGCGGATCGGGCTTATGTCGCGCAGCCGGCGGAACGGATCCTCCCCGCGCTTACCGGCAGCGTCGTTCCGCGGTTGGGCGAACCGGCCGTCCATGTTCCCGATTGGCTGCTGTTCCACCGCGAAGCCGCGGGCTTTCCGTGGCGCAGCCAGGCCCTGTGGATCTATTCCCAATTCGTACGCTGGAAAATGGTCGAGCCGTCGGCCAAGGCCGAACGCCTCGCCGCCGACGTGTTTCGTTCGGACATCTACCGCCGCGCGCTCGGTAATGCCGGCGTACCGATGCCGGGCGCGAGCATGAAACTGGAAGGTGCGCTCGGCGCACCGCTTGGCGTCGGCGCGCATCAGGGCGCGCTCACGCTCGGGCCCGACCGGTTCTTCGACGGACGGGTATTCGACCCGCACCATGTCGAGGCCTATCTCGAAGGGTTGGCAGGTCGCTGATTTTCCCCGTCATTGCGACGCGAAAGCCGGGGAAGCGATCCGGCCCCGGACGCGCGGCGATCGTTGGCTGCGGTGCAGCATGACCTATTTAATTTTTTTGCACTTGCGAAATGAACCCGAATCGGAAACAATCGGGGCCAACGCGCGACGATGCGCGTCCATCGGACGCTAGCTCCAACGCCGGAGCCGAGCATCCACCAAAGACAGCAAAGCCGCTGTCCGGTTGCCCGAGAGGGCCAAACCGGAGGCGGCTTTTTTCTTTGGCTCATCGCATCGATCAAACGGGGTATGAGAGCATGGCTACGACCTATTGGCAGGACAAACAGACTGCTCGAACCAACAGCTTCTGGGATGCGGGCCACCGCCCGACCCTGATTGCCGCTTTCCTCTATTTCGACCTCGCCTTCATGGTGTGGGTCCTGCTCGGGCCGCTCGCGCCCGAAATCGCGAAGACGCTGGCGTTGAGCCCCGCGCAAAAGGGGCTGATGGTGGCGACGCCCACGCTCGCCGGTGCGATCCTGCGCGTGGTCAACGGCTTGCTGGTCGATCGGATCGGACCCAAAAGATCGGGCGCGATCAGCCAGGTGATCGTGATGGGCGGCCTGTTTTCCGCTTGGGCCATGGGCGTGAACAGCTTCGGCGGCACGCTTGCTCTGGGCGTGATCCTGGGCTTTGCCGGCGCGAGCTTCGCGATCGCGCTGCCGCTTGCGAGCCGCTGGTATCCGGCCGAACATCAGGGCAAGGCGATGGGCATTGCCGGCATGGGCAATTCGGGCACCGTGCTTGCCAGCCTGTTCGCGCCGATGCTCGCCAAGATCTTCGGTTGGAACGCGGTGCTGGGCCTCGCCTGCATTCCGTTGGCGATCGTATTCGTGATCTATCTGGTGCTCGCGAAGGATGCGCCCGGCGCGCCCGCGCCCAAATCGGTCGTCGCCTATCTCCAGCCGCTCAAGACGGCCGACGCCTGGTGGCTGATGGGCTTTTATGCGGTCACGTTCGGCGGTTTCGTCGGCCTGGCCGCGTCGCTTCCCATCTATTTCACCGATCAGTTCGGACTGACCACGATCACCGCCGGCTATTGCACCGCGGCTTGCGTGTTCGCAGGCTCGCTTATCCGGCCGCTCGGTGGCGCGCTTGCGGACCGGATCGGCGGGGTGAAGACGCTGTCGGTCGTCTACGTCGCTGCGGCCGCCGCACTCGCGGGCGTGAGCATTGCGCCGAGCGTGCAGAGTGCGCTCGCCTTGTTCGTGGTGGCGATGCTGGCGCTGGGTGCGGGCAATGGCGCGGTGTTCCAGCTAGTACCCCAGCGCTTCCGGGAAGAGATCGGGGTGATGACGGGCCTGGTCGGCATGGCGGGCGGCGTCGGGGGCTTCTACCTCGCCTCCAGCCTGGGTTTCGCCAAGCAGCTGACCGGAAGCTATCAATCCGGCTTCCTGATCTTTGCCGGCCTTGCCGTGGTGGCGTTGATCGGGATCAGCGTCGCCAAGGGCAAGTGGCGCCGCACCTGGGAAGCGGCCGCCGCGGGCGTGCGCATCTGAACCGAATGATCCCGTGATGGCGGCATAGGGCCGGCATCACGGGAGCGGCCCACTGGCCGCACACCTGCTCAAGCCCGGCATTCGTCGCGGCGACAGAATACGAAAAAGGGACATCCATGAAGCGCTTCATTCTGGCGGCGGGCCTGCTCGCCGCTGCGGGGCCGGCTTGTGCCGACCCGATCCTGCTCAAGCCGCTTGTCGATCTGCGTATCCGCTACGAGAACGATCATCAGGACGGGCTCGCCAAGGATTCCAACGCGCTTACCGCGCGGCTGCGCGCGGGCGTGTCGGCGAGTGACGGACCGTGGAGCGCGCTGGTCGAAGCGCAAGGGCTGCTCGCGATCAGCGGCCAATATTATGACGGGCTGCACGGGGCGGCGACCCGGCCGCTGATCAACGATCCGCAGAATATCGCGCTGGCCCGCGCGCAGATCCAGTATCGCACCAAGACGCTCACCATCACCGCCGGTCGGCAGCGGATCATGCTCGACGACGAGCGGTTCGTCGGCTTCGTGGGCTTCCGCGAAAACGGCCAGACCTTCGACGCGGTGCGCACCGAATGGATGCCGATCAAGGGGCTGAAAGCGGATGTGAGCTATGTCTGGAGCGTCCGTACGATCTGGGGGATCGACGGCTTCGGCGCGCGCCAGCAAGCGGTGTCGGGCAACAATGTCCTCGCCAATCTGAGCTATGCGACCCCGATCGGCACGGTCACCGGCTTCGCGTATCTGGTCGATCAGAACGAGGCCGCGGTGCAGAGCTATCGCCTGTCGAGCCAGACCTATGGCGCGCGCTTCACCGGCTCGCGACCGCTGTCCAAGAAGGTGAAACTGTCCTGGCAGGCGAGCTATGCCACCCAATCCGACTATCACCGGAATCCCAACAGTTATCGCGCGGATTATTATCTGATCGACGCGACGCTCGACGCTTATTCATGGAAGTTGAATGGCGGCTATGAGGTGCTGGGCGCGGACAAAGGCGTGGCGTTCACCTCGTTCCAGACCCCGCTTGCGACCCTGTTCGCCGGCGCAGGCGGTGACCTTCCAGGCAGTCTATCATCGCTTCGATAGCGACCGTCTCAACCTGCACGAGGGCAACGAGCTCGACCTGCTCGCGAGCGCCAAGTTCGGCCACGCGGTCGTATCGGCGCGCTATGCGGATTATCGGGCCGATACGTTCGCGACCGACACGCACAAATTCTGGCTCCAGCTCGACTGGATCCTGTGATCGTAGCTTGATTACGGGCCGGGTGGCATTTTGGCGAAGGCGGCGAGCGCCGGATCCGCCCGGTCCCAATCATAAGCACGAACCGTGTAGCTTACGAAACCAGGCGCGAACCGACGCGGATCGTCGAGCGTCCCGGCGCGGATCGCGACGATGTCGGGCATATCGGCGAAACTGAGGAAGACGGGCGAGCCGCAGGTCGCGCAGAAATTGCGCGTCTTCACGCCGTTCCTGTCGGTCATCATGTCCCAGCGCGCGGGCACGCCGGTGATGGTCAGTCCTTCGCGCACGAAGCTCACGTAAGAGCTATGTCCGGTGCCGCTGTCCATCTGACAATCGCGGCAATGGCAATGGTTGCTCGCGATCGGCTCGCTAGCGACTTCGTAGCGGATCGCGCCACAGGCACATCCGCCCGTATAGGCTTCGCTCATCATTGTCCTCGCCCGATTCAGTTTCCGTTGCCGGCGAGATCGCCGATCTTGTCGACGACGCCGATCCAGCCCGCGCTCATCCGCGTATAAGCGGTCTCGTTCCGGGGGAGGTCGAAGCCCGAATGGACCAGCCGCAGCCGCGTGCCGCCCGTCACCTTGGTGAGCGTCCATGTCACGATCGTGTCGAGTCGCGAGCCGTAACCCTGATTGGCGTCGTCCCCGCCGCGCCAGGCAAAGCTGAGCCGCTCGTTCGGAACGGCTTCCAGCACCTCGCAATATATGGTGCCGTCCCACGCGCCCGCCGGCGTGGTGTGGAAGGTGAAGCGCGTGCCCGGCGTGGGCGCGAATCCGGTCGGCTCCATCAGCCAGCGGCCGATCATGGCGGGCGTGGTCAGCATCCTCCAGAGTGCCTCGGGCGTATAAGGGAAGAGTTCCTCGACCACGATTTCACGGGTCGCGGTCTGCACGGCTGTGTCGGTCACGAATCCATCTCCTTCAAAATATCGCGCAAATTGGCGAAGCGGCTGCGCCAGAAGACCGCATAATGATTCATCCAGTCCGCGAGCGGCTCGAGTCCCTGCGGCTGCGCGCGATAATAGACCTTCCGGCCCTCGGGCCGTTCGGTCACCAGCCCGGCCGCCTTGAGCGCCTTCAGATGCTGCGAGATCGCACCCTGCGTGACCCCGCTGCCCTGCGTGAGTTCGACCACGCTAATCTCCTGCGTGCCCGCGATCCGCTCGAACACCGCGCGGCGGGTGGGGTCGGCAAGCGCGCGCATGACGGAATCGACAGCCTGGTTCATGCGAATCACATTAGTATAGGCTAATTGATTAGTCAAGCCTAATACATCGTGATACGATTTATGATGCAGTGCAAAATAAACACTTGAGACGCGGCGAGAATCACGGCATCTTCCTGTCTGCGCGGGCAAGGTCGTCCGCGCAGAGATAGCCGAAAGCGCTCATTGGAGAGTGCGGACGGTGCATCCGGCCGGGGCTTCGCTCCGGCAAAGGATGACAGGCAAAGCCGCCTCGCAGACGCTGGAATTTCCAGCGTCTGCGAGGCGGCTTTTTTCGTTTCTGGAGCTTGGCATGGATTTTCAGGGGCAGATTGCTGCGGATGACGGGACCGAGGATGCGGGCGGCGATTCTCGCCCGCATCTGATCGTCGTCGGCAATGGCATGGCGGGCTGTCGCGCGATCGAGGAGCTGCTCGAGCGCGATCCGCGGCGTTATCGCGTCACGATCTTCGGCGCCGAGCCGCACGTGAATTACAACCGCATCATGCTCTCGCCTGTGCTCGCAGGGGAGAAGACGTTCGAGCAGATCGTGATCAACGATCGCGCCTGGTATGACGACAACGGCATCGACCTGATCACGGACGATCCGGTGGTCGCGATCGATCGCGTCGCCAAGACCGTCACCGCGCGCTCGGGCAAGACCGCGCGTTACGACAAATTGCTGATCGCCACGGGATCGGACCCCTTCATCATCCCGGTGCCGGGCAAGGATCTGCCCGGCGTGATCAGCTTCCGCGACATGAAGGACGTCGATCATATGCTCGCCGCCGCCGACAAGGGCGGCGAGGCGGTGGTGATCGGCGGTGGCCTGCTCGGGCTGGAAGCCGCGCATGGCCTGAGCCTGCGTGGCATGAAGGTGACTGTCATTCACCTCATGCAGACATTGATGGAGCGCCAGCTCGACGAAGCAGCCAGCTGGCTGCTCAAATCGGCGCTGGAGGCGCGCGGGCAGACGATCCTGACCGGCGCCGACACCGCCGAGATCGTGGGCGAGACCGAGGTCGAGGGCGTCCGCCTCAAGGATGGCCGCCTGATCCCGGCGAGCCTGGTGGTGATGGCGGTCGGCATCCGGCCTTCGGTCGCGTTGGCGCGCGACGCGGGGCTCGCGGTCGGCCGCGCGATCCAGGTCGACGACCATATGGTGACGAGCGACGCCGATGTGCTCGCGGTCGGCGAATGCGTCGAGCATGACGGGCAGGTTTATGGCCTGGTCGCGCCCTTGTGGGACATGTGCCGCGCGCTCGCCGACGGCTTGGTCGGCAATCCCAGCGGCTATCGCGGATCGGTCACCTCGACCAAACTCAAAGTCTCCGGCATCGATGTCTTCTCGGCGGGCGATTTCGGCGGGAGTGGAGAGAGCGAGGATATCGTGCTCCGCGACGCCAGCCGCGGCGTCTACAAGCGCGTGGTCGTCAAGGACGACAGGATCGTCGGCGCGGTCCTCTACGGCGATACCGCGGACGGAAACTGGTATTTCGACCTGATGAAAAAGGGCGAGGACATCTCGCCCGTGCGCGAACTCCTCATCTTCGGCCAGGCCTTCGCCCAGGGAGGGGGGCAAGCGGACCCTAAGGCGGCCGTTGCGGCACTCTCGGACGATGCCGAGATTTGCGGCTGCAACGGCGTCAGCAAAGGCAAGGTCGTCGCGACGATCGAGGGTGGCGCCTGCACGCTGGATGCGGTGCGCGCGAGCTGCAAGGCTTCGGCCTCGTGCGGGTCGTGCACCGGTCTCGTCGAGCAACTGCTCGCGCTCACCTTGGGTGAGGATTATGGTGGCGAACGCACGGTCAAGACGCTCTGCAAATGCACCAGTTTCGGTCATGCCGACGTGCGGCGGGAGATCGTCGCCCAAGGGATGAAATCGATTCCCGAGGTGATGCAGCAGATGAGCTGGTCGACACCCGACGGTTGCTCTTCCTGCCGGCCCGCGCTCAATTATTACCTGCTGTGCGCGTGGCCGGGCGAGTATGTCGACGACCAGCAGAGCCGCTTCGTCAACGAGCGGATGCACGCCAACATCCAGAAGGACGGCACCTATTCGGTCGTGCCGCGCATGTGGGGCGGCATCACCAACCCGCGCGAGCTGCGCGCGATCGCCGACGTCGTCGAGAAATATGACGCGCCGATGGTCAAAGTCACCGGCGGCCAGCGGCTCGACATATTCGGGATCAAGAAGGAAGACCTGCCCGCCGTCTGGGCCGACCTCAATGCCGCCGGCATGGTGTCCGGCCACGCCTACGGCAAGTCGCTGCGCACAGTGAAGACCTGCGTCGGCTCCGAATGGTGCCGCTTCGGCACGCAGGATTCGACTGGCTTGGGTGTCCAGCTCGAGCGGATGAGCTGGGGCTCATGGATGCCGCACAAGTTCAAGATCGCGGTCAGCGGCTGCCCGCGCAATTGCGCCGAGGCGACGATCAAGGATTTCGGCGTGGTTTGCGTCGACAGCGGCTACGAGCTGCATGTCGGCGGCAATGGCGGGATCAAGGTCCGCGCCACCGACCTTTTGTGCAAGGTCACGACCGAGCAGCAGGCGCTGGATTATTGCGCGGCCTTCATCCAGCTCTACCGCGAGGAAGCTTTCTACCTCGAGCGCACCGCGCCGTGGATCGAGCGGGTTGGCCTCGCTTACATCCAGGCGCGGATCGTCGAGGATGAGGTCGGGCGCGAGGCGCTCACCAGCCGCTTCCTCTATTCGCAGAATTTCAGCCAGGACGATCCGTGGGCGGCGCGCGCCGCCGGCGCCGAGCGCGAGCAGCATGCGCATCTTGGCGAATTCCGACCCATCGAAGCGATCGCAGCGGAGTAAGGCTTATGTTTATCGGAGAGTGGATCGATGTCGGCCCACTGAGCGCCATCCCCATGCGCGGCGCGCGCACCGTGCCCGTTGCGGGTGGCGAGGAGGTGGCTTTGTTCCGCACCGGCGACAATCAGGTGTTCGCCTTGGTCAATCGCTGCCCGCACAAGAATGGACCGCTGAGCCAGGGGATCGTCCATGGCCATGCCGTGTCCTGCCCGCTGCACAATTGGCGGATCAGCCTCGCCACCGGTGAGGCACTGGGCGAGGACAAGGGCTGCACCCCGACCATCCCGGTCAAGGTCGACGGCGGGCGCGTGCTATTGTGCCGCTCCTCGACGCTCAAGGCTGCCGCCTGACGTGAGCGGGGCAGTCCGCACCACCTGCGCCTATTGCGGCGTCGGTTGCGGCATCGTCGCGACGCCCGCGGGCGCGCGCGGCGTCACGATCAAGGGCGATCCCGATCATCCCGCCAATGCGGGCCGGCTCTGCTCCAAGGGCACGCATCTCGGCGAGACGGTCGGACTGGAGGGGCGACTGCTCCACCCAATGATCGGCAAGCGCCGCGCGAGCTGGGACAAGGCGCTCGATCTGGTCGCGAAGAAATTCCGCGATACGATCGCGCGGCATGGGCCCGACAGCGTCGCTTTCTACGTCTCGGGCCAGTTGCTGACCGAGGATTATTACGTCGCCAACAAGCTGATGAAGGGCTTCATCGGCTCGGCCAATATCGACACCAACAGCCGGCTATGCATGTCGAGCGCGGTTGCGGGCCATATGCGCGCATTCGGCGAGGACGTGGTTCCGGTCGCCTATGACGATCTGGAGCAGGCCGACCTAATCACCTTGGTCGGCTCCAACACCGCCTGGTGCCACCCGATCGTCTACCAGCGCATCCAGGCGGCGCGCACGGCGCGCGGCGCCAAATTGGTGGTGGTCGATCCGCGCCGCACCGAAACCTGCGACGATGCCGATCTCCACCTCGCGATCCGCCCGGGCCCCGCCGATCTCGCGCGCTTTTACGAGCTGTTCGCCGGCAATTCCCGCGCGATCACCCTGTTCAGCCAGGGCATCAACCAGGCGCTGCGCGGAACCGATCAGGTCAATGCGATCACCAACCTCCACCTCGCCACAGGCAGGATCGGCAAAACGGGCGCAGGACCCTTCTCGATCACCGGCCAGCCGAATGCGATGGGCGGTCGCGAGGTCGGCGGGCTCGCCTCGACGCTCGCCGCGCACATGGATTTCGCACCCGAAAATGTCGCTCGGGTCGGGCGCTTCTGGGCATCGCCCGGCATGGCGACCAAGCCGGGCCTGAAGGCGGTCGACCTTTTCCGCGGCGTCCGCGAGGGGCGGATCAAGGCCTTGTGGGTGATGGCGACCAACCCGGCGGTGAGCATGCCCGACGCGAACATGGTGCGCGATGCGCTCGCCACATGCCCGTTCGTGGTCGTGTCGGACGTGATCGCCGAGACCGACACCAGCCTGCACGCGCATGTCCGTCTGCCCGCCACGGGCTGGGGCGAGAAAGACGGCACGGTCACCAATTCGGAACGGTGCATCAGCCGCCAGCGTCCCTTCCTGACCGCGCCCGGCGAGGCACGTCACGATTGGTGGATTGTCACCCAGATCGGCCGCCGGATGGGCTGGAAGACCGCCTTTGCCTTCGACAACCCGGCCGACGTCTATCGCGAGCATGCGCGGCTTTCCGCTTATCAGAATGACGGGGAGCGGCTGTTCGACCTTCGCCGGCATGCCGCGATCGGCAATGCCGATTATGACGCGCTCGAACCGTTTCGCTGGGGCGGCGCGGCGTTCGCGGATGGGCGTTACTCGACACTCGATCGTAAGGCGCGGCTGATCAAGGTAGCGCAGGCATCTTTGGCCGATCCGCTCAGGGATTGGCCGCTCACGCTCAACACCGGTCGCTATCGCGATCAATGGCATACGATGACGCGCACCGGGCTCAGCGCCAAGCTCGCACGCCATCGCGAGGAGCCGCTGGTCGAGGTTCATCCCGAAGATGCCGTGACCTATGGCCTTGCCGATGGCGGTCTGGCGCGCGTCGCCACCGCGCAGGGCGAAAGCCTGTTCCGCGTCGCGGTCACCGATCGCCAGCGTCCAGGCGAACTGTTTACCCCGATCCACTGGACCGACCGCCAATCGACCGGCGGCCGCACCGGCCTGTTGCCGCGGCCCCTGGTCGATCCGCATTCGGGCCAGCCGGGGTTCAAGCTGACGCCGGCGCGGATCGAAAAAATAGAATGCGCGTGGCGGGGCTTTTTACTCGTGCGCGGCACCGACACTCCGCCGCCAAAATGCTTGTGGCGCACGCGGATCACGGTGCCGGGCGGGCTGTTGTATGAGCTCGCTGGCAATGGCGAGCCGGATCGGCTCGCGGCGAGCCTGCCGAACGGTGCGCAGATCGAAGCGCGCGACAAAAGCCGCGGTTCGTGGCGGGTCGCGGTGCTGGACAAGGGACGCATCGCCGCGGCCTTGTTCGTGACCGCCACCGGCGAATTGCCGCCGCGTGACTGGCTGATCGCACAGCTGGAGGCGCCCGAGGTCGCGCCGACCTTGCTTGCGGGCCGCGCGCCGGGCGTGACGGTGGATCGCGGCCCGGTCATCTGTGTCTGCTTCGACATCGGCATGCAAACCATTTTGAGCGCGATCGCCGAGCAGAAGCTCACCGACGTCGCCGCGGTAGGCAAGGCGCTCAACGCCGGCACCAATTGCGGCTCGTGCCGCCCCGCTATCGCCCACCTGATCGCGCAATCGGAGCTAGCTCATGCATCGTGACGCATTCGAACCCGGCACAGTCTGGTTGGTGGGCGCGGGGCCGGGTGATCCCGACCTGCTCACGCGCAAAGCGGAACGGCTGCTCGGCCAGGCCGACATCGTGTTCCACGACGCGCTGGTCGGCAAGGCGGTGCTCGCGCTCGCACCGCACGCCGACATGGTTTCGGTCGGCAAAAGATCCGGTCGTCATTCCAAGAGCCAGGACGACATCAACGACCTGATGTTGGGCGTGCCCGTGCGCATCTGCCCGGGCGTGACCACCGCCAGCGCGGCGGCGGCAAGCGGGCTCGCCTCGCTCACGCTGCGCGGCCTCGCGCGCAAGCTGACCTTCGTCACCGCGCATGCGCGTGCGGGCGAGACGCTCGATCTCGACTGGACCGCGCTGGCGCAGCCCGACGCGACGCTCGCCATCTATATGGGCCGCAGCGCCGCGCCGGATATCATGCGCGGGCTGATCACGGCCGGGCGCGCGCCCGATACGCCGGTGATGATCGCGACCAACGTCTCGCTGCCCAACGAAAGCGTGCTGCGCGGCCGGCTCGATGCGCTCGGCTTCCTCGTCCGCGCAATCAGCGAGGATGCGCCGACTTTGATCCTGGTCGGGGAGGCGGTTGCCGCGCATGGCCTCAAGTCCAGGCAGGCGCAACGCGTCCGGTCCTGCTGAAGCAGACCTGACCTATCCGCGCTCGCGCCACGCCGCGAGGTCGGCCGGACTGTTGATATTGGGCAGCGCGCCGGCGGCCGGCACGATCCGGCGCGGCTGAACCTCCGCGATCCAGCCGCGGATCGATCGGGTCTCGCTTCGCGCGAGATGGTCGAGCAGGCGGTCGGCGAGGCTGGCTGGCCAATAGCCGATCAGATGCTGGCCTTCGACCACCGCCGGTCCATCGCCGATCAGCGCCTTTGCGAGGTCGTCGGGCAGCACCGGCATGTCGCAGCCCGTGCTCAGCACGCCCACGCAATCCCGATCCCGCGCATAAGCGAGCGCGGCGGCAAGCCCGCCGAGCGGGCCCATGTCCGGGGCGGGCAAGTCGGCGAGGCAGGTCCAGCGCGGATCGGTCCGGCCGCAGATCACCACTTCGGCGGCATAAGGCGTCAACGCCGGGACTGCATGCTCGATCAGCTGACGGCCGTCGAGCAGCGCCAACGCCTTGTCGCTTCCGAAGCGGGAGGATCGGCCGCCCGCGAGGACGGCACCCAGCAATTTCGCCATCGTCTTTCCCTCATGCCGCATGTCGCCGCGAATTGCAGGAGGCAATTCGGGCAACGGCGGCACGATCGACGTCGGCGTATCAGCCGTCAGAAATGGGCGATAGCCTTGAGGACGTGGTCCGCTTCCGCGATCAATCCGGGCAGTCGCTCGGGAAGATCCAGCCCCGGCACGCTGTGCGTCTGGAGCGCGGCAGTCGGAATATCGCCGGACCGGATAGCGGCGATCACCTGTTCGAAATCCTCGTTCAGCGCGTTACGGCTGGCGAGCAGGGTGGTTTCGCGCTTGTGGAATTCGGGATCCGACAGGACCAGGTCGCCCGGCGCGACGCCGACGAAAACCAGCGTTCCGCCATTGGCGACATAGTTCAGGCTCTGCGCCATCGCGGCGAGCGAGCCGGTCGCGTCGAACACCACGTCGAACATTTCGCCGCCGGTGCGCTCCCGCAAGGCAGCTGCAAGCTCTGGCGACGCCTCGATCACGTCGGTGAAGTTCAGCGCGTCGCGCGCGTAAGCGAGCCGGGCGCTGCGTGCGTCGACCAATGTCACGATCGCGCCTTGGAGCCGCGCGAACAGGCCTGCCGCGATGCCGATCGGCCCCGCGCCGACGACCAGAACACGCGCGCCCTTCCCAAGCCTCGATCGCATCACCGCGTGATGCCCGATGGAAAGGAATTCGATCATCGCCGCCTGATCGAGCGTGAGCCCCGTCGCATCGAGAACCGCCTGCTCGGGTACGACGAGCAACTCGCACATGCCGCCATCGGTATGGACGCCGAGCACGCGAATGTTGACGCAGGCATTGGGCTTGCCGTTGCGGCAGGCGATGCACGTCCCGCATGCGAGATAAGGATTGACCGCCACGCTCTGGCCAATGCGCAATGCCGATCCGGACGGCGCCTGCACAACCTCGCCCGCGAGCTCATGGCCCATGACGCGCGGATATTCGAGGAAAGGGTGGCGTCCGGCGAAGATATGATAATCGGTGCCGCACAGGCCAACGCTGCGAATGCGGATCAGGACATCCGTGTCGCCCGCTTGCGGAGCCGGGCGCTCGACGATGCCGAGGCGGTGCGGCTCATGACAAATCACTGCTTTCATCGCCTGCCTCTTAGCGTCGAATCACGGAATCGGCTAGCGACGAATGTCATATGTGCAATCTCGTTTTCGCAGGTAAATTATCGTGCCGGTGAAAGGCCCATTCATGGCGTCTTGAAATCCCAACGGCCGGCGTCGCTGTTCGGGTCGAACTTCGCGAGCACGGGGGTGCTGGCGCCGATCGCGACGAGCGCGAGCGGGGTTTTCGATCCAGCTTTGCCCTTGGGCGTGATGCGATACGTCCCGTCGGTCAGCTGGTCGATGCGCCAGAGCTGTTCGTCCGCGCCGGTGAAAGCAGGCACGGTGACGACTTTCCCATCGGTTGTAGCGGCCAGCGCGCGATCCGTGCCTGCGATCGCGATCTTGAAATAGGGCGAACCGAAATAGCCGCCGGCGGCCGGCGTGATCGTCCATTGCTGGTGCGGCCGGATCATATAATCGCCCAGGTCCACGTCGATCGGACCGGTGGGCCAGACCGCCATATCCTGCGCCAATGTCTGCATCGCGACGGGGCTGACCGGGCCGCTCGGCGGGCCGAAAAACCCGCCGCGCCGATCGATCGGCATCCGCACGAAATCGACCGCGAGCTCGAGCGCGGCGCCGGAGCGGGCGGACTCGATCTCATAGGTGCCCGGCTTGAGATTGTTCCCGCCCTGGGGCCAGCCGTCCTTCCAGAGAAGCGGTTGGATTCCGAGCACGCTGCGCGCGCTGCGGTCCATATCGGCCTCATAGTGCATCGAGAATTTCTGCATGCCATCGCCAAGGTCGATCAGCCCGAAATGGCCGGGACCGAAGACGCGGTCCCGTCCCGCGACGACGAGCTTGCCGCCGCCCTTGAGCAGTGGAACCCCCATATGGTCGAGATACGGGCCGGTCGGGCTGCGCGATCGGCCGACGCGGATATTGTAGGAGGAATTGGGGCCGTCGCAGCATGTCCCATGCGTGCCCAGCAGATAATAATATCCGTCGCGATAGAGCAAAGCGGTCGCCTCCATGTCGATCGCGACATCGACCGGCTGATTGCCGGAAAGCCGCTCGCCCGATTTCGGATCGAGTTCGACCATGC
>JAEKMC010000079.1 GCA_019508115.1 Sphingomonas sp.
CCCTGCAGGTCAGAAACAAACTCCTGTCCGCGTATAAGGACATCATGAGCATGCCGGTATAATCGATGAGCGATTCATCCCTCCCCGTCCCCATCTCCGCAGCCAACAACCCGGGCGCAATGCTCGAGCGCGTGAAAGGCCTTGCCGGCCAACCCGCCGTCCAGAAGAGCCTGCCTCTTCTGGGCATCGCGGCGGCGATCCTGATCGCGTTCCTGGCATGGACCAGCTTCGCCAAGGGGCCGCAGCGCGACCTTTTTTCCGGCGTGAGCGATTCCGATAAGGCGGCGGTCGCGGACACGCTCAAGGCGTCGAACATCGCTTATACGCTCGACCGCTCGACCGGCGCGTTGACCGTGTCCGACGGCGATTATTACAAGGCGAAGATGCTGCTGGCGCAGGCCGGCCTGCCCAAGAGCGCCCCCGACCGCGACAGCGTGATGGCGTCGCTGCCGATGGGCGCGAGCCGCGCGGTGGAGGGCGAGCGGTTGCGCGATGCGCGTGAAACCGATCTTGCCCGCACGATCGAAGCGATCGACGCGGTCCAAGCCGCCAAGGTCCATATCGCCGCCGAGCAGCAGAGCGTGTTCGTGCGCGACGAGGCGCCGGCATCGGCCTCCGTCATGCTGACGCTGCGCCAGGGCCATGCGCTTTCGGACGGGCAGACGCAGGCGATCGTCAATCTGGTCGCCTCCTCCGTCCCCGGTTTGTCGCCCGACAATGTGTCGGTGGTCGACCAGGCGGGGCATCTGCTCAGCCGCAAGGGCGGCGAGGGCGGCGCCGACAAGCAGCTCGACATGCAGAACCAGGTCGAGCAGCGTTATATCGACGCCATCTCCAAGATCCTGACGCCGATCGTCGGCGCCGAGGGCTTCACCACCGAAGTCCATGCCGATCTCGACTTCGCCGAGACGCAGGCGACGCGCGAGAGCTTCCCCAAGGACCAGGCCGCGATCGCCGCGGAAAAGGGCCAATGGTCGAATGACGGCGCCAATGGCGGCACCCCGCCTGCGGGCGGCATTCCCGGCGCGATCGCCAACCAGGCGCCGAGCGCGGCGCAGGTTTCGACCCAGCCCAACCAGACGCTGAATCCCGCGATCCCGGCGACGCCCGGTGCGCCGCAGGCCGGTGCCGCCGCCAATGCGACGCAGGGCAAGACCAGCGAGCAATATGACCGCACGTTCCAACTTGGTCACGAAGTATCGGTCACGCGTAACCCCATTGGTACCGTGAAGCGCCTGTCGGTCGCGGTCGCGCTCAAGCAGGGCGCCAAGCCGCGCGGCGTCGCCGAGATGGCGCAGATCGAGCAATTGGTGAAGCGCGCGGTCGGTTTCGACCAGAACCGCGGCGACCAGGTGGACGCAACCTGACCGGCCTGATCATCGCGCTGCTCGCCTTCTTCGGCGTGATTAAGCCGCTGATGAAGCGCCGCGCCGCGATCGCCGCCGCGATCGCCCAGTCGCCCGCCGCCGCACGGACGCGCAACCCCGCGCTCGGCACCGAGATTGCCGCGGTGCTCGCCAACGAGGCGATGCATGATCCGGGCCGCAGGGTCACGCTCGACATGATCGAGGCCGCGCCGGCTTATGCCGACCGTGCCGCGCTGATCCGCAACTTCGTCCGCCAGGATCCGGACCGCGCCGCTTTGGTGGTGCGCGACCTGATCCGCGCCGACATGCCGGCCGGGGCTGACCACTGATGGCCGAGGCAGATCCCCAATTCGACGCCGCGAACGCACCAAGCGACGAGCCGGCCGGCAGTGAAGCCGCTGCGATCCTGCTGATGCTGCTGGGCGAGGAGGAAGCCGCGCAATTGCTCGGCCGCCTCGACCCGCAGGAAGTGCAGACGCTGGGCGGCGCGATGTTCAGCGTGGCCGACGTGAGCGAAGGCCAGGTCAACAAGGTGCTCGACCAGTTCGTGCTCCGCGCCCGCCAGCGGACCTCGCTCGGCTTCGGCGCGGGCACGCAGATCAAGCACATCATGCAGAAGGCGCTCGGCAACGAACGCGCCGAAAACATGCTGGCGCGCATCACCCCGCAGGAAAAAAGCTCGGGGCTGGAAGCGCTCAAGTGGATGGATCCGCGCACGATCGCCAACCTGGTCGAGAACGAGCATCCGCAGATCATCGCTCTGGTGCTCGCGCACCTCGAAGCACCGATCGCGGCCGACGTGCTGCAGCTGATGGATGAGGATCTGCAGGCGGACCTAGTCTACCGCGTCGCGACGATGGGCCCGGTGACGCAGGACGCGATCGAGGATCTGGAGCGGCTGCTGCTGCGCCCGGTGGCACCCGCCAAATCGGGCGGCACGACCAAGCGCGGCGGCACCACCGACGCGGCGCAGATCGTCAACAATGCGCGCAAATCGGCCGAGCAGCGGATCATCAAGGCGCTGCAAAAGCTCGACAAGAATGTGGCGCGGTCGGTCGAGGACGAGATGTTCGTGTTCGACAATCTGATGGCGCTCGACGACAAGAATCTGGGCACTTTGCTGCGGTCGGTCGATGGCGAGATCCTGGTGGTCGCGCTCAAGGGCGCCGACGAGCGGATGAAGACCAAGATGTTCGGCTGCATGTCGAGCCGCGCCGCTTTGTCGATCCAGGACGCGATTGCCGACAAGGGCCCGATGCGCCTCGCCGAGGTGCAAGAAGCGCAGAAGGAAGTGCTGGCCATCGCCCGCCGCCTCGCCGCGGAAGGTACGATCATGCTCGGCGGCAAGGGCGACGATTATGTCTGATATGTCCTCGTCCGCCTCGTCCGCATTCGAAGATGCGGCGCGCGTCCCGGTCTGGACCCGGCCCTCGCAGGGCGGCTTCACGCCACGCGCGACGGACGGCTCCCGCTTCTCGGCCTGGGCCGAGAGCGACGGCGGCGACCATGGTTTCCGCAGCAACGCATCGAACGATGTCGCCGATGCCGAGGCGCTGATCGCGCAAGGCTATGCCGATGGCCTGAACGAAGGCCGCCGCCTCGCGATGATCGAGCTGGAGGAGGAGCGCGCCGCGCTTCAGCGCCTCGCCGCCGGACTCGAATGCCTCAATCCGCATGGATCGGACGGCCTGGCGGCGATGCTCGCCAATTCGGTCAAGCGGCTCGTCACGCAGATCGTGGGCGAGGTCGAGATCAATGCCGACACCTTGCTGGAACGGACGCAGGCGGTCGCGGCGATGATCGCGGAAGAGACCGCGCCGACGCGGCTGCGCCTTCACCCGACCGACGTGGTCCGCCTCAAGGGCGCGAACATCGCGGTCGACCTGATCGGCGATCCATTGCTCGCGCCCGGCACGATCGTGCTCGATACCGGCAGCGGCTGGGTCGAGGACGGCCCGCACGTGCGGCTCGAGAAATTACGCGCGCAGCTCGACCGGCTGGGCGCACCCAAATGAGCGACCTCGCGTCGCGCGCGGGCGCGATGCTCGACACGATCGATATCGAGACTGCCGGGCCGCGCCGCATCGGCCGGCTGGCCGCCTATGATGGGCTGATGCTGGAAGCGACCGGCTTTCGCGAGCCGGTGGGCGCCAATGCGCGCGTGATCGACGCGGATGGCCATGCGGCATTGGCCGAAGTGGTCGGCTTTCGCGGCGACCGCACGCTCTTGATGGCGCTGGATGCGGATGCCCCGCACAGCTGCGGCGCGCGAGTCGAGCCCGACCGGCGCGGCACCAGCGTCGACGTCGGCGAGGCCCTCCTCGGCCGCGTGATCGATGCGCTGGGCAATCCGATCGATGGACTAGGGCCGATCGCCACCAAGGCGCGCTGGCCGCTCGCCGGCAAACGCTCCAACCCGCTCGACCGCGACCGCGTGACCGAGCCGTTCGATTTCGGCGTGCGCGCGATCAACGCGCTGCTGACGGCGGGCGTCGGCCAGCGCATCGCCATCGCGGCGGGCTCGGGCGTGGGCAAATCGGTGCTGATGGGCCAGATGCTGCAGGGTGCGCAGGCGGACGTGATCGTCGTCGGGCTGGTCGGCGAACGCAGCCGCGAAGTGTCCGACTTCCTCGCCACCAAGCTCGACAATGTCCGTCAGAAGACCGCGGTGGTCGCGGTTCCGGCCGACCATCCCCCGATCCTGCGCCTGCGCGCCGCGATGCGCGCGACCGCGATCGCCGAATATTTCCGCGATCAAGGGCTGCGCGTGCTGCTGCTGATCGATTCGCTGACCCGCGTCGCGCATGCGCAGCGCGAAATCGGCCTCTCGCTCGGCGAGCCACCGACGATGAAGGGCTATCCGCCCTCCGCGCTCGGCCTGATCCCGCGGCTGATCGAGCGTGCCGGGGTGGATGTCCGCACCGGCGGATCGATCACCGCGCTTTATACCGTCCTCGCCGATGGCGACGATAATACGGACCCGATCGTCGATACCGCGCGCGCTATCGTCGACGGTCATATCATCCTGTCGCGCGGACTGGCCGAGCAGGGCGTGTTCCCCGCGATCGACGTCGGCAAATCGCTTTCGCGCGTGATGACCGACATCATCGGACCCGATCACGCTACCGCCGCGCGCACCTTGCGGCGCCTGTGGTCGGTCTATGAAGAGAATCGCGACCTCATCCTGATGGGCGCCTACAAGGATGGCAGCGATCCCGCGATCGACGCCGCAATCGCGCATCATCCCCTGATCCTGGAGTTTTTGCGCCAAGGTCAGAAAGAATTGGTTAGCCTTAACGTCTCAGTTACCCAACTCGTCGATAACTTCGGTGCATGAAGGCTCTTGCTGAACGTCGTGCCCGAATCACCCGCGTCCGCGAGGTGCAGCATCTCCACGCGATAGGCGAAGCCGCCGCGGCGGAGGGCAAGGTCGTCCAGCTCGAAGGCAATGCCGCGCGGCTCGCCGCGTTGAGGATGAGCCTGACGCTCGCGCCGGGAATCACCACCGGCGCCGGCCTTGGCAATGCGGGCGAGATGGGGCTTCGCCTCGACACCGTCCGCCACGGCCTGACCGACGCGATCGGCGCGGCCAAGGCGATCGCCACCGCCCGCGCGAAGGACCGTCGCGATGCCGATATCCGCCGCGAGAGCGCGGAGCGGCTCGAGACCCGCGCGGTGGCCGAACTCCAGCAGATGATCGAAGAGCGGATGATGGCGAATATCCGCCACCGCGCGCGCAAGGAAACGCCCGATGCCTGATGTCGCGCTGTCCGCCGTTCCTTCGCCGCTCGCAGCCTTGCTGTCGGGCGGATCGCCCGATTCTTCGGCTAACGCCGCCACCGCCTCGCAAGGCTCCGACCCGTTCGCGGCCCTGCTGGCGAGCGCGGCCGCGATCACGAAAGCCGACGCGCCGGCCGGGACCAAAACCGCCGATGCGGCCGCGATATTGCTTGCCGGCGCTGCGCCGGTCGCCGCTGCCCCGGCCGCGCCGATGCCGACGCCGATACCGACGCCGCCCGTCGCCACGGAGGCGTTGCCGGTCGAGCCCGACACGGCGTCCATCGCGTCCAAGACCAAGGCCGGAGCCAAAAGCGAGAATCACGATCGGGACACGGATTCGGACGAGAAGGATGATGACGGCGATCCGCTGGCCGACGCGATCGCGTCAGGCGCGACCGCCGTGCTGGCGCTCGCACCCGCCATTGTCGCGCCGGTGCAGCCGCAGGCACAGGAAACTGCCCCGATACGGACGCAGGCCAGGATCGATGCGCCGATCGCGTCGAAGCCGCTGAAGCTGGGTCCGGCCTCGATCGGCCCGGCGCATGTGCGCCAGCCAACCACAGACGCGCAGGCAAAGGCGCAAGCGCCGGCCGATCAGGCCGCCGCGATGCAGAATCAGATCACGTCGGACGTGGCACAAGCCGATGCGCAGACCCCGCAGCAACGCCAGCCGCAACCGGATCCCGCAACCGATGCCCAACCGGCAACGGTCCAGCTTTCCCCCGAAGCCGCCAAGATGGTGGTTACGGCTCTCGATCCGAACGATACCCATCCGACCACCCTCGTGCAGGTGGATCGGACCGAAGCGCCGGCGGCGGTCGAAGCCTCCGGGATCCAGCTTCCATCGCAACCGAAACCGGAATCGCGACTGCAACCGCAACAGCAGGCCGCCATCGTACAGGCGCAGCATCAGGCCGCACCGGTTCAGCCCGGCCAACCGCGTCGCCGCGGCGAAGAGATCGCAGCCCCGCGCCGGGCCGGCGACTCGCGCAAGCGCGTCGACGCCTTGCCGACCGATGCGGCTTCGGCGGGCTTGCCCCAGCGCGCGTCCGACGCGGCGCAGCCGACGATCAGCCGTCCCGTGACGGATGTCCAGGCGAAGGGCGACATGATCGCTGAGCATGTGCTGACGGTCGCCCGCGACGGCGCATGGCTCGACAAGCTCGCGCACGACATCGCCAATGCCGGCAGCGGCAATGACCTCCATTTCAAGCTCGAGCCGCCGAACCTGGGCGCGCTGAGCGTCGCGATCCGCCAGAGCGACGACGGCGCATCCATCCGGCTGACGGCCGACAATCAGACGACGCGCGACATGTTGGTCGATGCACAGCCCAAATTGGTCGCCGAGGCGCGCGCGCAGGGCCTGAAGGTCTCCGACACGCAGATCGACGTGCGCCAGGATTCTAATCATAACCAGAATCAGAGCTCCGGCCAGGATGCGCAGCGTTGGGCGCAGAACCAGGCGAGCCAGAACGGCATGTCGCAGAACGGGCAGAATCGCCAATCCTCACCAGGTCATCAACCATTTGTGAGCAACCTGGCGCGTAAGGCCGAAGCCGATTCCGAATCACCCGACCGTGATTCGGACGCGCGTTACGCATGAGATGGTGAATGAAGATGAGTGACGAAGCCGCAGCGCCCAAAAAGGGCGGCAAGATGAAGAAGATCATCCTCTTCGCGATTCTTCCGTTGGTCCTGATCGGCGGCGGCGTCGGCGCCGGCGTCTTTGCCTCGGGCAAATTCGGCAGCCACGAAAGCGGCCCTCAAGCCGACCCCAATCGCCCCAAGCTCGTGCTCAAGGAAGGCGAGAAGGGGCCGACCGATCTGGCGCCCGGCCAGCAACCCAATCCGGCGATCTACAAGTCGACCTATGTGCCGATGGACCAGGCTTTCACCTCGAACCTGCGCGATACCGACGGCTATCTCCAGATCGGCGTCGGCGTCTCGACTTTCTACGACCAGAAGGTGACCGATCACCTGAAGGACAATGACATGGCGGTTCGCTCGGCGGTGCTCGAAGTGCTCGCGCAACAGTCGGCCGAGACGCTCAACACGCCGCAGGGCAAGGCGACGCTTCGTAAACAGCTCAAGATCGCGATCAACAACGTGCTGCTGGCGCGCGATGGCTTTGGCGGCATCGACGACGTCTATTTCACGAGCTTCATCATCCAATGAGCAACGAAGCTCTCAGCCAGGCGGCATCGGGGATCATCTTCGACGAACTCGCCGAAGCCGCACCCGGTATTACGTTCGACGGCGGCGACGTGCAGCCGTTCGTGTTCGGCCAGGAAGGCCCGCGTCCCGCGGAACGCATGACCGGACTGGAACGCATGGGCGAAAAAATCGCCCGTGCGATCCGTCCCGCGATCGAGCCGATCGCGCGGGCGCGCGTTTCGGTCACGAATGAGCCGCTCGCGCTGCGATCCTATCAGGACTGGCAGGACGAGCAGCCCGAATTCTCTGCGCTGACCCTCTATCGGCTGCGTCCGCTCAAGGGCGGCATGCTGATCCAGATCGACGCCAATTTCATCGCGACCCTGGTCGAAATTTTCTACGGCGGCGTGCCGGGCGCGAACGTCAAGCGCAAGTCGGGCGATTTCAGCGCGAGCGAGGAGTTGTTGCTCAACCGCCTGCTCGAAAGGATTTCGGCAATCCTCGCCAGCCATTGGAACGAAGTGACCCCGGTCGAGCTTTCCTTGGCGGTGCGCGAGACCAACCCGCTGCACATGCCCTTCCTTCGCGCCGACGAGATGGTGGTGGTCCAGAATTTCTCGATCGCGGCCGGCGTGCAGCCGACCGTGATATCGGTCCTCTACCCACTGTCGATGCTGCGCCCGATCGAGGAAAAACTCGAGGCGCGCGTCCAGGATGAGGATCTCGCCGCAAACCAGGATTGGCGCTGGCGCCTGGGCGAAGCGCTGTCGCAGGTCAGCCTGCCCGTGCGCAGCGTGCTTGCACGGCCGGAGATTTCGGTGGCCGAATTGCTGGCGCTGAAGCCGGGCGACGTGATCCCGATTAATCTGCCGCCGCGCACGCCGTTGCTTGCAGGAGCACGGATGATCGCCGATGGCGTTATTGGCGAACAGGATGGGCGCGCCGCGCTCATGATCGAAAAAGTAGGGAATGCGTGAGCATGAGTGACATGACCGAAGCCCCGGCGATCGACGGCTTGGCGGGCGGGCGCAACTATCGGTTGCTGGCCGACATCCCCTTGCGCCTGTCGGTCGAGGTCGGCTCGACCAGCCTCAAGCTCGCCGAGCTGATGGACCTGAACGAAGGCAGCGTGGTCGAACTCGACCGCCAGGCCAACGAGCTGCTCGATATCCTCGTCAACGGCACTTTGGTCGCGCGCGGAGAGGTAGTGACGGTGGGCGGCAAGTTCGGCATAAGGGTCGTGGACGTCGTCGCCACGGAGGCGCGGCTGTCGGGGATTGAACGACGCACATGATCGGTGGCTATTACCTCCTCCAGCTGTTCCTGATGATGGTGCTGGTGGGAGGAATGGCCGTCCTCTCGCTCTGGCTATATAAAAAGCTTCAACCCGGCCTGTCCTTCGGCGCGACGCGCGAACGCGCGGTTCGCATCGTCGACGCGGTGCCGATGGGCCCGATGAGCCGGCTCGCGGTGGTCGAGTTCGGTGGCAAGCGCATCCTGATCGCGGTGTCGCGCGGCCGGGTCGACACGATCGCCGAATGCCCCGCTCCCAATTTCGCGCTGCCGGATGAGTGACATGATTCGCTTCCGTTCCCCGACGAAAGCCGGGGTCCAGCTAGGGACGCCGGAACTGGACCCCGGCTTTCGCCGGGGAACGGTCTTCCCACGGCTTATGAGCGTTGCGTTTCTCCTTTTCGCAATTCTCGTCGCCCTGTTCCTCGCGCATCCGGCGTTCGCGCAAGCGGCCTCCGCCGCGCCTTTGCCCTCGGCCGCGCCCGCGGTGAATCCGGCGAGCGGGCTCGATCGGGCGATGCGGACGATCGGCGGCACCGGCCAGCCGATGTCGCTGTCGTTGCAGATATTGCTGCTGATGAGCCTGCTGACGGTGCTGCCGTCGCTGGTGCTGATGATGACCAGCTTCACGCGGATCATCATCGTGCTGTCGATCCTGCGCCAGGCGATCGGGTTGCAGCAGACGCCGCCAAACCAGGTGTTGGTCGGCCTGGCATTGTTCCTGTCGATGTTCGTGATGCGGCCCGCGATCGACCAGATCAACGCGACCGCCTACAAACCCTATGGCGCGGGCCAGATCTCGATCGAGGAGGCCGTGTCGCGCTCGGGCAACGTACTGCACGGCTTCATGATGCGGCAGACGCGTCAAACCGACCTCAAATTGTTTGCCGACATGGCCAAGGCACCCAAATTCGCCAACCCGACGCAGGTGCCCTTCTCGATCCTGTTGCCGGCCTATGTGACATCCGAGTTGAAGACCGCTTTCCAGATCGGCTTCCTGATCTTCCTGCCCTTCCTGGTGATCGATCTGGTGATCGCCTGTACGTTGATGGCATTGGGCATGATGATGCTGTCGCCGGCGATCATATCCATGCCGTTCAAGCTGCTATTGTTCGTGCTGGTCGATGGTTGGGCGCTGACGATGGGCAGCCTGGCCGGCAGCTTCCAGTAGCGAGGCCGTCATGAATAGCGCCGCAAGCCCCGATTATTTCATCGGCGTCGCCCAACAGGCCTTGTGGGTGCTGGCGCTGTGCGCGTCGCCGATCCTGATCCCGACTTTGGTGGCGGGCATCATCCTGGGGATGGTCCAGGCGGCGACCTCGATCAACGAAGCGACTTTGTCCTTCGTCCCCAAGCTGATCCTGATCGGTTTCTGCCTGATCCTGTTCGGCAGCGCGATGCTGGGCCTGCTCGGCGATTTCACGCGCGATATGTTCGCGCGTATTCCCGACGTGGTGCGATGAGGTATTTCCGCGTCACCCCAGCGAAAGCTGGGGTCTCGGGACGTCGGCCGCTTCCTTATGAGATCCCGGCTTTCGCCGGGATGACGGTTTAGCGGCGCATGCTCCCGCCGGCATTCGCAGGCGTCGAAGCCAATCTGTGGCTGCTGCTCGTCGCCGCGATCCGGCCGGGCGCGGCTTTTTTTGCCGCGCCCCTGTTCGGCCAGACGGCGGTACCGGTACAAGTGCGCTTCGTCATCGCGATCGCGATCGGCATGGCGGGCTATGCCGCGGCCCCGTTTCATCTGCCTCCCGACGGCGTGGCGTCGTTCACGGGCATCGGGATGGTGTTCGGCGAGGTGATGGCGGGTCTGGCGCTCGGATTTGCGGTCCAGATCGGCTTTTCCGCCGCGTTGCTGGCGGGCGAGACGATCGGCAATGCGATGGGGCTTGGCTTCGCGGCGATGATGGATCCCTCGACCGGCGCATCGTCGCCAGCGCTCGCGACCTTCCTGTCGATGATGGGCAGCTTCCTATTTCTGTCGATCGGCGGTCATCTCACGCTGGCGACGATCATCGTCGATTCCTACCGCTCGCTGCCCATCGGCGGCCCCGCGCTCGGCAACCAGGCGATCCATGGACTGGTGATGTTCGGCGGCGACATGATCGCGGCGGGCTTCGCGATCGCGCTCCCGGTGGGCTTCGCGCTGATGATCGTGCAGGTCGTGATGGGGATATTGGCGCGATCCGCGCCCGCGATGAACCTGTTCGCGGTCGGGCTGCCCGTAACCCTGCTGTCGGGATTGATCCTGCTCGCGATCTCGGCGCCCGCGATCGGCGAAGGGATCACCAATGCGATCGAACGTGGCCTCGACGAGGCGCACGCCATTTCCCAGGGGCATTAGACGAAAGCCGTTCGTCTCTCTCCGTGCCGGTCCGGCCCGCACCTACGCCCCCTGCCACCGCCCCGCGTCATCCAACGCCGATCTAAATACCTGCTTATTTGGGTTAATTAATAGATAAAGAAAATTGCATCTTTATTAAGCTCTGCATATAGCGCCCCCATAACGAATCCCGCGGACACCGGACGGTGCCGACGAAGGGAAGACAATGGAGAGGGGAAAAGACATGCTCTTGCAGCACCGCCACGCCCATACCCTATCGGCCTCGCGCTTCGCGTTCGGCGTCTCGCTCCTGGCGATTACGCTGGCGCAGCCGGCGCAAGCCCAGAACGCGGACGCTTCACCCTCCGCCGCCACGGCGGGATCCACCTCTGCTCAGTCCGGCTCCCCCGTCGGCAGCAGCAACGACATCATCATCACGGGCACGCGCCAGTCGCTCGCCAACGCGCAGACGATCAAGCGGAACTCGGACACGATTGTCGACGCGATCACGGCCGACGATATCGGCTCGCTTCCCGATCGTTCGGTGAACGAGGCGCTGCAACGCATACCCGGTGTGGCGATCAGCCGGTTCGCTTCACCGAGCGATTCGCAGCATTATTCGGCGCAGGGCTCCGGCGTGGCGATACGAGGCCTCTCTTATGTGCGAGGCGAGTTCAATGGACGCGACACATTTGCCGTGGGTGCCGGACGCGAAATCGGGTTCAACGATGTTCCCGCCGAGCTGGTCGGATCGGTCGATGTTTTCAAGAACGCGACCGCCGATATGATCGAAGGCGGCATTGCCGGCACCGTGAGCATCAACCAGCGCAAGCCGTTCGATTCGAAGAAGTCGCTGTTCTTCCTGTCGGCGGGGATGAACTATGGCGACCTCGAGCGCCGCAGCACCCCACAGGGCGTCGCGCTGTTTTCGAAGCAGTGGGATTTGCCGTTCGGCGGCCGCTTGGGTGTGCTCGGCAGCGTCACCTATCAGCAATTGCGCACGCGATCGGACTCGGTGTTCCTCTCGTCTTATCTGCCGCGCTACAATGACGACAAGAACGGCAACGGCGTACAGGATACCGGCGAAGGTCGCGTGATCAATGCCGGCACCGCGTACCAGGCCACATTGTTCGACACCTACCCCGTGCCGAGCGGGTTCGACCATGTCTACGTGCCGTTGGGCGCGGGGTCGCGCACCCAGGATTTCGACCGCAAGCGCCTGGGTTTCGCAGGTGGGCTGCAATATGAGAATGACCGGCGCAATCTCCTGATCACCGCCCAATTCCTCCGCGCAGACTCGCGTGAGGAATGGCTCGAGCATACGGTCGAGCCGAACGTCTATTATGGCGACGTCACCACCGTGTTTCCGGTCGGCAACACGCCGCCCACCTATGATTCGAACGGGATCTTCACCAGCGGCACGCTCGGCAAGGTCACGGGGGCGGTGTTCGGAAATTCTCCGGCCGGCTACGGCCCGCTCAACCAGTTCGCGCCAAACGGCGTGTTCACCACCGAATCCAACCGCCATTTCTATACGCGCTCGATCACGCAGGATCAGTCGCTCAATATCAAGTGGGAGCCGACCGACCGGCTCAAACTGAGCTTCGACGGCCAGTATGTGAAGTCGAAGCTCCACGGCAACGACGACATTCTCGACACCGCGACCTTTTCGCAGAGCCAGATCGATCTTCGCGGCAAGATCCCGCAGATCACGTCGATCACGCCCGGCTTCAATACTGCGGCCTATTTCGCAGACCCGCAGTCGCTCTATTTTCGCGATGCGTTCAACAACCTGCAACGGAATGACGGCCACGAATGGGCGTTTCGGACGGATGCGGAATATGATCTGAGCGACGTGGATTTCCTGCGCTCGGTGCGGGTCGGCGGTCGTTTTTCCGACCGCAAGCAGACCGTGCGCACCAACGATTATAACAATTGGGGCTATGTTTCGGAGACGTGGGGCGGCCCGGGACCGGTCGGCTATGCCAAGCTGGGGCAAGGATCGGGACAGCTCTACCAGTTCGACAATTTCTTCCGCGGCGAAGCGGTCACGCCTCCCGACACGAATTTCGTACCGTCAGGCATCGTCAGCAATCATGCCAAATTCGAGGATCTCCTCCGGCGCGCCACGGCGCTTGGCGGCGGCGCATATACGCCGCCCGAGGATCGCCATACCAGCAACGGCGATGCGCTGGTCGACGGGATGTTCCTGCCGAGCGAGGTTTACCGGAATCGCGAAAAGACCTGGGCCGGCTATGTGCGCGCCGATTTCGGCGTCGATACTCTGCCCGCGGGCATGAAGCTGTCGGGGAATGTCGGGGTGCGATTCGTGCACACCGAAGATGTCGCGTTCGGCGCGCTCACGGTCCCGCAAAATTCGCAGATCCTGCCCGTCAGCAACGACGTTCCGCCACTCTACACCGATATCGCATCCTATTGCGCCTATTCGGCGGCGCACCCCAATGGACAGGGAACGATCCCTGCGATCTGCACGGTTCCGGCAAGCCAGCAGGCTGCGATCCTGGCCTTCGCCAATGGCGCATCGACCAGCGACGTCGCCCGGCAGAAATATAATGACTGGCTTCCCAGCCTTAATCTCAAGCTTCAGATCACCGACAAGCTCGCGGCGCGTTTCGCGGCCTCACGCGCAATCTCGCGGCCGAACTTCGGCAGCCTGCGGAATTATCTCGGGGTCAACGTGTCGGGCGCGAACACCAGCGGCGTGTTCGGTTTCTCGGCCACCGCGCAGAATCCCTATTTGCGGCCGATCAAGGCGACGCAACTGGACGGCACGCTGGAATGGTATTTCGCCAATGTCGGTTCGTTAACCGGGGCGGTCTTCTACAAGGACCTGACCAATATCATCCTCGACAATGCCGGATATACCCGCACCGTCACCAATAACGGCCAGAGCTTCGAGGTGGCGGTGAACGGGCCGGCGAATGCGAAGGGCCATGGCAAGATCAAGGGCTTCGAGCTCGCCTACCAGCAGACCTATGATTTCCTGCCGGGCGTCCTGAAGGGTCTCGGCCTGCAGGCGACCTACACCTATATCAGCCCCAGCCATATTCCGAACTCGCCCCCGGCGAATGGCCCCTCCGACGGTAGCCGGCCCCCGCTCGACGTCTCGGGCATCTACAACACGCTCCCGCTCGCGGGGCTGTCGCGGCATAATTTCAACGTGAACGCCTTCTACGATTATGGCGGGTTCGACGTTCGCGTCGCCTATAGCTGGCGTTCGAGATATTTGCTCACCAACCGCGACTGCTGCTTCCCCTTCCTGCCGGTCTACGCGCTTTCAACCGGCCAAATGGACGCATCGATCTTCTATACGGTGAACAAATATTTCAAGATCGGCATCCAGGGGCAAAATCTGCTCGACGAACTCACCAGGACAAGTTTCGTGCTGAACAGCCAGGGACTGCAGGCGCCGCGCAGCTATTTCAGGAACGACAGAACCTTCCTGCTGGCGGCGCGGATAACCTACTGAGCGTGCAGGCGGGCGCTCCGGCGCCCGCTTAGGGGAAAGCAGGCTCCGGCGGAGGAACCGTCAGACGCCCGGGTCGATCACGACCTGGTTACGCCCGCCTTCCTTGGCGCGGTAGAGTGCCACGTCGGCGCGGTGGAGCAGTTCCTCACCCGTTTCCGGGCCGTTGAGCGCGGCGACGCCGGCCGAGAAGGTGACACGGCCGATCGGCGTGCCGTCCGAGCGGGACCGGAGCGTGCGCTCCGACAGCGCCTCACGGATCGCATCGATCCGCGCGGCGGCTTCGATCACGGGCACCCCTTCGAACAGCACCACGAATTCCTCGCCACCCTGGCGGCCGATGAAGGTGCGGTCGTCGGCATCCTCCGACAGGCAATCTCCGACCAGGCGCAGCACGCGATCGCCCACGGCGTGGCCGTGCACGTCGTTCAAGCGCTTGAAATTGTCGATATCGCAAAAAGCGACCGAGAGCGCGGCATCGGCGCGGCGCGCGGTATCGACTGCGCGCGTCATCGCCTGTTCGAGCGCGCGGCGATTGGGCAGGCCGGTCAGCGGATCGCGCTCGGCGGTCTCCTGCGCGACGCTGAGATCGCGCTGCAGCGCGCGCAGCTCGCCATTGGTCGAACGCAGGCGTTTTTCCGCGGTCTCGGTGCGGTCGATCATCTGGCGCGTGACGTCGAGCAAGGCCTGAACCGCGCTTTGGGGCAATTTGTGCGCGTCGATCGCCCTGGCGCTGGCGCTGAGCATGCGGCCATAATCGGCGGCATCGTCGGCGGACCGATCGACCATCTCGACCGCGCCGTCGAGCCGGTCGCGCGCCGACTGGATCAGCTCGGCCAATTGGGTCGCGAGCACCGCCAGATCGACGAGTTCGTCCGCGCCGATAAGGTCGGCCTCCGACGCCGGGAACGGCGGATCGAGCAGCTGCGGCGGATTGGCGAGCACATCCTCGTCCACGCTGAAGAGGCTGCGCAGCCAGCTCTTCCGCTTGTTGGCGGATTGATCATTCGGATCGGGCGGAATGCGGTCGTGGAACATGATGCTGTTACGAGCACAAAAGCTCTTTCTTTAGTGTTAAGTCGCCCGGAATCGCCGAAGCGGGCGCACGAATTCGGAGGCCTTCCGCGGCGGTAATGACGCCGATGAAACCGACGGGACGGCAAAAGGGACGCCGGTTCCATCGTGACGGTTGAGCGGGGGGAACGAAGCGGCTATCCGCATGCCGCGCCGGACAGCGCGCGAAAGGCAAGAATGGCGGCATCGATCGCGCTCGTCGACGACGATCGCAACATCCTGACCTCGGTGTCGATCGCGCTCCAGGCGGAAGGATTCGCCGTGCGCATCTATACGGACGGGGAAACCGCGCTGAAGGCGCTCACCGACAATCCGCCCGATTTGGCCGTGCTCGACATCAAGATGCCGCGCATGGATGGAATGGAGCTGCTGCGCCGCCTGCGCGAGAAGAGTCCGGTCCCGGCGATCTTCCTGACATCGAAGGACGACGAGCTGGACGAGGCCCTCGGCCTCGCGCTGGGCGCCGACGATTATATCACCAAGCCATTCAGCCAGCGGCTGCTGATCGCGCGGATCCGCGCGATCCTGCGCCGGGTCGAGATGCGCGGGCGCGGCGATGAGGAAACGCCCGTCGCCGAAAAGATCGTGCGCGGGCGGCTGGAGATGGACCCGGCGCGCCATCGCGTCACCTGGGCCGGCAAGGAGGTGACGCTGACCGTCACCGAATTCCTGATCCTGGAGGCGCTCGCGCAGCGCCCCGGTTTCGTCAAATCGCGCGATCAGCTGATGGACACGGCCTATCAGGACGATGTCTATGTCGACGACCGTACGATCGACAGCCATATCAAGCGTCTGCGGCGCAAATTCCGGCAGGTGGACAACGACTTCAAGGCGATCGAGACGCTCTATGGCGTTGGCTACCGTTTTTCGGAGGAGTGATGATGGCGAGGGCGGGTGGCGATTGTCGCTCACCGGACGCATCCTCGCCGTCAACATCTTCGCCCTGATCGTCCTGGCGGGCGGCTTCTTCTATCTTGATTCCTATCGCGTCCAGCTGCTGGAGGAGCGGACCGGCGAAATCTCGACCGAGGCGCAGCTCGCCGCCACGGCCGCGGCCGCGATTCCATCCGACCAGCTGACGCCATTGCTCGAGAAATTGGGCGAGGCGAGCGGCTATCGCTTCCGCCTCTATCAGGATCACCGGGCACCCGCCGATTCGTGGAGCAACGGCAAGCCCTCCTATGTGCTGCGCGATCCCAATGACGAACCGTGGCGCCGCCATGCCGCGCGCTTCATGGATCGCGTGATCGATCATGTCGTCGGCGCCGAAGTGCCCGACCCGTTCGTCGAACCCCCGGTGGATCGCCTTGCGGCCTGGCCGGAGGCGATCACCGCCGCCAGGACCGGCGCCGTGCAGACCGCGATCCGCCGTGCGCCGGCGCGAACCCCGGTGATTTCGGCGGCGATGCGCGTGGGCGGGCTTAACCCGGGCGTGCTGCTACTGACGAGCGACCAGCGCGACGTGATCCATACGGTGCGCGCCGAGCGCTTCTGGCTCGGTCTGGTGCTGCTCGCCACGACCGCGCTGTCGATCGCGCTCTCGCTGTTCCTCGCGCGGACGATCGCGCGTCCGCTGCGCCGGCTCGCGCTGGCGGCGCACCGCGTGCGGCTCGGCCGGTCGCGCGAAGTGCAGGTGCCGCGCCTGCCCTCGCGCCGTGACGAGATCGGCACGCTCGCGCGCGCTTTGTCCGACATGAGCCAGGCGCTGCGCCAGCGGATCGACGCGACCGAGGCATTCGCCGCGGACGTCGCGCACGAGATGAAGAATCCGCTCGCCTCGCTTCGGTCCGCGATCGACAGCCTCGAACTGGTCAAGGATCCCGATCTGCGCGAGAAATTGCTGGTGGTGATCCGCGACGACGTGCGGCGGCTCGACCGGCTGATCACCGACGTGTCCGAAGCATCGCGCATGGATGCCGAATTATCGCGCGCGCGATTCGAATCGGTCGATATGGGGCATATGATCGAGCAGCTGGTCGAGGCGCGCGAGGCACGCGGGCTGCCCAACGGCATCCGCCTCGCCTTCGGCCGACCGCATCGCGGCAGCGCGGTCCTGTTCGGCGATGGGCAACGGCTGGCACGCGCGATCGAGAATCTGATCGACAATGCGGTGTCCTTCTCCCCGCCGGGGGGCCTCGTCCAGATCACCGCGATGCGCGACGGGCAGCAAGTGGTGGTGCGGGTCGAGGATGACGGGCCGGGCGTGCCGCCGGGCGAACGCCAGGCGATCTTCAATCGCTTCCATTCGATCCGGCCCGAAGGCGAGGCGTTCGGGCGCCATTCCGGCCTTGGCCTCGCCATCGCCAAGGCGATCGTCGAGGGCCATACCGGCACGATCTCGGTGACCGACCGCGATGACGACAATCAGGGCGCACGCTTCACGATCCGGCTGCCGGCGGCGGAAAAATGAGCGTGACGCTGCATGCCAGCTGCATCGCGATTCGGGGGCGGGGCGTGCTGCTGACCGGGGCCTCGGGCGCGGGCAAATCTGATCTGGCATTGCGGCTGATCGACCGCGGCGCGATCCTGGTGGGTGACGATGGGATCGTGATCGAGGCGCGCGGCGGGCGCCTGCACGCGCGCCCGGGTCCCAATATCGAGGGCCAGATGGAGGTGCGCGGAATCGGCATCGTCGCCTTTCCGTGGGAAGAGGCGCCGCTCGCTTTGGCGGTGGCGCTCGACCAGCCGGTGCCGCGCATGCCCGAGGAATTGCTGCCGGTGCGCCTGATCGAAGGCCTGACGCTGCCGATGGTGGCGCTCGATCCGTTCGAAATGTCGGCGCCGGTCAAGGTCGAGAAAGCATTATCGCTTTATGGATTGACCTTATGAGTCGGCCGACACGCATCCTGCTGGTGACTGGCCTGTCCGGCGCGGGCCGAACCACCGTGCTCAAGACGCTCGAGGATCTGGGCTGGGAGGCGGTCGACAATCTGCCGATCAGCCTGCTCGACCGGCTGCTGTCGAGCCCGACGCCGCAGGGCGCGCCCGATGAGGATCAGCCGCTCGCGATCGGGATCGACAGCCGCACGCGGGGCTTTGACGCGCAGAGTATCCTCCGCCGCGTCGCGCGACTGCGCGAGGACCAGCAGCAGCAGGTCGAGATTTTGTTCGTCGACGCGGCCGACGCGGTGCTCGCCCAACGTTTCTCGGCGACGCGGCGGCGCCATCCGCTCGCGATCGACCGCCCCGCCGAAGACGGAATCGCCAGCGAGCGCGAATTGCTCGGCCGCTTGCGCGACGCCGCCGAGCATCTGATCGACACGAGCGATCTCACCACCAACGCGCTGCAGCAGGATATCCGCCGACGCTTCGGTGGAGAGCAAGCGGTCGATCCGACGCTCGTCATCTCGTCTTTCAGCTATGCGCGCGGGCTGCCGCGCGATGCCGATCTGGTGCTCGACATGCGATTCCTGCGCAATCCGCACTGGGATGAGACATTGCGGCCCGGCACCGGCATGGATGCCGACGTTTCGGCCTATATCGCCGCGGATCCGGCTTACGGCCCGGCTCTCGACGGAATCGAACAATTATTGCTGCTGTTGCTGCCGCGCTACGAGCGCGAGGGCAAAAGCTATATCACGATCGCGTTCGGCTGCACCGGCGGACGGCACCGTTCGGTCCATGCCGCGGAGACTATCGCCAAGAGGTTGCGCACGGCGGGATTTTCGCCCACCATCGCCCACCGTGACCTGGCTCAAGAACAATCAGGCGCGCGGGAGAGGAAGCCGGACGATGGCACTGGCGCAATCGTGACGGTGGGAAAATGATCGGATTGGTGCTGGTGACGCATGGCCAGCTGGCTGCGGAATTCGTGCGTGCGATGGAGCATGTCGTCGGCCCCCAAGAGGCGGTCGAGGCCATCTGCATCGGGCCCGAGGACGATATGGAAGCGCGCCGCGCGGACATTGCGCGCGCGATCGCGGCCGTGGATCAAGGGCGTGGCGTCATATTGCTGACCGATCTGTTCGGCGGCACCCCGTCCAACCTGGCCATCTCGCTGATGGAGCCGGGACGGATCGAGGTGATTGCCGGGGTCAATCTGCCGATGCTGATCCGTCTGGAGGGCGCACGCAAGATGATGAAGGTTCAAACCGCGGTCGCCGCCGCGCGCGAAGCAGGCCGCAAATATATCTCAGTCGCGTCCGAAGTGCTGGGCGCCGCCGCCGCATGACGGTCGAACGGACCATCACCATCACCAACAGACGTGGCCTGCACGCCCGCGCGAGCGCCAAGTTCGTCACGCTGGCTTCGACCCAGCCCGCCGCCGTCGAGGTCGAGAAAGACGGCTCCAAAGTAGCTGGAACATCGATCATGGGCCTGATGATGCTGGGGGCGGCAATGGGCGACAATGTCATCATCAGCGCGCACGGCGATGGCGCCGAAGACGCGGTCGCCGCGCTATGTGCGCTGGTCGAGGATAAGTTCGGGGAGGAGTGACAATCAGAGGCGCACGTCCGGGAGACGTGCGACCGATTGTCACTCGACGGCGAAGAGCCGCCGGACCTCGCCAAGGCTACCCCTCGTTGCGAGCGGAGCGAGGCAATCCACTCAACACGGTGGCTCGATGCCGCTACTTCGCCTGGATTGCCGGGCCGCTTGCGCGGCTCGCAACGATAGTCTGTGTGGTTAGCCCGCCGGCTTCTCCGCCAGCCGCGCCAGTGCCGCCATGTCGAGCAATTTCACGCGTCCGCGCGTGCCGGCGATCAACCGTTCGCCGCGCCAGCGACTCATGATTCGGCTGACGGTGGGCAGCGTCGCGGAGGTAAGATCGGCGAGATCCTGCCGCGACAAAGGCAATTCGCAACCGTCGGCCGCCGCCTCGCCGTAAGAGCGGCGCGCCATGCGCAGCAGGGTTCGCGCGATTCGCTGCTCGACCGGAACGCTCGACACCTCCTCCAGGCGCTCGATCAGCTGTTCCGCATAGTTGGTGACGGTGCGCAGCACGTTGGCGGCGAGCGGCGGGCTGACGTCCATCAGCTGGCGCAATCCCTCGATCGGCCAGGCGAGCGCTTCCACGGGCGTGATCGCGGTGGCGGTGGCATGATTGAGTCGATTCTCGGCCGCGCCTAACGTTCCGATCGGCTGACCGCGCCCGAGCAGGGTCAGGGTGAGCGCGCCGCCATCCTCCGATGCGCGCCAGACCTTCACCCGCCCCTTGGTGATCACGAACAGCTCGTCCGCCGTATCGCCTTGCGCAAAAAGGCTTTCGCCGATCGCGAATTTGCGCGCGTGCGCACGCCGATCGAGTGCGTTGCGGTCCGCCTCGCTCAATCCCGCGAACAGAGGGCCTGCGCTCATTGCCCACCCGATCGGCTCTCACGACGCCAGTGCGCCGAGCCATTCCCACGGACGAATGTAAACTTATTTTCGTTTTGTGTCGCGTTACTTGTCCCAGCGCAAAGACCCCACGCCCCCGAAACGATAAGGCCGGGTTTTCGCCCCCAGAAATTAGCTGAAACGGTCGCGTGAGCTTGCGTGCAGACGTTACCTATTGAGACGATTGCAATCGTCGAGGCCACCGCGCCCGACGTCCAGGCCAAGGCCGCCGCGATAATCTTCCGGATGTGGCATCATCTGCCCTCCGAAGCCACGCGGCGCTTGCTGTTTGCGGAATTCGCGATCGAGGGACGCGTCGTCGGCCTGCTTGAGGCGATCACGGTTTCGGCGCGCCGGAAATGGCCGGAACCACTGCCCCGCTTGCTCACGCCGGCGGAAAATGAGGGTACGGACTCAATTTATTCGACAATGGAGCCCGCGTTGATGTTGGCTTTGACGGAAGCCTTAGGCAAGATGGGGACGAGCGTGGTATTAAATGCCTGGAAACAGGCCTTCCGTTCTCTGACGGAAGGGCTTGCAGGCTAGAGTCCCCTCGGCGGCGTTGCGATGCTACCCCCCAAGGGCATCGTTTTGCCGAGGGATGACATGGATGTCGGCCTGTCCCGCAAGGGGCCTCTGTGTCGACATGGTGGCCTACCCCCACAGGGCCACCGCTGCTGCGCAAGGCAGCACCCATGTCGAGAATAAGGTCGGGCCCGGGCAGCCGCATGGCGCCGGGCCCGTTTCGTCCGGCCATTGCCGGTCATAGTGTGAAGCCCTAACTAGGCCGCATGGCCCAGGCCCTGCCCTCTTCCGCGTCCCTGATCGACGGCTTCGGCCGCGCGATCACCTATCTGCGCATCTCGGTTACCGACCGCTGCGACCTGCGCTGCCGCTATTGCATGGCGGAGGAGATGCAGTTTCTGGCACCCAGTAAGCTGATGGCGATCGACGAGATCGCCGAGATCGCCGACGCGTTCATCGCGCGCGGCGTGCGACGCATCCGACTTACGGGGGGCGAGCCGCTGGTGCGGCGCGGCGTCAGCCAATTGGCGGGCCGAATCGGACAGCGGCTGGGCGATGGCCTCGACGAGCTCACGCTGACCACGAACGGCACGCGACTGGCGGCCGAGGCCGAGGCGCTGGCGGCGGCCGGGGTGAAGCGGATCAACGTCAGCCTCGACAGCAGGGATCCCGCGCGCTTCCGCCACATCACGCGCACCGGCGACGTCGCCAAGGTGCTGGACGGGATAAAGGCGGCCAAGTCCGCGGGTCTGCGCATCAAGATCAACATGGTGGCTTTGAAGGGCCTCAACGAAGACGAGATCGAGCCGATGCTGCGCTGGTGCGCGGCCGAAGGGCACGACCTCACGCTGATCGAGACGATGCCACTGGGCGCCATCGAGGAAGACCGGACCGATCGCTATCTCCCGCTCGACGGGGTGCGGCGGCGGCTGGAGGCACGCTACACGCTCGCCCCGTTGCCCGAGCGCACCGGCGGGCCCGCCCGCTATGCCCGCGTGGCCGAGCTGGATGCGAAGATCGGCTTCATAACGCCGCTCACCGACAATTTCTGCGCGGGGTGCAACCGCGTGCGCCTGACCGCCGAGGGGCAGCTCTACCTTTGCCTGGGCCGTGAGGACCGGATCGATCTGCGCGCCGCGCTTCGCGAGGGCGGGCCCACCGCGCTCGACGCGGCGCTCGACCGCGCAATGGCGGCCAAGCCCGAACGCCATGCCTTCGCGATCGAGGCGGCGCAGCCTGCGGTCGCTCGCCACATGAACGTGACAGGCGGATGAGCGTCGAGGTCAAGCTGGCGCTGGCCGCCTCGCCATCCGAACAGGCGCAGGAAGCCGCCAGGGAGCTCGAACAGCGTTACGAATGGGTCTCTCCCAAGGAAGCTGACCTCATGGTCGCGCTCGGCGGCGACGGCTTCCTGCTGCAGACCTTGCATACGATGCTCGATCGCCATCGGGCGCTGCCGGTGTTCGGGATGAATCTCGGCACGGTCGGCTTCCTGATGAACGAATGGTCACCCGATTTGCTCGAAAACCGGCTGATGGCGGCAAAGACGATCAAGGTCGCGCCGCTCAGGATGGATGCGGTCACGATCGACGGCGAGAAGATGTCGCTCGCGGCGATCAACGAAGTGTCGCTGCTGCGCGAAACGCGCCAGACCGCCTGGATCGAGGTGAGCGTGGACGACCGCGTGGTACTGGCGGAGCTGGTCGCCGATGGCGTGCTCGTCTCCACGCCCGCGGGTTCGACCGCCTATAATTTTTCGGCGCACGGGCCGATCCTGCCGCTGGAAAGCGCCCTCGTCGCGCTGACGCCGATCAGCCCGTTCCGCCCCCGCCGCTGGCGCGGCGCGATCCTGCGCGACAATACGCGGATCAAGTTCCGCGTGCTCGATCCGGTGAAACGCCCGGTCAGCGCGGTTGCCGACCAGCGCGAGGTTCGCGACGTCGCGAGCGTGGAAGTGACGGTGGACCGGAGCAACGTGCTCACGCTGATGTTCGATCCCGAGCATGCGCTCGACGATCGGATCGCGATGGAGCAATTCGCGATCTGAATTAATGTCCCTAATCGCTTGCGCCCGCGCGAGGCTTTTGCCATAGGCCGCGCCTTCAACGGCCCGATGGGCCTGTTCCCCGGTAGCTCAGTGGTAGAGCGTTCGACTGTTAATCGAATGGTCGCTGGTTCGAATCCGGCCCGGGGAGCCACTTATTTTGCGTAATCCATTGATTTCGTTAGAGAAATCCCCGGTTTGGCGCACTTAGTCCCCGCATTCGTCCCCACAAAACCAGTACGCCGTGTGACGTTTGCGCTTCATTCTTAGCGTCGCAGCCGGGCGCGATCGTAGCCGGCGTGGGCCACGAACACTCAACTTCTGCTGGTGGCCCTTAAATGGCCCACCCCAGCCGGGCGGGCAATTCCCCCACCAAGACATGTCATGTGGTTTTCGCAGCGTCCACGAGCTTCGCTTCCCCAAGGGGGTAACCTAGTGCGCCTTCGTGAACTGCTCCTCCTTCCGGACTCGCACCGGCGCCAAAACGGGATCGTAGAGGGCTCGAAATGGCACTATTCGACCGCGCCTTTCAGGTATCTTTGGAGGGCAGCTACGCGCCCCAGTCGCGGCCGTTCGCGCGGATCGAAGAGTCGCCCGAAAGCGGTCCGTCGTTTTTTTCGGTATCTCCTGGGTGTGTGCTTCCGGCCTACAATGAGGCGAGGCTCTGGAATTTGATCAGGCCGAGAGCGATCCGCCCAGTTTGGCGCTGGGCATGACACTGTAGAATGCGGAAAAGGACTTCGAGGTTGGGCGCTCGATACGCTTTGCGACGGCCTCTCGAACGGTCCCAGGCTGTCGTTCGGAGGCGGCACCTCGCTGTCGAAGGCTTCACCTCCAACTACAGGCTTTCATTCATACGTTACCGTTCGACTTTTTGGCATCGAACTACCGTGTAGGTATGCATGGCGGCAGCCCGCTGGAACGCTTCGCGCCAGAGCGCGGAGGTCTCCGCGGAACCCGGCGCGATGCGTTTCCTGCGCCGGAGAGAACGGCCAGGTTTTTTAGGGCAAAGTATCCGGTTCCAAGAGTTTTCCCAAGGCAGCGGCTTGCGATCCACCGTCGATGCCGTGCTCCTTCAGCCAAGATTCGTTATGATAAGTGGAGGAATAGCGGTCGCCATCGTCGCACAGCAGCGTAACGATGCTGCCGGTCTCGCCCCGATCGGCCATCTCGCGCATTATGGTGAGACACGCATGGAAATTGGTCCCCGTCGAGCCGCCAAGCCTGCGGCCGATGCGCCGGGAAAGCACCATCATCGCGCCGATGCTTTCCTCGTCCGCCACCGCGATCATCCGGTCAATCACGCTCGGGATGAAGCTCGGCTCGACCCGAGCCCGGCCGATGCCCTCGATCCGTGACGCGCACCCCGCGGGCAAGGCGACGACCGAGCGATCGGCAAAATGCCGGTGAAACACCGATCCCGCTGGATCAGCGACGCACAGACGTGTGGGATAGCGACGATAGCGGATGAACCGGCCGATCGTCGCCGCGGTGCCGCCGGTTCCCGCCCCGCAGACGATCCAGGTCGGAACGGAATGCTCCTCCTCCGCCAGCTGCGCGAAAATGCTCTCAGCGATATTGTTGTTGCCGCGCCAGTCGGTCGCGCGTTCGGCATAGGTGAACTGATCGAGATAATGGCCATTCGTCTCGACGGCGAGGCGCTGCGCGGTAGCGTAAACGTCGCGCGGATCGTCAACCACATGGATTTTCCCGCCATAGAAACGGATCGCATTCACCTTCGGCGCGGCCGTCGACGCGGGGACGACGGCGATGAAGGGCAGGCCCAGCATGCGGGCGAAATAGGCCTCCGACACCGCCGTCGAGCCCGAGGAGGATTCTATCAATAGCGTCTGGGGTCCAATCCACTGATTGCATAGCGCGTACAGAAACAGCGAGCGCGCCAGCCGGTGCTTGAGGCTGCCGGTAGGATGGGCGCTCTCATCCTTGAGATAGAGCGGAATGCCCGGGAAACGGGCGAGATCGAGGCGGATGAGATGGGTTTCGGCCGAGCGGGTCTGGTCTGCCTCGATCCGCTGGATGGCCTGTTGCAGCCAAGCGCGATGCGCGCCATTCACCGCGCCAGGCCCCGCGACCGCAGCAAGGCGTCATTCGCCGGCGCGCGCCCACGGAAAGCGGTGAAATTGTCGATTGCGGGCCGGCTCGCGCCGCGAGCGAGGACGTGCGTGCGAAACAGATCGCCCAATCGGCTGAAATCGGCGCCGTCTTCCCCGAACGGTTCGAACGCATCGGCGGACAGGCGCTCGGCCCACAGATAGCTGTAATAGCCCGCCGCATAGCCGCCGGCGAAGATATGGGTGAAGATATGGAGCGGTCGCGCCCAATCGGGCCGGCGCATCACCGCCACCTCCTCCTGAACCTCGGCGAGAATGGCCGCGGCCGTTCTGTTCCCGCGGCGCACGCCGGCCAGGTGCAGGCGCAGGTCGATCAGCCCAAACTCGATCTGATCGAGCAAACCGAGCGCGCCGAGGAAGCGGCGCGCCGCGATCATGCGCGCGATCGTCTCGTCGTCGAGCGGCTGCCCGCTGACGGCATGGGCCGAGACGCGCCGCAGGATTGCCGGCATCCAGGCGAAATTCTCCATGAACTGGCTGGGCAGCTCGACCGCATCCCACTCGACGCCGGCGATCCCCCCGATCGAGGGAAGATCGATCTCGGTCAGAACATGGTGGAGGCAATGCCCCATTTCGTGGAACAGCGTGACCATGTCGCCATGCGTCATGTAGCTTTCCTCGCCTTCGGCGGCGCGGCCGAAATTGCAGGTGAGGAAGGCGACCGGCTGCTGCGCCGGCATGTCTCCTTCCGCCGCGAGACGGGGGCGGCAGACATTCATCCACGCCCCGCCCTGCTTCCCGTCGCGGGCGAAGAAATCGCAATAGATGCCGGCAAAGGCGACCCCGTCGCGACGCAGCGTATAATAGCGCACGTCGGGGTGCCAGCTGTCGAGCCACGTCTCCTCGACGATCTCGATGCCGTACAGATCGGCAATCAGCCCGAACAGGCCGTCGAGCACGCGCGACAGCGGCAGGTGGCGCTTAATCGCGGCCTCGTCGAGCGCATGCTGCGCCAGCCGCATCTTTTCGGCGACGTAGCCCATATCCCACGGCTCGAGCCGATCGATGCCGAGCGTCGCCGCGAACCGCCGAACATCGCCGAGCTGCGTTTCCGCACCCGCGCGGGCGCGGCGGGCGAGATCGAGCAGGAAGGATTCAACCTCCCGCGCATCGCCCGCCATCTTGACGGCCAGCGACCAGGCGACCGCGTCGGCGAAGCCGAGCAGATTGGCAGCCTCTTGACGCAGCGTCAGGATGGCATCGATGCGCGGCCCGTTATCGAACCTTCCCGCCTCTGGCCCGCTGTCCGACGCGCGGGTCTGAAGCGCTTCATAGACAGTGCGGCGCAACGCCCGATCGTCGGCGTAGCGGAGCACCGCGCGGATGCTGGGCGCGTGGAGATCGACCAGCCAGCCCTCCATCCCGCGCTGCGCGGCATTCCGGGCGAACATCGCGCGATCCTCATCGGGCATGCCCGACAGTCGGCCGGCATCGTCGATCGGAAGCGTCCAGCTCTGGGTCGCGTCCATCACGGCGTTGCCGAACGCGGTTGCGAGGCTGCCCAACTCGACGCAAATCGCGGCGAAGCGCTCGCGGGGCCCGCTATCCAGCGCGACGCCCGACAATTCCATTTCGCGCAGCGCGAAGTCGAGCGCGCGCACCTCGACCGGATCGAGCCCGGTCCGATCGATCGCGCGGAGCGCGCGGTAGAGCGCGGGATCCTGCCCGACGCCCATCTGATAGGCGATCAGCTCGGCCTCTGCGGTGGCGTGGGCCTCGGCCAACTCAGGCGTGCGGACGACGACGGCGAGGTGCGACACGATCTGCCACATCCGCGCCAGCCGCGCGTCGGCGCGCTGCTTGGCGAGGAAGACCGCGTCGAAGCCCGATGCCGTGACGAGCTGCGCGAGCGCATCGGCGTGATGGCGGATCGCTTCCCTCACGGCCGGGCCGACATGGTGCGCGCGGACGGTGTTGAAGATCAGCGAGCGACCTTTTGCAGTCTGGCGGGAAGGCCGGGCTGTACCTGTTCGAGCAATCGGAACAGCTCCGGCTCGAAGCCATCAGTGCCGCGAAGCTCGGCATCGACCTCCTGGACGATATCCGTCGTGATTGCCCACTCAGCCGGGGTCGGGCCGCCAGCGCACAACATCTGCCAATCCATCCACGCCGCAAGCGTGTCGTAAAAGGCGGAGCTTGCAGCGCCCGCGTCCCACGCCGCCGCTTCGATCGCCCGGCTGGCGGCTCTGATGATCGGGGTTGCCGCTGCCTCGGTTTGCGCCATTGCCTGCCTGCGCACGGAGCGCCAAACTTGTGACGATGGCCCGGCACCGGAGAGCGCATCGGCCTGCATGCGGCCGAGTTCACGTGCGATCGCGATCAGGCAGGCGACGGCCTCGCCATCACCCAGCCCCGCGATCAGGTCGTCGAGCAGCCAGATCACCATCTGCCCGGCGAGCCGGGACGCGTCCGCGCCCGGCGATATGCTGCTGATCAGCGATTTAAGCCGCTGCACACCGTCGGTGCCGTCGGTCGCCAACATCTCGGCCGGCATGGCCAAAGCGGGCGGCAGGCCCAGCTGCCCGGCCCATACCTCCATCTCCTGGCTGTGCAGCAGGCAGCCTAGCGGGGAGCCGGAGGTGCCATCCCAGAACAGCCGCTGTTGCTGGACCATGCCGCGCATGATGCAGTCTTCCAGCCGATCTAGCGCGGCGTCGCGCACCTTGGGATCCCCTTGAAACGCGATCATGGTCATGAGGCCTCGCCCTCGATGAACGCGCTGGTGCGCGTGCGCGACCAGACGCCGACCATCCGCCCGGTCTCGGCACCGTTGACGAAGCGGACCAGCACCGGGATGCCCCCGATACCGAAACGATCCTTCAGATCCGGTTCGGCCTCGACGTCGACCTTCACGATCCGCACCTCGTCCGCATAATCCTTGCTCAATTCGGCCAGCATCGGCGCCAGCTGGCGGCAGGGCGCACACCATGGCGCCCAGAAATCGACGATCACGGGAATGCCGGCACCGAGCACGTCGTCGTCGAAGCTGGCGGTGGTCACCGCCTCCAATCCGCTCATATCAATCTCCTTTGGTCAGGCCGGGACCGGAACGGCGCCGGCGTGAGGCGTGGCCGACAGCGACAGGTCGAGCACGCGATTATGGAACATGGCGAGTGCCGGTCGGTGCGCGACGCTGACGATTGCCGTGTCGGGCAGCCACTCGATCAACGTCGTGTAGAGTTCCCGTTCCAGCTCAGGGTCGAGCGCGCTGGTCGCTTCGTCCAGAAACAGGAAGTCGGGACGGCTGAGCAAGGCGCGCGCCGCGGACAAACGCTGCTGCTCGCCCGGCGACAGGATACGATCCCAATCCTGGTCGTCCCGCAGCTGGGTGGCCAAATGGGGCAGGCGCACCGCGCACAGCACGCGCACCAGCTCCTCGTCGCGATAGGCGCCGGCGGGCGCGGGATAGGCCAGGGCCGCCTCCAAGGATCCGGACGGCACATAGGTTTTTTGCGGCAGGAACATCGCGCTGCCGGACGGCCACACGATCGTGCCGCTTCCGAACGGCCACAATCCGGCCAGCGCACGCATCAGCATGCTCTTGCCGATGCCGGATTGGCCCTTGACCAGCAGGCGATCGCCCCGCGCCACGTCCATCGACGCCAGGCGCAACAAGGGCGCGCCGTCGGGGAGCCGCAGCTCGAGGTCGCGCGCGAGCAGTGCGCCGCCGCCGCTCCGATAGCTGATACCCGAGATCCGTGGTGCGGCGAGCACGGCTTCGAGTTGGCGCAAACGTTCGATATTGGCGCGCCAGTCGGCGATCTGCGCATAGCTTTGCACGAACCATGTGATCTGGAGCGCGAAGATGCCGAAGGTAGCGTTCAGCTCGGTCAGCCGGCCAAAGGTCATCCGCCCCTGGAAATAGGCGCCGGCCCCGATGAAGAAGGGCAGCATCTGGCCGCACCAGGCAAGGATGTTCTGGATGATCGCCTGACGGAAGCTCCGCACGATCAGGCTGCCCCAATTCCCCCGGACCAACGCGAACTGCGCGTCGAGCCGGCGGCGCTCGTCCGCCTCGCCGCGATAGAAGGCGATCTGCTCGGCGGCATCGCGCACGCGCACCAGACCGAGGCGGAATTCGGCCTCGTAGCGTTGCTGGCGGATAGTGAAGCGGGAGAGCGAGCGTCCGACGAAATGTATCAGCACCGAGGTGACGAGCGCGTAGACGATCGCCGTCCAGAACATCATGTGCGGAATGGCGATCACGAGGGCGCCGAGCGCGAACGGGACGGTGTCGCTGCCCGACCATAACACTGTGCCAAGCACCAGGATTGTGCCGATCGCCTGCGCCAGGCTGCTGAGCAGCGACAGCGTGGTGCGCGCGGCAAGCATCGTGTCTTCCTGGACGCGCTGTTCGAGATTCTCGATCGCGCCGCCCATCTCGATGGAATGATAGCGCCGGTCGCTCAGCCAGCGATCGAGATAATCGCCGGTCAACCGCGCGCGCCAGCGTATCTCGATCAGCTGGCACGCATAGGAATTGAGCGCGATCCCGCCCATCGTCAGCACCAGCCCGCCGAGATTCAGCAGAACGCCGTGATAGAAAGCGGCAGGATGGCGCGAGGCCAGGCCGCCCGCCACGCTGGCCTGCCCCAGGATCAGCAATCGGGTGGCGAATATCGAGCCGACGAGGGCGAGCGCCAACAGCATCGTCAGCGCCCACGCGGCCGGCCAACGCGACGACGTCCAGTATCGGCGCATCAATGCGCCGGTGAACCGGACGTCGTCGAACAGCCCGTAGCGCAGCCGCGGCGGCACGCTTTTGTTCGCCTCCTTCCCCGCGACGGGGAAAGAAGCAACGTCGGTCACCATGCCTTGGTCAGCCGCAAACTGACGGCGCGGCCGATAGCCGAGGCATTGGTCGGATCATAGCCATTGTCGGCGACGTTCGCGGCGGGATCGACGCGTAGGCGTGGCGGCGCCGCATCCAGCACATTCTGCACGACGATGGTGGCGCGCATGCCCGACAGCGGGCCGTGGCGTCCGCTCGATCCGAAATCATAGTTGATCGCGATATCGCCGGTCAGCCAGTCATGGACGCGGCCATCCGGCGTGACCAGCGTGTTACGGTAACCGCCCACATAATGCAGGATGCCGGTTACGTTGGCAGGGCCCTTGCTCCAGCCAAAAGTGGCGTTGGCGCGAAAATCGGCCGGCTGATATTCCATGTTGTCAAGCTTGACATAGGCCTCCCCCGCGGACGGCCTCTGCTTCAGCGTGAAGATCCAATTGCCGTCGATGCCGGCGGTGATCGTCCCGATCGGCCGCTGGAAACTGTAGGTCAGCGCGAATTCCAGCCCTGAGGTCTTCATGCGCGCGATGTTGTTGAGCTGGTCGTTGAAATAGGCTTGGACGTCGCTTTGGGTCAGCCCGGACGAACTCTGGACCTTGCCGGTCGCAAAGGCCGCCGCCACCAGCGCCGGGTCGGCCGGATAGCTCAGAAAGCGGGAGAGTCCCGCAGGATCGAAAAAGGCGAAGACGGCGCCCCCCACGACCGGCGGCTGGGCGATCCTGTCGCGATAGTCGATCGAGAAATAGCTGGTCGAAACCTCCAGGCCTTTCACGGCGCGCGGCTTTACGTCGGCGCCGATGCTGATCGCGGTCGAGCGCTCGGGCTTGAGCGACGGGTTGGAGCCGACGGTGTAGAGGGTGTTGATGAATTTGCCGTCTGGCGTCGGGAAGGGTTCGAGGTCGTAACTCAGACCGTTCGGATCGAGTTGGGACAGCAAAGGTGGACGGAAGGAGCGGCCCCACGTCGCCCGGAAATCGAGCCCGTCGAGCGGGGCCCACAGCGCGCCAGCCTTGGGCGATGTCGCGCCGCCGACATCGCTGTAATGATCATATCGAAGCGCACCGGACAATAGGAGGCGCCGCAGACCCGGACGGCCATTGCCGTCGCCGACCAGCGGAACGCTCAGCTCGCCGAACAATCCATCGACATCGCGCGCGGATGAGGAGAATTCGTCCGCGAAGGTGTTGCCGCTATAGTGCGAACGGTAGGATTCATGACGCGCCTGATATCCGAACGCGGTGCGGACGACGCCGCCCGGCAGGTCGACGAGCGCGCCGGTCACCCGCGCCTGGCCCTCGGTCAGATCGGTGCCGGTGTGTCCGGAATTGATGAAGGGCAAAGCCGCGTAGACATTGCTGTTCCCGCGCCGTGTCCTGGCGCGGCTGCCGGACAGCTCGATCGACCAGCGCGCGTTGAGCGCGATGTTCGCGCCGCCGGTGCCGCTATACGCCTCCTCCGTCCCACTGATCCGATTGGTCGAGAAACTGAACAGGCTCTGGTCTTCAACGAACCGCTGGTGATTGTACGAGCCCTGGAAGAACAGAGTCAGCACGGGGCCGATATGCTGCTCGGCATTGCCGATGAGCGACTGGCGCTTGAATCTCGGGCTGAGCGCGAAGGGCAGGGGAAAGGTGGAGGGCGGAACGAAATCGCGCTGGTTCGTGAAGATCGGGCGCGCATCATAATAATCGCCGGCGAGCATCACATTGCCGGTCGACCAGGCCTTGCCCACGATCTGCGATATGCCAGCCTCCCGTCCGCCGCCACGGGTGGGGATGTTGCCATAGACGGAGGTCTCGGCGCCGTCATAATGATCCCGCAGCACGATATTGACGACGCCGGCGACGGCATCCGCGCCATAGACCGCCGACGAACCGTCGGTCAGCACGTCCACGCGCTCGACCGCGACGAGCGGGATGATCGAGACGTCGACGAACGCGCCGTCCGACCCGCCCGGAGCGACGCGGCGGCCGTTTATCAGCGTCAGGGTCGAGCCCGCGCCGAGCCCGCGCAGATTGAAGCCGGTGCCGTAAGCGTTACTGTCCGAACCCGAGATGCCGAGCGCGGCGGTTTCACGATTCGTGGAATTGAAGTTTTGCGGCAGGTTGCGCGCGAATTGTTCGAGCGTGACGTTGCCCGCCGCTTCGATCTGCGCATGGCCATAGGATCGTACCGGCGAGGTGACATCGGCTCCGGGAATGTTGGTGCCGGTGACCACCACCTCGGCGGGTTCCTCATTGGCCTGCTGGGCCAGGGAAAGCGACGCGTCGCGGCCGCCGTCAGGAGCGGCCGCCTCGATAGGGACGACGCTATAGGTCCGCGCCCCCGTCATCCTGGCGGCGAGGCCGGTTCCCGCGAGCAATTGGGCAAGCGCGCGATCGACACCCATCTCGCCCCGGACGGCATTGGTATGTCGGCCGCGCGTGTCATGACGCGCGGCCAGGATCTGGACGCCGGCCTGTCGGCCGAGCGCGGCGATACCGGTGGTGGCGGACTGTGCCGGTATGTCGAATTGTCGTTCCTGCGCCCAGACCGGCGCGGCCACCGCGAGTGCCACGACCGCGGCGGCCCAGCGCCACTCCGTCAAACCTTTTCCCATGTCCGCTACCCCCGATAGCTCGCGGGCGCGCCTTGCGCCCCTTCGCCCTTCAAAGAGACACTGCGGCGGAACTTCCTTTGGTGCGCTGCAAAAAAATTGTCATCATTTGCCGATCTCGATCCGATCCGGGTTCGACAGATCGATCGGCACGTTGAGCGTGCTGCGCACGGCTTGTGCGAATTCAACGGGATCGTCGGTCCGGAAGGTGCCATCGAGCTGCTCTTCCACCAGCGCGGGATCCCGCACGACGATCTGGCGCTTATTGTAGCGATTGAATTCGGCGACGGCGCTGCCGAGCGACTGACCGTCGAGCGCGATCTCGCCGGTGCGCCAAGCGAGCACGCGATCGATCGAGGCGCTGTCGCCTGTGAGCGGGCGCACCATGGCGTCATCGGCAACGAACAGGCCCGCCCCGGCCGCGATCGAATGCGCGACATGGCCGTTGCGCGTCGTCACCTCGACCGTGCCTTCGGTCACGTAGACGTCCGCGCCCCCCTCTCGACGTCGCACCGAGAAGGCGGTCCCGGTGGCGCGCACGAGGATGTCGCCGGCTTCGACCACGAAGGGACGATTGACGTCCTTGGCGACCTGAAACCAGGCCTCGCCCTCCTTCAGGACGATGCGGCGCAAGGTGGGTGTCGCCTTGACCTCCATCCGACTGGCCGTGTTGATCGCGGCGAGCGAGCCGTCCGGCAGCGGCACGCGCCTGATCTCGCCAACAGCCGTCGTATAATCGTCGCTGGGTGGAAGCAGCAGCATGCCCGCGACGACCGACGCGGCGATCAGACTGCCGCCCACCATCAGCCGCCGGCGTGTCAGGAAATCCCGAAGCGGCGCGGGTTCAGTGTCCGATGCCGGCTTCGCGCCATCGAGCCACGACCAGGCCGCCCGCGCCTGCAGCAGCGCGCCACGACGACGCGGATCGCCGTCGAGCCAACGCTGCAACGCTGCTTCGGAGTCAGCATCCCAACCGTCGCCGTCCATCCGCGCGGCCCAGCGAACGGCATCCTCCTCGATCATCGTGGCGCTTTCGCGAGTCATGCGCCCTCCCGTTTCTGCGCCGGGCTCGTCGCGTCTAGCATCGCGCTGGCGCTGGCGTCCTGATCGCGCATGGCGCGCAGCACCGCGCGAATTCCCTGCTGGACCTGATTCTCAACCACGCTTTCGGAGACACCCATACGCCGCGCGATTTCTCGTTGCGACACGCCATCGATCTTGCGCATCTCGACGATCCGGCGGCAGCGGTCGGGCAGCGCCGCGATCAGGGTGCGCACGCGCGCATATTCCAGCCGCCCCGCAGTTTCACGTTCGGGTGTAAGCGCACGCTCGTCGGCATAGGAATCGATTTCGGCGATCGTTTCGATCGGTACGATCTTGGCGCGCTTCAGCCGCCGGACCAACAGGTTGCGCACGATAGAGAAGAAATAAGCGTGCGGACGCTCGATATGCTCGACCGAGTCCAGCGTCGCCAGACGGCAATAGGCTTCCTGAATCACGTCATCAATATCCTCGGGAGCGGTGCGGGCCCGGCCCAGCCAGGCACGGATTTTCGGCTCATGCGGCAATATATGGGCCGCCACCCAAGCCTCTATCCGTCGCTGCCGTTCATCCATCACGACATATGCATTCCCGTGCCGCGGGTCGGCAGCCACGACCATAGAGCAATGGCGCCGACTTTTCCTTGGCTTCCTCGCCCAATTTTTTTTGGGGCAAGCGCTAACGTGTCTCTCAGGATCGCGCCCGACGATTGCTCCCTGCGGTTTGACGATTTGCTTCCGGTTGTTTCGCTTGGAAGCCTAAGGGTCGCGTTCCGGCGTGTGGACCAGCTAGACGCTAGTTTAGCGCAGTTTTCTGCAGGTTTCTAGAGCGCGTTCTCGGTATGTCTGGCGGCCCACAGGACTCGAAACGTCTTTCTAAGCCACTGTTCTAACTCAGCTATCTCTGTTCGATTTTTCTCGTGGTCCACGCGTGGTCCACCCCCTAAATTCGGCCTCCTTCCGGACTCGCACCGGCGCTAAAACGGGATTTTGGAAGACGGAACGGGCGCGATTCGGCGAGCGGATTCTGTCAGCTCGAACGGCCGCTATCCGCCCCAGCAATTGCCGCTCAGCCCATTCGATGCGTTACCTAAAAGCCGCTGTTCGGCTGACGAACGACTGGTATGGGTGGATGGCAGCTTGGGCGTCGCCGTTCGCTGTTAGACCGACATCCCCCAGCGTGCGGCAAGTCGGATATGCACGCCGCTGGAGCCTGGAAGACCTGGCGAAACCCACCGAAACCAATGCCAGTCACCTCATCCATCTATTCAAGAAGGATGTCGGCGAAGCGCCCATGGGTTATCTGTGGAGCCGTCGCATGGTGAGGCAGTCCGCTTCCTTCGGACTACCGACCGACGGCGGATGAAATCTGCTATCGATGCGGCTTCCAGACTGCTTCGCATTTCCCGCGGCGCGAGAAGGGGAAGAGGAGGATTCCGCCGAGCTCGACGCGAATTTGATGACCAGCGCGGCCTTCACGCGCTGCGTCGGTGTGCCAGCTTCCCTGCGAGATAGGTGAAGGCCACCGCCCGGTCGTCGCCTAATATCTGCAGCGCGAACAGCCGGTCATGGAGCGAGGCGCCCGCGGTACGGCGGGCAAGCAGGGGCGTGGCTTGGGGATCAAGCACGGCAAAGTCAGCCTCCTGCCCATCCCGCAATGCCCCGACCCGATCGGCAATTCCCAGCGCCCGGGCGCCGCCGACCGTCGCCAGATGCAGCGCACGAAACGGATCAAGGCTCACCCCGCGCAGCTGGCAGATCTTGTAGGCTTCGCCCAAAGTGTGGAGCAGCGAGAAGCTCGTGCCCGCGCCGATATCGGTGCCGATCGCGACTCCGACACCATGTGCCGCCGCCTTTTCGAGATCGAACAAGCCGGATCCGAGGAACATGTTCGAGGCCGGACAGAAGGCTGCATGGGCACCCTTCGCCGCCATCCGGTCAAAGGCATCGTCATCCATCTGGATACAGTGGGCGAAGACCGATCGATTGCCGACCAGACCGAAGCGGTCATAGACGTCGAGATAGTCCTTCGCGTCGTGGAAACGATCGGCGACCGCGGCGACTTCGCTGAGATTTTCGGCGAGGTGGGTGTGCAGCAGGACATCCGGATGCGCGGCGATCAGGTCGCCGGCGCTCGCAAGCTGCGCATCGCTTGAGGTCAGGGCGAAACGCGGTGTCACCGCATAGCGAAGCCTGCCCCGGCCGCGCCATTTCGCGATCAGCGTCTCGCTCTCGGCGCGTCCGGTCTCCGCCGTATCGCGCAACCCATCGGGCGCCTGAATATCCATCAGCACCTTGCCCGAGACGATCCGCATATCGCGTAGCAACGCCGCCTCGAACAGGGCATCGACAGACTCGGGATGTACCGTCGCATAGACCAGGGCGCTGGTCGTGCCGTTGCGCAGCAGTTCGTCCAGGAAAAACCCCGCGATAATGTCCGCATGGGCCCGGTCCGCAAACGCGATTTCGGCCGGGAAGATGTGCCGGTCGAGCCAGTCGAGCAGCTGCTCGCCATGCGCCGCGATCCGCTCGGTCTGCGGATAATGGACATGCGCGTCGATGAAGCCCGGCACGATCATCTTGCCCGCGAAATGCGTGACCTCGACGCCGGCATAGCGCCCCGCCAGTTCGGCGAAGGCACCACAGGCCGCGACGATGCCGTCTTCAACGACCAACAGCCCGTCGACATGATGGACGATCGGCGCGCCGGTGGTCGGATCGTCGGGAACCGACAGGATCTCGGCGCGATAGGCGGCAACCGTCACGCCGCCGCTCCATGCAGTCGCAACAATTGCGCCGCTACAGCAATCGCGATCACCTCGGGTGCCTTGCCGGTGACGCCTTCCACACCGATCGGGCATATCAGCCGTGCCCGGTCCGTCGCATCGAAGCCGTCGCGCTCCAGTCTGGACAGAAAGCGTGCCCGCTTGGTGGCCGAACCGATCAGCCCGACGAACCGCGCGGGCGAATGCAGGGCCGCGGCCGTCAACCGGTAATCGAGCCCGTGGTCATGCGTCATGATGAGCAAGGCCGCACCCGGCGGTGCGTCGCGCGCGCAACTTTCGATATGAACATCTTCGACCAACGCGACACCGGGAGTTTCGCCCGCATCGGGCCGCGTATCGAACCAGGACAAAGCGAGCGGCAGCCCATCGACAGCGCGCGCCACCGCGCGCCCGACATGGCCGGCCCCAAACAACAGCACCGGCCTTTTTTCGGTCCCAAGTCGCTCGACGATCCGGTCGCCTGGCGAAGGCCGGGGGCCACGCGCCGACAGGCTCGCGACCATCAGTCCGGAGTTTTCGATCGTACGGATCAGCGCATCGGCTTCGAACCGCGTCACCAGCACGCCGCTTTGCTCGATCCAGTCGCGCGCCTGTGGAGCGAGCCGCTCGACCAACAGACGCACTCGCCCACCGCAGCATTGGCCGAGCAAAGGCCCCAGCGGATAATCCTGCACGCGCCAGCTTCCGGCGGGATGATCGAGTAGAGCACGCGCCTGTGCGATCGCCTGATGCTCCAGCGCACCGCCGCCGATCGTGCCGGCAATGCCATGGGCCGTGACCAGCATGCGCGTTCCGGCGCCGCGCGGCGCCGATCCTTCGGTCGCGAGGATGCTCACCAGTGCCGCGGGCTCGCCTGCATCGATTGCGGCCTTGGCTGCGGCCTCCCATCTTTCTGTCGACATGGGCATGTCTCAACCGCTTTCGTTGCGGCTTTTTAACTCGGCGATCGCCGCCAGCACGCGTTCGGGTGTGGCGGGGGCGTCGAGGCAGGCGAGGCCCTTGCCTGGCGCGGTCGAGGTCACCGCCTGGGTGAGCGCGCAGAACACCGAATTGGCCAGCATGAAGGGCGGTTCACCGACTGCTTTCGACCGGTGGATCGTCGGCTCGCTATTGCGGCCAGCCTCCCACAGCCGAATGGTCATATGCTTGGGCCGGTCGTTCGCGGTGGGAATCTTGTAGGTCGAAGGAGCGTGGGTGAGCAGGCGACCCTTTGCGTCGAACACAAGCTCCTCGGTCGTCAGCCACCCCATTCCTTGAATGAACCCGCCTTCGATCTGGCCGAGATCGATCGCGGGGTTCAGTGAACGGCCGACGTCGTGGAGAATGTCGACCGCGATCACCTTATGCTCACCCGTGAGCGTATCGATGACGACCTCGCTCACCGCCGCGCCATACGCGAAATAGTAAAAGGGCCGCCCGCTATGGTTCGTGCGATCATAAAAGATCTCAGGCGTCGCATAGAAGCCCGTCGATGACAGCGAGATACGCCCCATATGCGCCATGCGGCATAGCTTGGCGAAGGGGACGGTCGTACCCGCCGCCTGCACGCCGGCGGGGGTGAAGCGCACGGCGTCACGATCGCAGCCATATTCCTGCGCGGCAAAGTCGATCAGCCGCTCGCGGATCGCCGAGGCCGCCCTGAACGCCGCCATCCCGTTCAGGTCGGCGCCCGAGGATGCCGCCGTAGCCGAGGTGTTGGGGACTTTATCGGTGATCGTCGACGAGATGAACACGGTCTCGATCGGCACCGCAAAGACGTCGGCGACGATCTGCGCAACCTTGATCATTAACCCCTGCCCCATTTCGGTGCCACCGTGGTTCAGATGGACCGAACCGTCGGCATAGACATGGACGAGCGCCCCCGCCTGGTTGAGATGGGTGGTGGTAAAGCTGATGCCGAATTTGACCGGGGTGAGCGAGATGCCCTTCTTGAGGATGTGGTGCGACGCGTTCCATGCCTCGACGGCGTCCCGCCGCGCGGCATAGTTGGACGCGGCGGCAAGCTCGGCCATGATTTCGGGCGCGACATTGTCCTCGACGCGCATGTGATACGGCGTCACGTCGCAGCCCTGGTCGCCGTAAAGATTGGCCTGACGGACGCTCAGCGGATCAAGGCCGAGATGCGCGGCGATGCGGTCCATCACCCGTTCGATGCCGAGCATGCCTTGCGGGCCGCCAAAGCCGCGAAAGGCCGTATTCGAGACGGTGTTGGTCTTCATGCGGTGCGAGACGATCTCGACCGCGGGCAGGAAGTAGCAATTGTCGACGTGGAGCATCGCACGATCGTTGATCGCGGAGGAGAGGTCCATCGTCGCGCCGCACCGTCCGGCGAGCGTCACCGAAATCCCTTCGATCCGGCCCTGGCCGTCGAAGCCGACATCATAATCGAAGGTGAAATCGTGGCGCTTGCCGGTGATGACCATGTCATCGTCGCGATCTACCCTGAACTTGGCCGGGCGCCGCGTCTTGACGGCAACGAGCGCGGCGGCGGCGGCGAACAGGCAGGCCTGCGTTTCCTTGCCACCGAAGGCGCCGCCCATCCGACGGACCTCGACCGTCACCTCGGCGCTGGTGACGTGGAGCATATGCGCGACGAGATGCTGGATTTCGCTCGGATGCTGGGTCGAGGCGAGGATGTGGACCCGGCGGCCCTCGCCCGGAGTCGCGATCGAAACCTGGCCTTCCAGATAGAAATGGTCCTGGCCGCCCATTTCGAGGCTGCCCTTCAGCCGGTGCGCGGCCGCCTCCAGCGAAGCGGCCGCGTCGCCGCGGGCCATATGCTGGGTTTGCTCGATATAGGCTCCGGCGTCGAGCGCTTCGGCGATGGTGAGGATCGCCGGGCGAGGCGCATAGTCGATCTTGCCAAGGCGCGCCGCCATGCGCGCCGCCTTGGCGCTGGTCGCGGCGACGAGGAAGATCGGCTGGCCGACATAGAGTACCTCGCCATCGGCGAGCAGCGGGTCGTCGGCGAAAACGGGCGCGACATTATTGTCGCCAGGAATGTCGTCGGCCGTGAACACCGCGACAACGCCGGGAGCCGCGCGCACCGCGGAGAGATCGATCGCGACGATCGCGGCATGCGCCTCGCTGCTCTTGCCAAACGCCAGGTGCAACATCCCGTTCGGTTCGGGCATGTCATCGGCGTAGCGCGCGCTGCCCGCGGCATGGCCTTCCGCGCTGTCGTGCGGCATGCTCGCGCGGACCGCGCGACGGAATGGCTCCTGGTCAGCCAAGCGCCGCATCCAGCACGCTGGTCGGTTCGGCCGCATTCGACTGCTCGATCCACAGACGCCGCAGCAGATTGGCGGCCACGGTAAGCCGATAGGCCGACGAACCGCGCACATCGGTGAGCGGCGTATAATCCTGCACCAGCGCATTGGCCGCGCGCTCGACCGTCGCCTCGCTCCACGGTTGACCGATCAGCGCCGCTTCGGCGGCTTTCGCTCGCTGCGGGGTTCCGGCCATGCCGCCGAAAGCGATGCGCGCGCTGCCCACCACGCCGTTCGCGACAGTGAGCGCGAACGCGCCGCATACCGCCGATATGTCGCTATCAAATCGCTTCGACAGTTTGACGATGCGGATAATCGTCGCGGGCTCTGGACGCGGAATATGCACCGCTTCGATGAACTCGCCCTCTGCCCGGTCCTGCGCGCCGTAGCGCAGGAAAAAGCTTTCGAGCGCGATAGTGCGACGGGCGTCACCGCGCCTGAGCGTAAGCGTCGCATTGAGCGCAATCAGCGCCGGCGGCATGTCGCCGATCGGCGAGCCGTTGGCGATATTGCCGCCTATCGTACCCGAGCTGCGCACCTGCAACCCGCCGATCCGGCGGACCAGTTCACCCAGATCGGGATGCAGCCGCGCAAGCGCCGCATGGGCATCGACGTAACGGACACCGGCACCGAGCGTGACTCCACGTTCGTCCTCCTCGACCCCGGCCAAGTCGGCGACGTCGCCGAGCGAGATGATGGTTTCCAGTACGCGATGCTGCTTGGTCACCCACAGCCCGACATCGGTCGCGCCCGCGACGATCTGCGCTGCGGGGTTTTCGACCAAAGCGGCGGCGAGCTGATCGGCCGAGCGCGGCGCGATCCAACGGCGCTCGATACCCGCCAGCGCGTCATTATAGGACAAGGCCAACGGCTCGGTACGCGTGAGCGACTGGAGCGCGGCAATTGCCTCACTGTCATCGATCACGGCGGGGGCCACGGCCTCGCCCGCCGCGAGGATCGGCCCATAGCCGGTGCAGCGGCAAAGGTTGCCGGCGATCACGTCGGCAACCGGCGTATCGGCCGTACCCGCTGCGCCGATGCTGCGGCCATAGAGCGACATGACGAAGCCCGGCGTGCAGAAGCCACACTGCGAACCATGCCGCGCGACCATCTCGCGCTGGACCGGGTGCGTCCCACACAGACTCTCGACCGTGCGCAGCGCACGGCCATCAATCATCGGCACGAACAGGATACAGGCATTGAGCGAACGCCATTTGATCGCGTTGCCGTCAAGTTCACCGACCACGACCGTGCAGGCGCCGCAATCGCCCTCAGCGCAGCCCTCCTTGGTGCCGGTGCGGCCGAGCCGATAGCGCAGCATTTCCAGCACCGTCATCGTCGGATCCACGTCGGTGAGTTCGTGGATATCGCCGTCGAGGAGGAAGCGGACGCTCATCTTTCAGTTGCCCCGGTAGGTCGAATAGCCGAAAGGCGAGACGAGCAGCGGCACATGATGGTGCGAGGACGGATCGGAGACGGCAAAGTCGACCGTCACGACGTCGAAGAAAGGCGGATCTGGGAGGATATTGCCCTGCGCGCGGAA
>JAEKMC010000029.1 GCA_019508115.1 Sphingomonas sp.
AAGCGCGTCCAGGCGGCCCATTTCAACGATGGCGGCGTGTTCGACCAGGTTTTCGAAGACGCCAAGAAATGATCGAGCCGGCGGGCCGGGAGAGCCCGCCGCTGCTGACGAAAGGGGAATGAAATGATCCGCCAGATTTTGCTGGCAGGCGCTTCCGCGCTTGCCTTCGTCGTGCCAGCGAGCGCGCAAACCGCCCCCACCGGAGCGGACCAGGGTTCGGGTCTCGACACGGCCGTGCCTGCAAACGGCACGGCGCCGTCCGCGCTCGTCGCCAAGACGGGCGACGCGGTGCTCGACCGGCTGAACGAGCTTGAGGCCAAGGTCGCCGCGCTCGAGGCACGCAACAAGCAATTGGAGCAGGATGCCGCCGAGACGCAGACCCGCGTCCAGAAGGTGGAGGTGCGCGCCGCCAAGGAGGTGCAGCCGGGTCCGGCGCCGACCTTCAGCGACGTCAACGACAGCTTCACCTTCCACCCGCGCGGCACGGTCCAGCTCGACTATGCTGCCTATAACAGCCGCGCCGGCGGTTATAATTACAACAACGGCACCGACATCCGCCGCGCGCGCTTCGGCTTCGACGGCACCTTCTGGAAGGTGTGGAAATATCGCGTCGAGGCGGAATTCGTGAAGGGCAACACCAACCTGCTCGACGCCTATATCCAATATGCGGGCTTCAAGAATCTGCTGATCACGGTCGGCCAGCAAAAGGCGCCGTACGGCCTTGAGGCCAATGGTACGGACGCGCTCGCGACCTTCCTCGAGCGCGGCATGGCCAATAACGCGTTCGGCGCGGTCGGGGCGGAGCGGCGCGTCGGCGCGACGGTCGCCTACACGCCAATTCCGCAAGTGATCGCCACGGTCGGCATCTTCGGCGCGGGCGAGGGGGTGCAACGCAATGCGAGCACGCCCGACGAGACCTACGGCGTCAACGGCCGCGTCACGTTCGAGCCGGTCAATGATGCGGGCCGGCTGATCCATGTCGGCGCGTCCGGCTATCATGTCAGCAATTTCGCGGCGAAGACGATCAACAATCTCGGCGATCGCCCCAATACGCGCGTCGATGGCGGCCTGATCGAGTCGGTCTCGCTCACTCCGGTCACGACCGGCCCCGCCGCCGGCCAGACGCGCGGCGTCAAGGACGCGACCTATTGGGGGCTGGAGGGCGCGGGCGTTTATGACCGCTTCTCGCTCCAGGGCGAATATAACCATCTCACGGTCGACCGGTATGGCGTGGTGCCGAACGTCAATTTCGACGGCTATTACGTCTTCGGAACCGTGTTCCTCACCGGCGAGAGCCGCAGCTTCAAGGGCGGGGTGGTCGATCGGGTGAAGCCGTTCAACGACTTCAATCCCGCCGCCGGTCACTGGGGCGCGTTCGAGCTCGCGTTGCGCTACGACCGGCTCAATCTCACCGATCACAATCTGTCGCCGCTCAACCATGACGCGACGAGCTGGACCGGCGGGCTCAACTGGTACCTGAACCCCAATACTCGGTTCATCGTGAATTACATCCGGTTCAAGGGCAACAACTCGCCCCTGGTGGTTGCGCCGGTCGCGATTAATGGCACCACGGCGAAAGGCGATGCCGTGGCAACGAGGTTGCAGTTCGACTTCTGATGGCGACAGCAACACGATCATTGCCGCGAAAGCGCCGGGGAAGGCATTCGCCGCTCCCCGGCCTTGGCCTCACCCTCACGGTCACGATTCTGTGGCTGACCATCCTGCTGTTGCTGCCGCTGGTCGCTTTGGTCGCCAAATCGGTGACGCTCGGGCCCGGCCATTTCGTCGAGGCGGCATTCTCGCGTCGCGCGATTGCCTCCTACGAACTGAGCTTCGGCGCGGCGCTGGTCGCTTCGGCGATCAATGCCGTGTTTGGCCTGCTCGTTGCGTGGGTTCTGGTCCGCTACCGCTTTCCCGGCCGCAGGTTGCTCGGCGCGGTCGTGGATCTGCCGTTCGCGCTGCCGACCGCGGTCGCCGGCATCGCGCTGACCGCGGTCTATGCGAACAGCGGATGGGTCGGGAAACCCGCGTCCGCCATCGGGCTCCAGCTCGCTTACAACCCGATCGGCGTGGTGATCGCGCTGACCTTTATCGGCCTGCCTTTCGTCGTGCGCACGGTCGAGCCGGTGCTGGCCGACATGGGGCATGGATTTGAAGAAGCCGCGGCGACGCTTGGCGCGCGGCGCTGGACGATCTTCCGGCGTGTGATCCTGCCCGAAATCTTCCCGGCGCTCGTCACCGGCTTCGCGCTCGCCTTCGCGCGCGGGGTCGGGGAATATGGCTCGGTGATCTTCATCGCGGGCAACATGCCGTTCAAGTCGGAAATCTCGCCCTTGCTGATCGTCACCAAGCTCGAGGAATATGATTATGCCGGCGCGACCGCGATCGCGACCGTGCTGCTGGTCGCAAGCCTCGTCCTGCTGCTGCTGATCAACGCCTGGCAGGGGCACGAATTGCGGAGGCGTTCGGCATGAGCGCTAAGAACAAGGCGGTCAGCGAAAGCCTGGCGACCAAGGCGATCCTGATCCTGATCGCGATCGTCTATGTCGCGCTGATCCTGCTGTTGCCGCTCGCCTCGGTCTTCAGCGAGGCGTTCCGCCACGGGCTCGGCGCGTTCAAGGCGGCGATCGTCGAGCCTGATGCGTTGGCCGCGATCAAGCTGACGCTCACCGTCGCCGCCATCTCGGTGCCGATCAACATGGTGTGCGGCGTCGCCGCCGCCTGGGCGATCACCAAGCATGATTTCCGCGGGCGCCAGCTTCTGATCAGCCTGATCGACGTGCCTTTCTCGATCTCGCCCGTGGTTGCGGGGCTGATGTATCTGTTGCTGTTCGGGGCGCAGGGCTGGTTCGGCGACTGGCTGCTCGCGCACGACATCCATATCGCCTTCGCCAAGCCCGGCATCGTGCTCGCGACCTTGATCGTGACGTTGCCGTTCGTCGCGCGCGAGCTGATCCCGCTGATGCAGGCGCAAGGCCGCGAGGAAGAGGAGGCCGCGCTCACGCTCGGCGCGCCCGGCTGGCGCATCTTCCTGTGGGTGACGCTCCCCAATATTCGCTGGGGTTTGCTCTATGGCGTGTTGCTGACCAATGCGCGCGCGATGGGCGAATTCGGCGCCGTCTCGGTCATTTCGGGCCACATCCGCGGCGAGACCAATACGATGCCGCTGCAAGTCGAGGTTCTCTACAACGAATATAATTTCGCTGCCGCCTTCGCGGTCGCGTCGCTACTGGCAGGTCTCGCGCTCGTCACCCTGGTGGTGAAGACCTTGCTCGAATGGCGTCATGGCGACCAGCTCGCCGCTGCAGGACATTAGACCCCAGGCATGACCATCACCGTTCGCAACATCGTCAAGGGCTTCGGACATTATCCGGCGCTCCGATCCGTCTCGCTCGATATCGAGGACGGGGCGTTCGTGGCTTTGCTCGGGCCGTCGGGTTCGGGCAAGACCACGCTGCTGCGCATCATCGCGGGGCTCGAAAGCGCGGACAGCGGCGAGATATTGTTCGGCGGCGAGGACGTGACCGATCGTGCGCCGCAGGATCGCGGCATCGGTTTCGTCTTCCAGAATTATGCGCTCTTTCGCCATATGACGGTCGAGCACAATATCGCCTTCGGGCTCGAGGTGATGAAGCGCGGTCAGCGCCCGCCCAAGGAGGCGATCAAGGCGCGGGTCGAAGAGTTGCTCGAGCTGGTCCAGCTTCCCGGTTACGGCAAACGCTACCCGGCCCAATTGTCGGGCGGCCAGCGCCAGCGCGTCGCGCTTGCCCGCGCCCTCGCGCGCGACCCTTCGATCCTCCTGCTCGACGAGCCCTTCGGCGCGCTCGACGCCAAGGTGCGCCGCGAATTGCGCGATGCCTTGCGCGAGATCCACGACCGCGTGCGGCTGACCTCGATCTTCGTGACGCACGATTATGAGGAAGCCTTCGCGCTCGCCGACAAGGTCGCGATCCTGGGGCAGGGGCGGATCGAGCAGTTCGACACGCCCGAAGCGGTCCAGAGCCGTCCCGCCAGTGATTACGTCCGCGAATTCCTGAGCTGATCGCCCCGCCGCCAGGCATCCATGCCGCGGCTAGCGGACATGACTGCAATTCCCATCTGCGCTAAAGCGGCAGGGGGAGAGCTTGATGATCGAAGTCCAAATGAACGGCAAATTCCCACCGGGTTTCCGCGCGACTGAGCGCGTCAACCTGTCCGAATTGATGCGCAATGGGACCGGCCGCAAGCCGAGCAATCCGCCGACGCGGATCGGCAATGCCCGCCTGCTTCAGTCGGACGCTCCGTCGGAAGCGCATTTCCTGGCGGAACATGGCTTCGTCCTGCTCAAGGCGCCGACGCGGGTGACCGATTGGGGCGATGCCGATCAGGTAGCCTCGCTCTATCAGGCCGAGGTCGAGACGATGATCCGCGAGCGCCTTTATCCCGGGCGTTCGCTTATCATCCGTCAACCGCCCAACGTCATGCGTCGCGGGTTCGGCACCGCGACGCCGCAATATGGCCTGGGCGTCCATTCGGATCATGGTACCACGGCGGACGACTTCCAGCGGAATGTGGAAGCCTTCACTAGTCCCCAAATCGGCGCGCAGTGGCGGTCCTCCTTCGAGAGCGCGAATGTCGAGGAATTCGTCGCGCTCGATTTTTGGCGGACCACCAACATGGGCGGACCGCTCAAGCATATGCCGCTCGCCTTATGTGATCCCATGTCGATCGACGGTGCCGATATCATCCCGACGGCGCTCGAAGGCATCGCCCCAGGCGGTGCGCTGACCTACCATGTCAGCCTGGCGCACAATGAGGACCAGCGTTGGTATTATTATCCGGACATGAGCCCGGACGAGCTATTGGTGTTCAAGCTGTTCCAGCTCAAGAAGGATGATCCGTCGCAGCCTTATCGCGCCTGCTTCCATACCGCGTTCGAGGATCCGACGGCGCCGGCTGACGCCCAGCCGCGCCAGAGTTGCGAGCATCGCGTGTCGGTGATGCTGCTCAGGGATTAGGGGCGGCGATCGACCAGCGAGGAAGGCGGCTCCGCCTCATGCCAGCCCGTCGAGCACGTCCCGGACCTTGGCCGCAAGATCCGCGAAGCTGTAGGGTTTGGTGATCAGGTGGACGCCCGCGTCGAGCCGGCCATTGTGGACGATCGCGTTGCGGGCATAGCCGGTCGTGAACAGCACCTTTATTGCGGGCTGAATCTCGCGCGCTTCGGCCGCGACCTGTGCGCCGGTCAGGCCCGAGGGCAGCACCACATCGGTGAACAGCAGGTCGACATGCGCCTCGCGCTGCAACAGGCGCAGCGCGGCCGGGCCGTCCGCCGCCTGCAGCACGCGGTAGCCGAGCTCGCCCAGCGCCTCGACCGATTGCGCGCGCACGTCCGCGTCGTCCTCGACTACCAGGATCGCTTCGGCGGACGATCCCTCCGGGGCGACCTGAGGGGAGGCCTCGATCTCGTCCTCTACCGGGCTGTCGAGGCGCGGAAGGTAGAGCTTGATCGTCGTGCCCTCGCCAATCTCCGAATAGATTTTGAGATGGCCGCCCGATTGCTTGACGAAGCCATAGACCTGACTGAGGCCGAGGCCCGTGCCCTGGCCAACCGGTTTGGTCGTGAAGAAGGGCTCGAATGCCTGCGTCACCGTCGCTTCGTCCATGCCGGTGCCCGTGTCGGAAATGCAGATGACGACATATTGCCCCGGCGCCACCTCGCTATGCGTGCGGGTATAAGCCTCGTCGAGATAGGCGTTCGAAGTCTCGATCGTCAGACGGCCGCCGTCCGGCATCGCGTCACGTGCATTGACCGCGAGATTCAGGATCGCGGCTTCCAGCCCTGTCGGGTCGACCTCGATCCGCCACACGCCCGCGCCGCGCACCGTCTCGATCGAGATCGTCTCGCCAAGCGTGCGGTGGAGCAGATCGGACATGTTGCCGACCAGCGCGTTGGGATCGACCGGCCGGGGGTTGAGCGGCTGGCGCCGCGAGAAAGCGAGCAGGCGCTGCGTCAGCGACGCGGCGCGCTGCGCGCCCGCCATCGCGTTGGCGGCGGCGCGCTGCAGCCGGGTGGAGCCCGTGGGCAGGTTACGCTGCAGCGCCTCCAGATTGCCGATGATCACCTGCAGCAGATTGTTGAAATCGTGCGCGATCCCGCCGGTGAGTTGGCCCACTGCCTCCATTTTCTGCGATTGGCGCAGTGCTTCTTCATTACTGCGAAGTTCCGCGGTGCGCTCGGCTACCTGCTGCTCCAGCGTGGCGTTGAACTCGCGCAGTGCTTCTTCCGCTTTTTTGCGATCCTCGATCTCGCGCTGCATCGCCTGCGTCAGCCGCGCATTGTCGATCGCCACGGCCGCCTCGGCGGCAAGCCCCAGAAGCCATCGTTCCGATCGCGCGTCGAACATGCCCGCCTTGGCATGTCCGAACAAAAGACCGCCAATCACTTCGCCGGTGCGCGAGGTGACGGGAACCGCCAAATAGGATCGGACAGGAAGATGCCCCTCGGGCATCCCCTTATATGGCGCATTCTTCCCGTAGCGCGGATCCTTGGTGATGTCGTCCGAGCGGACGATGCCTTCACCCCTGAAGGTCGGGCCGAATACCTGCGTATTGCGCGGCATCGGGAATTTGGAGAAAGTCTCGATCGATGCGCCGGAGAGCGTGTAGAGGACGTACGCCTCACCCGTCTCGTTCGGCACATTGCGGAAAAAGGCGCCGAACTCGGCACCGCTGAGCTCCACCCCGGCGTCGGTGACGATCTGCACGAGCTGGTTGAGATCATTCTCCGCGGCGAGCGCAGACCCGGCGCGGTTGAGCACTTCGAGCGTGTGCCGCTCCTGGCGGATCACTTCTTCCGTCTCGCGCTGCGCGGTCCGGTCGCGCAGTACCTTGGTGAACCCGACGAGGGCGCCGGCATCGTCGAGGATCGGCGTCATCTCGCCCACCGACCAGAAACGGCTTCCATCCTTGCGTTGGCGCCAGCCCTCCTCGCCGCCGCCCCGCCCGGTTGTGATCGCCTCCCTCATTTCCGACCGGAGTTGCGCGGTGGCGGCTGCCGCGTCCGGGAAAAGCCGGTCGAGCGGCTGGCCGAGCATGTCGGCCTCGGTCCAGCCGAGGATGCGCTGCGCGCCCTTGCTCCAACTGGTGACGCGGCCTTCGGTATCGGTGCTGATGATCGCGGTATCCACCGCGCTGTCGACGATCTGGCGCCAGGCTTGGACCGAATCGGCTGCCGAAGACGCCCTTGGTGTTCTGCTCATGCGGCGCGAATCTCGCTATTAATAAGCATGCGCCGACACCTCATCCGTCGCCCCCGGCTCTGGATAAATTATTCCCTGCGGGCCTTAATCATAAATACGGACAATCCAAAGAGCTAAAGCTGCGACCCCGACTTTGTCGAACATCGGGCCGGAGAGGCGGTGCCGCGCGCGGTGAGGAAGGGCGCTTTCGCAGCAACGGCGGTGGGTACCCATCGGCTCTCTCCCGGCGCGGCACAATATTTCGCCAGCGTGGGATAGAGACGGTTCACGAAAACGACGCTGGCAAAGGCAATCACCGATCCGGCCACGAGATCCGCAAGATAATGACCACCGAAAACGGGCGTGGCCGCGATCATGATCGTGTTGATCGGCAACACCGCCCATCGCCAATATCGCAGCGGCCAAATCACCCAGATATTCAACAGTGCGGAGATTGCATGGAAGCTGGGAAAGCCGACCAGTCCTTCGCTAAAATCGGGTGGTAGCACGCGCAGTTCGCCGCTGCGGATGCGGAGCAGTTCGCGCACCCATCCCTGATCACTGCCTGAGATGAAGCGAAAGCGGGCGATCTCGTCGGGCGACAAGCCCTGATGGAGCCAGGCAGTCGTGACTGGCAGAAAGGCGAAGATCGTGGTCGCCACGAGTAAGGTTACGATATTGACCAGAACAAACTTGTTAAGCCTGTCCGGATGTCCACTCAGCATCAACACCAGCACGAATAAGGCCGGTTGCAGGATATTGCTATTGTAGCAAAGTACCGCGAATTCTGCAGCGTGGGGATGGCGGGTGAACCAGGCGACATAGGCCGCCCAGTCATAGCCCATCGCATGGTCCATGCGGAGCATGAGCGCGTCCGCCAGCCGCCGGTTCAAGCTTGCCGCGGAATAGGTCAGCATCAAGGCCGCGCCGGCAATAGACGCCGCCTGGAACCATATGCCAGCGACCATGCCGAAGCAGTGCGTGCCTGGCCTGGCGGCCAGATAGCGCGTTGTAGCGACACCCAGCAAAAGTGTCCCGATCACGGGCGGGAAGACATCGCCCCTCAATGCGAACCCGCAGCCGTGGAATGCCAGCAGCGCGACGGCGGTCATCAGCACGATCGGTAGCCACAGCGCGAGGCTGAGCTTCGCATGTGCCGCCGCGTCTTGCGATTGCATGGGCCGAGTCATGAGGTGGCCTCTATCGGCTCAACGTTAACCAAAGATCACTGTCTTAAGTCCGGTAGCGACGAACCTGTCCCTCTATGCATTGATCTGTTCGATCAGCGCGCGATGGGCGGGCAGATCCGCGGTCGCGCGCTCGCCAAAGGTGCGGATTCTGCGGAACAGTTTCTCCGCCTCGCGCACGTCGGGGAAATCGGCGCGGCCGGGTGACAGATCGGTGCGGAATTCCATTCCGTAGAGGATGTATTGGTAATTGAAGAAAGCGAAGCTCTCCAGGTCGATGATGAAGTCATATCGACTGGGCGGCCGATGGCGCCATTGGTCGAGCATCTCCCTCAGCCGGTCGGGAACCGAATCAGGATCCACATTGTCGCGCCAGAAAGGCTCCTCGCGCCGGCTGAGGCAATAATGGAGCTTGAGGAAGTTGATGATATTCTCGTAGCGCGCGGTCATCAGCTGATTGAAGCGGCGCGCGGGTGCGTCGATCGGACCGGTGTGCGGGAAGAGTTCGGCGATCATCGCGATCGCCGCTTCGATCACCACCACGCCGGTCGATTCCAGCGGCTCCAGAAAACCGCCCGACAGGCCGACCGCGACCGTGTTGCCGATCCATTGCTGCTCGCGATAGCCTGGCTCGAACGACAGGAGGCGGGTTTCAACTTCGTCGATGCGCACGCCTGCATAAGCGCGCAGCACCTGCTCCGCCTCGGCGTCCGACATGTGCGCGCTCGAATAGACCGTGCCGATCCCGCGCGCCGTCGCAAGCGCGATATCCCAGGTCCAGCCTGCCTGGTGCGCGGCGGCGATGGTGAAGCTTTCGAGCGGCGCGTCCGGCCGATCATAGGGGAGTTTGCAGGCGATCGCGCGGTCGGTGAACAGAAAGCGCCGCGCCGACGTGAAGCGCGATCCCAGGGCGCGGCCGATCAGTTCGGCACGGAAGCCCGAGCAGTCGATGAACAGATCGGCCTGAAGCCCGCCATGTTCGCGCGTGATGACGCGCTCGATCGTGCCGTCGAGCCGGAGCATCGTGTCGGCCAGCAGGTCGCATATGTGGCGCACGCCCAACTGCGTCGCGCGCGCGGCGAGCACCTGGCCAAGCTGGCCCGCATCGAAATGATAGGCATAATTGAGCGGGCCGGTGAATTCGCCTTCGCCCGGTCTTTTCGGACCGCGTTGCGCCTGCGCCACGCGATGCTGGATCGTCACCGCCTCGGCGAAAGGGGGGCGCGTCCTTTCGTCCTGCAACAGCCAGTAGGGCACCAGGCTGGTGCCTTCGGTGTAGAAGGGCGCCTCGAACGGATGGAAATAATGATGGCTGAATTGAAGCGTGGAGCGAATCGTGGGGAAGGCGCCTTCGCCCACCCCGATCGGCCCGATCTCGGGCGATTCCAGCAAGGTGATTTCAAGATTGGGATTGTCGGGAAGGTTGAAATATTTGGCGAGATAGGCCGCCGTCATCCAGCCTGCCGTGCCGCCGCCGACGATCAGGATCGAGCGCTTACCCTCCACGTCAGCCCCTCACAAACAGGTTCTTGAGCCAAACCGGCCCGGAGCGCGCCGCCTGGCGCCAGTCGGTATCGTCCTCATCCTCGGGCGTGTAACCCCATGGATTGAATAACTTGAGCCGCGCGCCCTTGAAAGCGGCGGTCTGGCGCGTGACCAGGGTCAGGCCATGCTCGATCGCGGTCGCGGCGAGCAGCGCGTCGCGGGTGTCGGCGAGTGCCAGCTGCGCGCGCCGCCGTACCACGGCTGCGTCCACCGCCAGGATGCGCCCTTCGAACGCGGGCATGACCTGATCGGCAATCCAGGCGCGTAACGCGGCTCCGGCCGCTTTGTTCTGCCGCTCGGTCTTTGCCGCGCTATTCTCCAGTTCCAGCAGGGACAGCGCGGACAGGAACAAATTCTGCCGCGAAACCCCCGTCGCCCAGATGGCGAGCCCGGCATCGGTGCGCCCGGCCTTGGCCTTGCGCAGCTCGAGCACGACCTGGGTATCGAGCAGGTACATCAGCGCCTCGCCCGCGCATCACCGTGGCGTTCCCCGGCGAAAGCTGGGGTCCAGAGGCGGGGGCACGCCTGGGCCCCGGCTTTCGCCGGGGAACGGCGGAGCATCAACGCGTCTCTCCCCTGTCCCAGGAGTCCGAACGCGTGGCTTCGACGTCGATCGGGTCGGGCATGGCGAGCAGGTCGACCACGGTCTCCGTCTGCCCTGTCAGATGCTTAAAGTTTTCAATGCTCATAAGAACATGGGTCGGCTTTCCGCGATCGGTTATGAACACGGGTTCGATTCGCGCGGCACGCTTGGCGTGGCTCACGTCCTGATTGAAATCGCGGCTGCTGACGACCTTCATCCGGGTTCCAGAATATGCCTAGCTACCTGCAAACAGGCAATCGATCTGTAGGTACATTACTACCTTGTAGCACCCCTGCAACAGAAATGGTCGAACCGGCCATAATCGCTGGCCCGCATCCATTTTGGAGATTGCGCCTGGGCCGGGGCTGCATTCCCTTTTGCGCATAACAACAAGGGGAGCGGGGGCCGTGCAAAGCGTGATGGACAGTTTCTGGTCGACATTGGGCAATGTCCTGTCGGCCCACGGTCCGGCAGTCGCGGGGGCGGCGCGCAGCTATGCGCCGGGCGACTTCAGCATTCACTTCTTTCTGCAGCTCGCGGTGATCATCTTCGCCTGCCGCGTCGTTGGCTGGGCCGGCCAAAAGTTTCTCGCGCAACCACAAGTCGTGGGCGAGATGATCGCGGGCGTGATCCTGGGCCCGTCGCTGATCGGATTGTTGTGGCCCGATGCGCAGGCGGCCTTGTTTCCCAAGGAGACCAAGAACGTCCTGTATGCGGGATCGCAGCTCGGGGTGGCGCTGTACATGTTCATGGTCGGTCTCAAGCTTCGGCTCGATCATTTCCAGTCCAAGGCGCGCAGCGCAGCGGCGGTGTCGGCGGCTGGGGTGATCACGCCGTTCCTGATCGCGGCCGCGATCACGCCGTTCCTGCTCAAGGTGCCGGGCCTGTTCGCGGCTGGGATCAGCCAGGCCAATGCCACCTTGTTTCTGGGCGCCTGCATCGCGTTGACGGCCTTCCCGATGCTCGCGCGGATCATCAACGAGCGCGGTCTGTCCGATAGCGCGCTCGGCACGCTCTCGCTGACGGCGGGAGCGTTCGATGACGCGGCGTCCTGGTGCGTGCTTGCGGTCGTGCTCGCAACATTCGGCGCCGGCCCCGGCGTGGCGGTGCTCGCGATCGGCGGGGCGGTCCTTTACGCGATCTTCCTGATCCTGTTCGGCCGCCAATTGCTTGCGCCGCTCGGCCGCGCGGTGGAGGCCAAGGGCGAGATGAGCATGACCGTGCTCGCGATCACGCTGATGCTGTTCTGCCTGTCGGCCTTTTTCATGGACGCGATCGGCATCCACGGCATCTTCGGCGGCTTCATCCTCGGCGTCTTCATGCCGCGTGGCCTGTTCGTCGAGGAATTGAAGAAGAAGGTCGAGCCGGTCGCGGTCGTGCTGCTGCTGCCGATGTTCTTCACCTATTCGGGTCTCAACACGCGGATGGACATGGTGAACTCGCCCGCGTTGCTGCTGATTGCGGCGGGCGTGCTGGTCGCGTCGATCGCGGCCAAGTTCGGTGCCTGCTACGTCGCGGCGCGCGTGATGGGCGAGGACAATCGCACCGCGCTCGGCATCGGCGCGCTGATGAACTCGCGGGGGCTGATGGAGCTGATCATCATCAATATCGGCCTGCAGAAAGGCGTGATCGGGCCGACGCTCTTCTCGATACTGGTGCTGATGGCGATCGTCACCACAATGATGGCGAGCCCGCTATTCGAGATCGTCTATGGGCGGAAGGCGCGCGAAACGGGCGAGCTCGGCGCAGTGCCCGGCACGCTCGCCGCGCAAAGCGCATAAGGAACCCTCCCTAGGCTCCGGCGCGAGCGCCGGGCCGGCCCTCGTCCCCATCGGCGCTCGGGGACGAGGGCTCTTTTTTTAGAGGCGGGTTACTTGCTTTTCCAGTCCAGCGTCTTGTCGAGCGTGGCGACGACGGTTGGGTGATAACTGCCGCGCGCGCCGGCATAGATGCGTTTTGCGATCGGCATGCCCCAGTCGCCCTCCGCCTTGAGTGCGCGATAGACCGGGAAGATCAGCAGGCCGCGGCCGATGCGGGGAAGATATTCTTCCATCGAGGGGATGGCCGGATCGTAGCGATTCTCCGCCGCGAGCACGAGCCAGGCGGAGCGGACATAGGCATTGATCGAGGTAGACAGGCCGAGCTCCTTGTCGAGTTCGGCAAGGCGATTGGCGGTCTGCTTGCGCGGCAGGCCGTTCAGGAAGCGCTGCCATTCCTGGGTGGACCAATGTTTCGCATCGATCGAGGCGATCGGCGCGCCTGCATTCACTTGCGCCAGCGTCTGGTCGATCCGGGCCAAGGTCGCCGACTTCACATGGACCGCATTGTCGGGCAGGCCCGGCTGATAGGCCCATGTGTCGAGCTGGAGCTTGTCCTCGAGCGCCTTGTCCCCCTTGATCAGGTTGGCGCGCAGATAAGCGAGGAAGCCCGCCGTGGTTTGCGGCTGGAAGGCATGGCTGTTGAAATAGGCGGTCAGGAACGCGTCCCAGCGTGGCCGGCCCACGGCATATTCGATCGTGCGGAGGAAGGTGGAACCCTTATAGTAATCGAGCTCGCCATAGGTGCCCTCCGGATCGCTATGGAGGCGGGTCGATTCCGGGTTGGGGGCGTGCTTGAGGTCGCGTTCGAGGTAGTCCCAGGCGATGTCGGCGAGCGTGTTACCGCGCTCCTTGCCATAGACCGCCTCGTCGATGCGGTTCTCGAAATAGGTCGTGAAACCCTCGTTGAGCCACACGTCGGACCAGGTCGCGTTGGTGACGAGGTTGCCCGACCAGCTGTGGGCCAATTCGTGCGCGATCACGTCGACGTTGGACT
>JAEKMC010000030.1 GCA_019508115.1 Sphingomonas sp.
GTGACGGCCTCGATCACCAATCTGCGCACCACCTGCGATCAGAGCGGCGCCATCGTCCACACCAAGGTGACGTTCGACGTGGTCGCGCGCCGCGCCAGCCCGAACGGCGCGCGCGATCTGGTGCTGCCCTATTTCGCGACCGTGATGCGCGCCGGCACCAAGGTCATGTCGAAGCAGGAAAGCCAAGTGCTCATCCACTTTGCCGATGGCCAATATCGCGCGACCGGCACCGCCGGCGCGGGTGCCGACATCCAGAAGAGTCTGGCGACCTTGCCCTCGATCGCGCAGGCGCGCCTGCATCGCAAGCGCAAGGCATCGGATGCCGACGCGTCGGTCGATCCGCTCGCCGATCCCCGCATCAAGGCTGCGATCAACGAGGCCAATTTCGAGCTGCTGGTCGGCTTCCAGCTGACCGACGACCAGCTTAAATATAACGCCACGCGCTAACCACCATCCTTCCGCAGGCGCGTCCACAAGCTCCACTGGAGCCAGCCATGCGCTGCGGCTTAAAAACGTCCTCCTAACGTGTCGCTCGCCGATGCGCGCCCGATAGGCGTCAGCCCGCGACGGGGCGGAAGTCGCGTCGAAATGTGGCGGCCCGAATCCGCGTATAATGCTCGCCTTCGAAATCGTAGAAGACGAAGCTGTTGAGATAATAACGATCACCCTTCGCCATTGGCCGCACCGCGAAAGCCGGCGCGTCCTCTACCGCGAGGAATTCGGATTCGATCTCCGCCGCAAGCGTTTGCGCTTCGGAGAAGCATTGGACGATCTCAATCGTGCGACGCGTCTGCCGTTTCACCTGGCTATAGAAGTGGGTGATGGCGTCGCGTCCGTTGAGTTCGGTCCCGTTGCCGATCACCAGTCGGATGTCGGGCGCATAATAACCCCCCAGTGCCTCCCAGTCGGCGGCATTGAAGGCCCGGATATAAGCGCGGAACCGGGCTTCGGGCGTCACGCCGCATTGCCCCCTGGCGGCGAGAAGCGTGCGGTGCGGATGCGGGTGAAGCGGCCATCGTCAATATCATACATCGCGAAGCTCACGCGCGTCCGCGTATCGCCCGCCAGCATCGGACCGGTCGGCATGTCCGGCCAGTCGCGTAGCGCCAGCAATGTAGTGTGCAGTTCCGCGGCGATCCGGCTGCCGTCGGGCGCGCCGACAAAGCTGATCAGCTCGATCCGCTCGTGCAGATAGGTGCGGACTTCGTGGTAGAAAGCGAGCACCGCCTCGCGACCGACTAGCCGCGCCGCCTGTCCGTGAAAGAGGATATCGGCGGCATAATAATCGCCGAAAGCCGGGAAGTCGGCGCGGTTGAAGGCGGCAAGATAGGCTTCGAACCAGGGGCGTAGGCCGATGGCTCCGGCGCTCACGCCCTATCCTCTCCCGCCACGTAGAAATCCTGGCGCAGCGTACGTGACGCGACCAGGAAGCAGATCGAGGCGAGGAAGAACACGCAGACCGATGCGATCAGTGCCGATTTGATGCCATAGGTGGCTGCGACCGCGCAGGGATCGTCGATCGCTTTCGCGGCCGCCAGCGCTGCCTTGCCGCCCCGGCACATGCCCAGATAGTCGCCGCTCGCGAACACCGATTGCGCAAAATGGTCGCTCATCCAGCCAACCGCGGCGGGGCCGAGGCCCGACCCGAAGATCGTGTAACAGATCGCGAACAAGGCCGCCCCGGTCGCGCGCATGCGCGGTTCGAGCAGGTTCTGGATCATAGCGAGGGTGGGGCCATAATAGCTCAGGAGTGCCGCCCCCGAGATACACAGCATCACCGAACCCCAGAGGATCGACGGAGTGTTGAACGCGACCCAATAGAGCATGGGCGCGATTGCGAGCGCGATCGCCGGGCCCCAGGCGGGCCAGCGTCGGTCACCGCGCTGCGACAGCCAATCGGTGCCGAACGAACCGATCAGCAATCCGCAACCGAGCGCGATCGCCGAGATCGTTCCGTAAAGCGCACCTGCTTGCTGTACCGGCAGCTGGTAGATGCGCGCGAGATAAACGGCGAGGAATTGCGAGATGGCAGTCATGCCGAAGCCCGCGAGCGCTCCGCCGAGGATAACGAACAACAGCCCGCGCTTGCGCCCGACGACGCGCAGGAAGGCGCCGAAGTTGGGCAATGGCGTCGGCTCGCGCGGCGCATTATCCGCAAGCCCCCGCCGTGGTTCCCGCAGCAAGAGCAGCACGAGCAGACCGACGATCAGCCCGGGAATGCCCAATGCGAAGAAGGCTGCACGCCATCCCCAATGGGCCGCCACGACGCCTCCCAGCGTGGCGCCGAAGAATGTGCCTACCGGCGTTCCGAGCAGGATCAACGACATGGCCGATGCGCGCCGTTCGCGCGGGAAATGATCGCTGACCAGCGAGAAGGTCGCCGGTTGGGCTCCGGCCTCGCCCATGCCGACGCCGACCCGGCACAGCAGCAGCTGCATGAAGCTTCCGATGAGTCCGCAGGCGGTCGTCATCAGCGACCAAAACAGGATCGCCGCCGACAGGATCTTTACGCGCGAATATCGCTCGGCAAGGCGGCCGATCGGCAGCCCGAGCAGCGCATAGAGCAAGGCGAAGGCGACGCCTTGCAGGATGCCGAGCTGGAAATCGCTGAGCGCCAGGCTGTGCTTGATCGGCTGGGCGAGGACGGCAAGCACCGACCGATCCGCGAAATTGAAGGTCGCGACCAGGAAGGACATGCCGACGAAGAGGCGTTTGTAGCCCGCCGACAGCAGGCGCTCGTCATCGTCTTGCAAAGGCCCGATCCTCTCCATCCCGCGCTTCGGCGCGATTCCCAACCCGGGATATCGTGCCGTGACGCCTGTGACCCCGTCGCCCTCCGGCGATCTTGAGCGGCTGTTTTGTGAGTTTTGCCTTAGAGTTGATGATTAATCAATATGTCGCTATCGGTTCCGTCGTAACGGCCGGCGCGCGCTCTTGCGGGCCAGCCAAAAGGCGGTGGAGAGCGAATGACCCACAAACTCGAAACCGGCGGTGGCCGCGGCTATTTGCGCATCGCGACCGAAGAGGCCTTCGCCACCCGCGAGCAAATCGATGGCTTCCTACGGCTGATCCGCGAGGGACGTGCGGACAAGGGCGTCACTTCGCTGTGGAGCTATTACGGCCAGTCGCCTTCGGAACGCGCGACCGCGATTCTCGAGCGATTGCTCGATCTCGGCGATCGCCGCATCGCCGACATGGACGCGACCGGAATCGACGTCGCGGTGCTGGCGCTCACCTCACCCGGGGGGCAGCCGTTCGAGGCAGAGGAGGCGAAGGGGATCGTCCGCCGCGCCAATGACCAACTCGCCGCCGCCGTCGAGCAGCATCCGACGCGCTATGTCGGGCTCACCAGCATCGTGCCGCAAGACCCCGAATGGTCAGTCGGGGAGATCCGTCGCGGTGCGCGGGAGCTGGGCTTCAAGGGCGTCATGGTCAACAGCCACACGCAGGGTCATTATCTCGACGAGCCCGGCTTCGATCCGATCTTCCGCGCGCTCGCGGAGGTGGGCCAGCCGCTCTACATCCACCCGCAAACGCCGCCAGACTCCATGATCGATCCGTTGCTTGAGGCGGGGCTCGACGGCGCGATCTACGGGTTCGGGGTCGAGACGGGAATGCATCTGCTCCGGCTGATGACCACGGGCATTTTCGATCGCTATCCCGATTTGCAGATCATTGCCGGACATGGCTGCGAGGCCTTGCCTTTCTGGCTGTATCGGCTCGACTATATGCACCAGGGTGCGGTCCGTTCGCAGCGCTACGAACGGCTGAAGCCGCTGAAGAAGGGCCTAGTCGATTGCATGCGCGAGAATGTCCTCGCCACCACCAGCGGCCTGCCATCGCCGCCGTCGATCAAGCTTTGCATCGAGGTGATGGGGGAGGATCGCGTGATGTACGCGATGGACTATCCCTACCAGTTCGTGGCCGACGAGGTGCGCACGCACGACAACCTCGATCTGCCGCCGGCGACGTTGCGTAAGCTGATGCAGACCAATGCGGAACGCGTGTTTGGCTTTACCGCCGAGTAGGGATCAGGATGCCCCGGCGGGCACCCAATTGCCATGCAGGCCGAAGCGCATCCGTACCGGGATGCGCACGCTGGCGATCGGGCCCTTGGCGATTTCGGTGGCATTGAACAGCAGCAGGTCGCTCGCGCGTTCCTCCAGCCGATTGCAGATCTGGACAATCCAGCCATCGCCTTCGGGAGCATCCGGCCCGCGCGGGATGAAGCAGGGTTCCTGGAGACTGGAGACGGGGCCGCACCACCAGCTCTGCTCGGTCCCGGTCTTGTGATCGATCATCCCGACCGTGTTCATCACCGCGCCGCCCGCGCTGCCGCCCTTGAGCTCGACCGGTTTCGACATGTCGATCACCAGTAGCCAGCCGTAGCGATAGGGCAGGCCCTGAAAGCGGTCGTCGATCCGAGGAAACTCGCCGGCCATGTTGGTCAGTCGCGTCTTGCTTTCGAATTCGTCCGAGTTGGACGCCATGTTCACCGTCCAGCGCGTCAGAAAGCTGGCGGCTTCCATCGGATTGAACGGAGCGCCATGCACGTCTGGAAAGAAGGGGAACATGTTGTTCTTGGCAACGGGCGTGTCGAAATGGATGCGGTCGCCGTCCTGAAAGGCGTTCATCACATGGCTGGCGAAGCAATTGTCCGTGGTGAACCAGCGTATGTCCTCGGCGGTCGCACCTTCCCGGCGAGGCAGCACGCCCAGGTGGACAGGAAGCGTGGTGTCGAACCCGAAATGCGGTTTACCTTCCGCCATCCGTTCCCAGCTGCCGGTGATCGGCACGACGTGGAACAATGCATAATCGCGCGTGATCGCGAAGTCGTGCATCATGCAATAATAGGGATTTTCGAACCAGACCTCGCGTTTCAGCGTACCGTCGGGCGCGACTTCATAATAAGTCATGTCGCGCGTGCAGATGCCCTTGGAGGCATAGCCAAAGCCGATCATGTCGCCCGTTTCGGGATCGATCTTGGGGTGAGCGGTGAATGTCTCGCCCGTCATCCGCCCACCAAAATCGGTATAGCCGATCGTCTCCAGCGTCTCCGGCTCCATCACCAGCGCCGGGCTGTCTTCCTTGAGCGCATAGAGCCGCCCGCCATGGTGGAAGATGTTGGTGTTCGCCGTGCCGCGGATCGTACCCTTGGCGGCCGGATCGTCGGTCAGCGGATTGCGGTAGGCGCCGAACAAGGATCGGCCCGCTGCATGTTCGAGCTTCCATTTGTCGGTTCGCGCCCAGCGCTGGCGGAAACTGACCCGGCCGTCCGCAAAGCTGAACATGGTGATCATGCCGTCGCCGTTGAACGGTATGTCATTGCCGAGCAGCGGCGGAAATTGCGGGTCGGGCTGCACGCGATAGAAAGCGCCGCATATCTCAGGCGGGATCGCGCCCTCGACCGCGAGATCAAAGGCGTCGCCCTCGATCCGCGACGGGGTGTTGAATCCGGTGAAAGCGGGCGTGTCCGGGAAACGGCTCATATCTGTCCTCTCTCCAACGCATCACTCTCACGCGTCGGCGCATGATTGAAGCTTACGCTCCAGATTGCCTAGCATTCATTGATAAATCAACTAATGCTATACCGCATGAAAACAGTTCGCGACGTCACCATCGCGCTTCTGCGCAGCCTCGGCATGACCCGGGTGTTCGGCAATCCTGGATCGACCGAGCTGCCGCTGTTCCGCGACTTTCCGCCGGATTTCGATTATGTGCTCGGCCTTCAGGAGGCGACCGTGCTGGCGATGGCCGACGGCCATGCGCAGGCGACGCGCAATGCGGCCTTGGTCAATCTCCATAGCTCGGCGGGAGTCGGGCATGCGCTCGGAAACCTGTTTACGGCCTACAAGAATCAGGCACCTCTGGTCGTTACCGCCGGCCAGCAGGCGCGCTCGATCCTGCCTTACGAGCCGTTCCTCTACGCTGAGCGTCCGACCGAATTCCCGCGCCCGTTCGTCAAATGGGCGTGCGAGCCGGCGCGCGCGGCCGATGTGCCGCAGGCGATCGCGCGCGCCTATCGTGTCGCCATGACGCCGCCGTTTGGGCCCTGCTTCGTGTCCGTGCCGGTCGACGATTGGGATCGGCCGGGTGAGCCCGTCGAACCGCGTATGCTGGCGACGCGCAACCCGGGCGACCGCGCCGCGCTCGATCAGCTGGCGGCGGAGCTTCGCGCCGCAAAGGCCCCTGCGCTCGTGCTCGGCGCCGGCGTGGCGCGCGACCGGGGTTGGGATGCGGCGGTCGCGCTCGCCGAGGCGCAGCATGCGTGCGTCTATGTCGCGCCTTTCGCCGCGCGCAACGTCTTCCCCGAGGGGCATCCCTTATTCCATGGATTCCTAAAGGCGAGCCGCGGCGAGATCGTCAGTCGGCTCGCCCACCACGATCTGGTGATCGTCGTCGGGGGACCGTTGAACCTGTATCATACCGAAGCATCGGGACCCCACCTTCCCGAACGCACGATATCGTGGATCATCGACGACAATCCCACGATACTGAGCTGGGCACCGTCGGGCAATGCGATCCTCGCCGACAGCGGGATGGCGCTGACCTATCTTGCCGAGGTGGCGGGCAAGTCTCAGCGGCCGGTGCCTCGCAGGCCGGAACGATCGGCGTCGCCGTTCAAGGAAATGAACGACCGGCTGGTCATGGCGCGAATCGCCGCACTGCGGCCCGAGGGCGCGATCATCGTCGAGGAGGCGCCTTCGAGCCGGGGCGCGATGCAGGAACTGTTGCCGATGCTCGCGCCGGACAGCTTCTATACGACGGCAAGCGGTGGACTTGGCTATGCGCTACCCGCGGCGGTGGGGATTGCGCTGGCTCGCCGGGGCGAGCGCGTGATCGCGTTGCTGGGCGACGGATCGGCGATGTATTCGATCCAGGCGTTGTTCAGCGCCGCGCGTGCCGCCGTGCCGCTGAGCGTGCTCGTCATCGCCAACCGGCGCTACGAAGCGCTCGAAAATTTCGGGCGCCATTTCGGGTTGGAACGGGTGGAGGGCACCAATCTATCGGGGATCGAGTTTTGCGCGATCGGGCAGGGGCACGGCGTAGCATCGCGCCGCGCGGAAACGCCCGATGAACTCGATGCGGCGCTCGCCTGGTCGTTTGCCCAAACCGGGCCGACGCTCGTCGAAATCGTTGTTCCCTGACGAGCGGACCGAGGGGCCGGTGCAGATCTCGGTTGCGGTCGTGGGGGCAGGGGCAATGGGTTGCCTGTTCGCTGCGCGGATGGCGGAAGCCGGTGCACGGGTAACGGTGATCGATGTCGATCCGCTTCGGCTGGACGCGATCCGCAGCCAGGGGATCATGCTGACCGATGATGCGGGCACACGGGCGGTTCGCGTGGAAGCCGCCTTAGCCCAGCATTTTCCCGGGCCCGTCGATCTTCTACTGCTTTTTACCAAGGGGATGCATAGCGCCGCGGCAATCGCCTCGGTCGCACATCTGCGGAGCCACGGCTCTGTTGCGCTGACGCTGCAAAATGGGATCGGTAATGCCGAACAGCTGGCCGCCGTCTTTGGTGCGGATCGCGTGCTGATGGGCACCGCGCTGATCCCCGCCGATCTGACCAATCCCTGCGCGGTCGAGACGCACGGCTTTGCCAGCCTTCAGCTCGGCGCCTTTGCGGGTGCCGACATTGGGACCGTGGATCGCATCGCCGATCTGCTGGAACGGTCAGGCTTCGAGGTTCATCGGCACAGCGACATTCTCCATGCGGTTTGGCAGAAGCTGGCCTTCAACGCCTCGTTGAACGCCATCGGCATGATCTGTGCGGTACCGAATGCCGGGCTCGACAACCCGGCGGGGCGCCGCATCGCGATCGCTGTGGTCGATGAGACGATCGCCGTAGCGACATCGCAGGGCCTAACCCTCGACCGCGATCACATCCTGACGAATATCGACGCGGCGCTACGCGAGCATGGCGGCCACAAAGCGTCGATGCTTCAGGATCGCGAAGCCGGTCGGCCGAGCGAGATCGAAACGATCAACGGGGCGATTGCCGCTGAAGGAAAACGCGCAGGCGTGGCGACGCCAGTATGCGATACGCTCGCCGATCTGGTCCGGATCGTCGAAGCAGCGGCGGCGAAACGAGCGTCGGCCTAGAGATCGAACATGTGCGGCGCGCTCTCCACGACGCGGCGGGTGACCTTTTCCAGCGAGGCATTCAGCGCCACGCGTTCGGCGTCACTCAGGTCGGTCAGCCATTGCTCATAGAATTTGCCGCGCTCGCCACGGACGGCGGCGTGGACCGCCTTGCCCGCTTCGGTCAGCGAAACCAGGCTGCTCTTGCGATTGCGAGGGTTGGCTTCGCGCTGCACCAAGCCGCATTTCTCCAGCGATCCGACCGCACGGCTGACCTCCGCCCGGTCCGAATAGGCGACGCTCGCCACCTCCGCGGCGCTGCACTTTCCGATCATTTGAACATGCGTGAGCACACGCCATTCGGCGAGCGAGAGCTGTGCCGTATCCCGGACGTGCTGCGCCGTAACCCGATCGATCATCTTGCCCAGCAAAAGGATGCGATAAGGAATGTGCGAGGGGCCGAATTCGAACGGCTGTTTGCCGGACTTGGCCTCGGTCGGTGTGCCTGCGGGGATAGTCTTCTGCTGCATCGCGATTTTGTAGCCGCCAGGATCCGAATTGTCTTCCCGGCGCAGCACGATAGCGGCAGAGTGTTGACAAATCAACAATTCCCGCCTTTATCCGCTCTTCATGAGCGGACACCATCCTTTCGCGCCGGGGCTAGAATACGCCTTCACCATCTCGATTACGCTGTCGAGGCCCTATTGGGTCAAGCCAGGCGCGCGCGGTGATACGCGCGCGGCAATCTATGCGGCGCAGGGGACGATCGAGGGGCCGCGCCTCAATGGTCGCGTGGTACCCATGTCCGGTGGCGATTTCCCTTTGTCGCGGCCTAACGGGGTGATCGATTTCGACGCGCGCTATCTGCTCGAAGCAGACGATGGCGCGATCATCTATCTCGAAAATCGAGGGTTCCGCTGGGCGCGCAGTCCGGAGATCGCCGAGAAGATGCGCCACAACGAGCCGGTCGCGTTCGAGGATTATTATATGCGCGTGACGCCGCGCTTCGATGCGCCGGCGGGCCCACACGAATGGATGTCGCAGCATGTATTCGTCGGCGTCGCGGAGAAGGTGCCGAACGCCAATCGGATCCATTATTTCGTCGTCTTATAAGGAGGCGTGATGCGTTTTCAGCCGCTGATGCGTGCGGGGAGCGGCCCCTTCAGTCACCCCACCAAGCCGCCGCTGCCGCCAGCCGATTATGCCTGCCGGACCGAACGCGGGCTGACGATCGAACGCAATTGCCGCATTCCCCTCCGCGATGGCGTGGAGATATATTGCGACCTCTATCGCCCAGAGGGCGCGACATCGAACGTGCCGCTGCTGCTGGCGTGGGGTCCCTACGGCAAGCATGCGCTCACCAACCGGGTCTTCTGGCCGCGCTCCGGCGTGGATCCCGAATGGCTTTCGGACCTGACCCCGTTCGAGGCGCCCGACCCGGTCTGGTGGGGCGGGCATGGTTATGGCGTGGCCGTGGTCGATCCGCGCGGCGCTTGGCTGTCGGGTGGCGATTTCCATCATAACGGTATCCAGTGACGGGCGTGTCCTACCTTGCAGGCATCCAGTATCTGGTTGCGCCGCTGCGTCCGGGCCCGCTCGCCGCGCTCAATCCGTGGGAAGGCTTTTCGGACTGGTATCGCGAATTCGCCTATCATGGCGGCATATTGGAGACGAGCTTCCTGCCGCGCGCCTGTGACAATATCCAATGGTCGCTCAACCGCACCGAGGATAGCTGGGCCAACATCACCGCGCATCCGCTGATCGACGACTATTGGCGCTCGAAGGAGCTCGATCTGGAGGCGATACGCCAGCCCGCTTATGTCGTCGCGAGCTGGTCCGATCAGGGGCTCCATCTGCGCGGCACGATCGAGGCGTGGCGCCGGATGGGATCGGCCGAGAAATGGCTCGAAATCCACGGCCAGAAAAAATGGGCGCATTATTACAGGCCGGAGAGCCGCGCGCGCCAGCTCGCCTTCTTCGAGCATTATATGCGCGACCGGCCCACCACGCTCGCGGCCTGGCCGAGGGTGCGGATCGAGGTGCGCGAACGTCATGGCGTGGCCGAGGAGCGTGCGGAGAATGAATGGCCGCTCGCGCGCACGAACTATCGCCGGCTCGCGCTCGACGCCGCCAGTGGAACGATGGCCGGCGGCGTTCCGCCCCAAAGCGAAGCCCGCTATCCGGCGCGCGACGGCAGCGTGACTTTCGACCACATCTTTACCGCAGCGACCGAGATCAGCGGTTATGCGAGCGTGAAACTGTGGGTCGAAGCCGACGGCAGCGACGACATGGATCTGTTCGTCGCGCTACAGAAGATCGGCACGGCGGGTGAGCCCGTGGGCTTCACCTTCTACGCCTTTTACGAAAACGGGCCCATCGCGCTTGGCTGGCTGCGCGCCAGTCACCGCGCGCTCGATCCCGAACGGTCCCGCCCCGAACGGCCGGTCCATCCGCACACCAAGGAAGACCCGCTCGCGCCCGGCGAATGCGTGCCGGTGGAAATCGAGATATGGCCCTTCTCGGTCCGCTTCGCCGCGGGCGAGACATTGCGGCTGATCGTCGCGGGATCGGATATCTATCGCAAGGAGGAAGGCGCGATGCTGCCTTTCCCGCTGCACGAGCAGACCCGGAACGCAGGCACGCACATCATCCGCACCGGGGGTGCGTTCGATTCCGCGATCCTGCTTCCCATCGTCCCACCGAAAGGCTCCGCCCAATGACGGCCGCAGACTGCACACTGGAGCATGTCTTCGATATCGAAGTGCTGTTCGGCGCCGACCGGCACATCTTCGGTCCGCTGCCCGGCGGCGGCAGCCAAGGCTATACGCCCGCGATCGGCGGCACGATCAGCGGACCGCGACTTTCGGGCCGCGTGATTCCACACAGCGGCGCCGATTATGCCTTGGTTCGCGACGACGGCACGATCGAACTCAGCGCGCATTATATGCTCGAGGCAGATGACGGTACGAGCATCTATATCCAGAATCGTGGCTATCTCGTGCGTGCCGCCGCAGGCAGCGGCCAGCCATCCTATTTCCGCCTGACGCCCTATTTCCGCGTGCCGGCGGGGCCGCACGACTGGCTTTCGCGCACCGTTATCGTGGGCGGAGGCGAGCGGCGGACTAACCCCGATCGATCGCTGTTCCGCTATTACGCATTGGTCTGATCATAGGCGGCAGTGCTGAATGCCGCCGCCCGTGCGAATTTGAGGCGCGCCGGCTTTACGTTATTGTCGCGCGATGAGCTCGACTGGACCCAAGGTGCCGCGCGGTGCCGCCGACAGGCTTGCTTACCTCCTCAAGCTGGTCGCGGCGGGACCGCCGCAGTTCACGCTTGGCGAATTGGCGGCGGACGCCGAACTTCCGGCAAGCTCGGTGCACCGCCTGCTTCAGGCGCTGGTGCGATCGGGCCTGGTCGAGCGCGGGCAGGGGCAGACCTACCGGCCCGGGCGCGAACTGCATCGGCTGGCGTCGCAGCTCGTGGCGCGGTTCGATTTGATCCGTTGCGCACGGCCATTGCTTGAAAGCCTGGTGGCGCAATGGCACGAGACGGCGGTCTTGTGCACATACAGTCCGGCGCTGCGCGCCGCGATCATCGCGGACGTGGTGATGACTCGCCACCCGCTTCGTTTCGCGGTCGAGCGCGGCGGCGAGATCCAGTTGCCTTGGGGATCGCTCGGCCATGCGATCCTTGCCTTCCTGCCGCAGGGCGACGCGGAAGCGATCATGCGCGAGGCCACGGTAGGCCCATTGAGCGGTCGCCCCCGTTCGTCGCGAATCGAGATGGAGGCGGAGCTGCGGCATATCCGCGAACGCGGCTTCGCCCGCTACTTCGATCCACGCTATGATATCGCCGGTATCGCGGCACCCGTTTTCGGAACCTTCGGGGAGATTTTGGGATGTCTTGGCGTGACCATGCCGTCCAAGCGATACCAGCTCCATCTCGAGGATGATCTTGCCGCTGCGGTGCGGGAATCCGCCGTCGCGCTGAGCGAAATGGCCGCGATCTCGCACAGTTGATCGTACGCCGTTCCTGCCCCCGGACATCGCCGCGCCGCGCCGAGAATTCCGTATTCTGGAATTGAACTTTCGGTAATTGGAATTGCCTTGACAGTTGATTGTTCAACATGTCCACTTCGGTTCTCGCGATGCCGCAAAGGCACGCACCGAACCCTGGGGGGGACGCACAATGGCAATCCGATTCACTTCGCTCCATGCCGCTACTTCGATCCTCGCGCTTGCCGGCGCGCTGTCCGCCGCCTCGCCGGTGATAGCGCAGGACAAAGGCAAGCCGCAGGACACGACAGCGCAACCCGACCAAGAGGTCGTCGTCACCGCGCAGTTCCGTGCGCAGCGGCTGCAGGATACGCCGCTGGCGATCACCGCCGTAACCGGGAGCATGCTCGAGGCGCGCGGCCAGACGAGCATCGCCGATATCGGCAATCAGGCGCCCAACGTGACGTTGCGTCAGGCGCCCGCGACTTATGGTCCGGCGGTGGTCGCCTATATCCGCGGCGTCGGCCAACGCGACACCAGCTTCGCGCTCGAACCGGGCGTCGGCCTGTATATCGACGATGTCTATCTGCCGACGATGCACGGCTCTCTGCTCGATCTGATTGATCTGGATCGCGTCGAGATCCTGCGCGGCCCTCAGGGAACGCTCGCCGGCCAGAATTCGATCGGCGGCGCGATCAAGCTCTATTCGAAGAAGCCGGACGGCAATGGCGGGGGCTATCTGCAGGCCACCTATGGCAGCTTCAACCGCGTCGAACTGCGCGGCGCGGCCAATTTCACCGTCGTTCCCAACCAGTTGTTCGCACGCATCTCCGGGACGGCGGTGCACAAGGATGGTTACGTCACGCGGTACGACTTCGCCTGCTCCCACCCGGGAACGGCGATCCCGTCCGCAATCACCAACAGCAAGGGCTGCAAGCTCGGGACAGAGGGTGGCAAGGATTATGTCGCGGGGCGGATCGCGCTGCGTTACCAGCCCAGCGACAAGGTCACGCTCGATATTGTCGGCGATATCACCCAGGACAATAGCGAAGCCGGCCCGACGACGTTGCTCTACGTTGGCCAAAACGCCAATCCGGGCGCGATGAACACCGGCTCCGCCACGACGGGGCCATCCGCGGCAGCCTATGTGATGAACGGCGTCCGCTATGGCACCGCCACGGGATCCCAGTTCATCAGCTATTCGCCTTTCGGCAATTTCGCGCAGGACACGTACAGCCATAGCCCGTACGCCAGCTACGAAACCTATCTGGAAAACGCTCCGCGCGATGGATCCGGGCCGTGGGCGGCGCCGATCAAGTCGGCGATCGATTCATGGGGTGTTTCGGGCAATCTGAAGGTCGACCTCTCGGAAGATTTCAACGTCACCTCGATCACGGCCTACCGCAAGTTCAACGGCGTCTATTCTTCGGCCGATGGCTCGCCCTTCTCCCCGACGCTGCAGGCGAACAGGATATTCAACCACCAGTTCAGCCAGGAAATCCGGCTCAACGGCAAGATCGGGCCAACCTTCAACTTCACCGTCGGTGGTTATTATCTCCACAAAAACAGCGAGAATGTCTCGCGAGTCACGTTGCCGACCCTCAACTTCATCGAAGACAATCATATTCCTGCGACCACCAAGGCAGTCTTCGCCAATGCCGATTGGGAAGCGGTCGCCGGGCTCCATCTGGTCGGCGGCGTGCGCTACACCGATCTGAGCAAGTCCTTCATCTACGGACGCAAGGGCATCCCCGGATCGAACATCGGCGGCGCCACGCCGGCGGCGGTTGCATCGCTGGACGGGCTGAAGGGCACCTTTTCCGGCGATCGCGTCGATTGGCGCGCCGTGCTCCAGTATCGCTGGTCCGATCAGCTGATGACCTATGTCCAGGTCTCGACCGGGTTCAAGGGCGGCGGCGTCAATCCCCGGCCCTTCTTCCCCGCCCAGGCGCTTGCCTTCGGGCCGGAAAAGCTGACCGCTTATGAAGGAGGGTTCAAGAGCGACTTCCTCGATCACAAGGTACGGCTGAACGTAAGCGGCTTCCTCAACAAATATGACGATATTCTGGTGACGGTCGCGAGCTGTCCGTTACCGGGCGTGCCGGCGACACCCTGCGCCCTGCCGCTCAATGCGGGCAAGGCGGACGTGAAGGGCGCCGAAGCCGAGCTGACGTTGCACCCGGCTCGGGGCTTCTCGATCGACGCCTCGCTCGCTTATCTGAATTTCAAATATACCTCGATCTCGGCAGCGGCAGCGACCTCAGGGATCGGCCTGGAGGACAAGGGCCAGTATATCTCGCCCTGGCAGTGGAGCCTCGGCGCACAATATGATTTCCAGCTCCCCGGCGGGGCGACGATCACGCCCCGGGTCGACGTCACACGGGGTCGATATTTTTGGCCGCGTCGCCGGGCGCACCTTGGTCAATGCGCGGCTCGCGCTGCGGCTCCCCGGCGACGACTGGGAGATTGCAGTCGAAGCCCGAAACCTGACCGACAAGCTCTATTATACCGACGTTTTCGACAATCGTGGGTCGACCAACTCGATCCAGGGCTCGCCCGGCGAACCGCGCACATTCGCGGTGTCGGTCAAGCGCCGCTTCTGATCACCTGCCGGGGCGGCGTTGGTCACCGCCTTCGGCCTTCGATTTCAACGGACCAAGGCATTTCAGAGGAGCGTTTCGTGACCAGTCAGGTGAGGGCCGACGCCGGGACGGCAGGAGTGCCGATCGTGGCCGGCCTGCCGATGCCGGAGTTCCGCCGGATCGGCGTGACGCCGATCTCCGGCGCATGTGGATGCGAGATCAGCGGCGTCGACCTGCGCGAGCCGCTGGACGACGAGGTCCGCGCCGAAATCATGAAGGCGTTCGAGCATTTTCTGGTGATCCTGTTTCGGGATCAGGATCTGACGCCGGAGCAGCATAAGGCCTTCTCCCGCTATTTCGGCGAGATCACCGAATTGCCGCAGGCGCCGACCTATGACGGGCATCGCGACATGCAGGAGGTGCGCCGCGAAGCGCACGAGCCCGAGAATGTCGTGCCCTCGTTCGAGCATTTCCATACGGACAGCCCATTCCTCCTCCGGCCGCCCAAATGCATTGTCATGCGGGCGCTCGAGGTGCCGCAATGGGGCGGCGACACCGCATTTTCGAACGCCTATCTCGTCTATGAGAATTTGTCCGATGGGTTGAAGGCGCTGCTCGACGGGCTTGAGGTGGTCTATTCCGGGAAGGACATCTGGGCCAAGAACGCAAAGCTGGCACCCGAAAAGCGGCTGCGCCTGCGCGAAAGCCATGACTTCGCCGAGGACGAACTCGAAAACGTCCATCCGGCGGTGCGCGTCCATCCCGAAACCGGGCGCAAGGCGCTTTTCGCGACGACCGCTTACTTCAAGCGGTTCGTCGGATGGAGCGAGGAGGAAAGCCGCGCCTTGCTCGCTTATCTGCAAAGCCTGGCGCAGCATCTCCATTATCATTGCCGCGTGAAGTGGAAGCAGGACACGCTGATCGTGTGGGACAACCGTTTTACGCTCCACCGCGGCGTTCATGATTTCAAATATGAGCGCCGGCACCTGATCCGCACTACCGTGATGGGCGAGCGGCCGCTGGGCCCGTCGGACCTGCCGCGATCATGAAAGTCAGCGCGGCGATCGCCGAAATCCTCTCGCGTGAGGGGATCGACGTCATCTTCGGCTATCCGCGCAATGCAGTGCTAGAACAGGCGGCTGCGATAGGCATCCGCCCCGTCATCGTCCGTCAGGAGCGTACCGGTGTGCACATGGCCGACGCGCTGTCGCGGCTCACGCGCGGACGGCGGATGGGCGTGTTCGCGATGCAGCACGGCCCCGGCACCGAAAACGCTTATGGCGGCGTCGCGCAGGCTTATTCGGAAAGCGTGCCGGTGCTCGTCCTGCCCCAAGGCTACGCCCGGCGGCTGGCGCACGTCCCGGACAATTACAATGCCAGCATCTCGATGCGTGACATCACCAAGACGTGCGAACCGATCCTGCGTGCCGAGGATACGCCCGCGATCCTGCGCCGCGCATTCAGCGCGTTGCGCAATGGCAGGCTTCGCCCCGCTTTGGTCGAAATGCCGTGGGACGTGCTCGAGGAAGAACTGGCTGGGCCGATCGATTATACACCGGTCGTCATCACCCGCTCAGCGCCCGATCCGGAAGCGGTCGCGCGCGTGGCGGATCGCCTGGTCGCGGCAAAGCGGCTGGTCATCCATGCCGGGCAGGGGGTGCATTGGGCGGAAGCTTACGCCGAATTGCGCGCGCTCGCCGAACTGCTCGCCGCGCCGGTTTCGACCAGCCTTGAAGGCAAGAGTGCGTTCGACGAGACGCATCCGCTCGCGCTCGGTTCGGGCGGCGCGGCGATTCCCGGACAGCTTCGTCATTTCCTCGACCGCGCCGATCTGATCCTCGGTATCGGCTGCAGCCTGTCCGAAACCGCGTTCGGCGTCGCGATGCCGGCGGGTGCGGCGATCGTTCACGCAACGCTCGATCCGGCAGACATCAACAAAGGCGTGCCCTGCGTCGATGCGCTCGTCGGCGATGCGAAACTGACGCTGGCGATGCTGATAGCGGCCTGTCGTGACCGGCTGGACGGCCCGCGCGATTCCGGTCCCGCAGCCCGCGAGATCGCCGAAGTCGAGGCGAAGTGGCTCGCCGAATGGCTGCCCCTGCTCGAAAGCGATGACGCGCCGCTCAGTCCCTATCGCGTCCTGTGGGACCTGCAGCGCACGGTGGACGTGGCCAACACGATCATCACGCACGATGCGGGCTCGCCGCGCGACCAGCTCACGCCTTTCTGGAAGACGATTTCACCGCTCAGCTATATCGGCTGGGGCAAGACCACCCAACTCGGCTACGGCCTGGGATTGGCGATGGGCGCCAAGCTCGCCTGTCCCGACAAATTATGCATCAATGTCTGGGGTGATGCCGCGATCGGTTTCACCGGCATGGATTTCGAAACGGCGGCACGCGAACGTCTGCCGATCCTGTCCATCCTGCTCAACAATTCGGCGATGGCGATCGAATTGCCGATCATGCCTGTGGCCACCGAGCGCTTCCGCGCGACCGACATTTCGGGGAATTATGCCGATTTCGCCCGCGCTCTGGGTGGATATGGCGAGCGCATCACGTCCCCCGATGACATCATCCCCGCAATAAGGCGCGGGATCGCGGCGACCGAAGCCGGGCAGCCCGCACTGCTCGAATTCATCACTGCGCAGGAAACACGGGCATCCCGCTTATGAGCAAGCCGAATTCCAGCGAAACGGGCCGCTGGCCCTGGTCGGCCACCTGGCCGCTGCTCGTGCTGACCTTAGTGTCCGTGTCGAACTATCTCGATCGATCGCTGCTCGGGCTGGCGCTTCCGGCGATCAAGCGGGAACTGGGTTCGTCGGATACGGTGCTGGGGCTGGTTTCGGGCCTGGCCTTCATCCTCTTCTATTCGCTGCTCGGCATTCCGATCGCCTGGGCGGCCGATCGCGCCAGCCGGCGCAACATCATCGCCGCAGGCCTGGTTGTCTGGAGCGTGATGACCGCTTGCACGGGGTTCATCGGCGGCATTTGGCAATTGGCCGTCGTGCGGCTGCTGATGGGCGCGGGGGAAGCCTGTGGAACCGCCCCGTCCAATTCGATCATTGCCGACCGTTTTCCTCCCGAACGGCGACCGCTGGCGCTGGCCCTGTTCGGGACGGCGTCGCCTTTGGCCTTCATCCTATTCTTCCCGCTCGCGGGGTGGATCGCGCAGACCTATGGCTGGCGCGCGATGTTTATCGCCATGGGGCTGCCCGGCCTTCTGCTCGCGCTCTTGCTGATCTTCACCGTGCGCGAGCCGAACCGGATGACGCCGCCTCCCGCCCGGCTGCCGCTGGCGCGTTCGCTGTTCACAGATCTTCGCGCGCTCTTTTCCAACCGCTGTTTCACCTGGATCTTCGTCGGCGTTACATTGATGGGGGCGAACGTCTGGGCATCGGGGGCGTGGGTGCCGTCCTTCTTCGTGCGCGTACACCATCTGAGCGTCAGCGGCGTCGCGAACATCGTCGGCCCGACGCGCGGGTTTATCGGCCTGTTCGGCATTTTGATCGGCGGCGTGTTGATCGATCGCCTGCCCAGGAAACGCATGGCATGGCGGGTGGGCCTGCCCGCGATCGCCTGCCTGCTGGCGGGCCCGGCCGAGGCGCTGTTCCTGCTCGGCAACTCGCATGCGGCGTGGTTGTGCGGTTTCGCGCTCAGCAGTTTCTTCATGCTGATCCACCAAGCCCCGATTTTCGCCGCAGTGGTGAACATCGTCGGCGAGCGCCGCCGTGCGCTTGCCACGGCGGTTGTGCTGTTGGGTGCAAGCCTGATCGGCGACGCGGCGGGCCCCACCGCGGTGGGCATACTCAACGATCTGCTCGCACCGCGTTTCGGCGATGAGGCCATCCGCTATTCGATGCTGATCGTCGCCGCCACGCCCGTGCTTGCCGCTTTCTGTTTCCTGCGGGCGGCAACGCTCTATGCCGCCGCGGCAGGCGCCGAAGCGGACGGATC
>JAEKMC010000080.1 GCA_019508115.1 Sphingomonas sp.
CGACCAGACGGCGTTCTCAAAATCGACCTCATCCCAAACCGCGTCCTGCAATTCGCTCTTTCGTACCATCGACAGCAGGATCAGCTTTATCCCGAGCCGGATCGTCGGCAGCGTCGCCACATGCTCGATCTGGCTGAGCATGATGCGGATCTCCGCCGGAGACAGGGATCGATCCTTCGGCACAAAGGTCGCGATCGACGCCGGGCCAACTTCGTCGGCCGGGTTAGCGACCTTCTCGCCGTGCAGAATGGCGAAGGCGAAAACCAGCTTCACGATGTCCCTGACGTGGACCGCCGTTGCCGGAGCTCCACGCTCTTTCACCTTCGCACACAGCCCGCGCAGATCCTCCGGCAGGATCTCCGGCAGCAGCCGGTTGCGGAACGCCGGAAGAATGTCGCGCTCGAAGATTGATCGGCGCATGGCGCGCGTGCTGTCCGCCATTCGCGCTTCCTGAAGCCAGCGCTCACCGAACTGGCCGAAGCTCTTCGCCTCCTGGAGGCGACGCTTCTCGCGCTGCTTTTCCTGCGCCGGCGAGCGGCCCTCCGAAATGGCGCGTCGAGCATCGACCACCTTCTCACGCGCCCGAGCCAGGGAGAGCCCAGCGGGACCGTAGCGCCCCAGCGTCAACGTCTCCCGGCGGCCGTTCAGTCGGTAGTCCAGGCGGAAGACGATCGCGCCCGAGGGCTGGACCACGACATACATACCGTCACGGTCCACTATCTTGTATAACTTCTCTTTCGGTTTCAGTGCCTTAATGGCGGCGTCGGTCAACATCCACACCCTCCAGATTGGTCAAAATATGCCGGAGAGCGCCCGATTATACCGTCAGGCCAAAAACGGCCCTTCTAATTGGTATTTTCCCTGCGTTTACATAGCATTACGCCAAAAAATATACCGTCAGAAGCTCTCTTAGCCCTGACGGTATATGCGATTTTCGGCTGAGACAAGATGCGCCATACCGTCAGCCATACCGCCACTCCGGAGGCTAACCTAGCGATAGATGCCGAAAGATTCCGAGATATTTATTTATATATTTCAGTCACTTATATCGCAACGTGGCGTAGTTTTGGATATACCCGGAGGGGCGAAAATCATTCCCACTCGATCGTGCCCGGCGGCTTCGACGTATAATCGTACACGACGCGGTTGATGCCCTGCACTTCGTTGATGATCCGCGTCGCGACGCGCGAGAGGAAGGTGGCGTCGAAGGGGTAGATGTCGGCGGTCATGCCGTCGGTCGAGGTGACCGCGCGCAAGGCGCAGACATTGTCATAGGTGCGGTGATCGCCCATCACGCCGACGGTGCGGACGGGCAGCAGGACCGCGAAGGCCTGCCAGATCGCGTCATAGAGTCCCGCGCGGCGGATCTCGTCGAGATAGATGGCATCGGCCTTGCGGAGGATGTCGCAACGCTCCTTGGTGACCTCGCCCGGAATGCGGATCGCCAGGCCCGGCCCGGGAAACGGATGGCGGCCGACGAAGGCATCGGGCAGGCCCAGTTCGCGGCCCAGTTCGCGCACCTCGTCCTTGAACAATTCGCGCAGCGGCTCGACCAGCTGCATCTTCATGCGCTCGGGCAGGCCGCCGACATTATGGTGGCTCTTAATCGTGACCGAGGGGCCGCCGGTGAAGCTCACGCTCTCGATCACGTCGGGATAGAGCGTGCCCTGCGCGAGAAAATCGGCGCCGCCGATCTTGTGCGCCTCGGCATCGAAGATGTCGATGAAGGTCTTGCCGATGAACTTGCGCTTGGCTTCGGGATCGGTGAGCCCGGCGAGGCCGCTCAGGAACGCCTGCTCGGCGTCCACATGGACGAGCGGGATGCCGTAATGTTCGCGGAACAGGCTGACGACCTGCTCGGCCTCGCTCTGGCGCATCAAGCCATGATCGACGAACACGCAGGTCAGCTGGTCGCCGATCGCTTCGTGGATCAGCACCGCCGCCACCGCGCTGTCGACGCCGCCCGACAGGCCGCAAATCACGCGCCTGTCGCCGACCTGCGCGCGGATGTCCGCGATCTTGGCGGCGCGGAATTCAGCCATCGTCCAGTCGCCCGCGAGTCCGCAGACGTGGCGCGCGAAATTGGCGATCAGCTTGCCGCCGTCTGGCGTGTGCACCACTTCCGGATGGAACATCATCGAATAGAAGTGGCGGGCTTCGTCGGTGGCGATCGCATAAGGCGCGCCTTCGGATTGGGCGACGACCTTAAAGCCTTCCGGCAGCGCCTCGACGCGGTCGCCATGGCTCATCCACACCTGATGGCTTTCGCCGACTTTCCACAGCCCGTCGAACAAGGCGGATTCGCCGACCACGTCGATGAAGGCACGGCCGAATTCGCGATTGTCGGACGATGCGACGCGACCGCCCAATTGGTGCGCCATCGTCTGCTGGCCGTAGCAGATGGCGAGGATCGGAAGGCCGCGGTCGAAGAAATGCTGCGGCGCGCGCGGGCTGTCCGCCCACATCACCGAGGATGGGCCGCCCGAAAAGATGATGCCCTTGGGCTGAAGCCGCTCGAATGCCTCGTCGGCGGCATTGAACGGCGCGATCTCGCTATAGACCCCGGCCTCGCGCACCCGCCTGGCGATAAGCTGGGTGACCTGGCTTCCGAAGTCGACGATCAGGATGCAGTCGGTGGGGGCAGCGGTCATGGCGGGCCGATAAGGAGGTGGAGTGGCCTTGTCCAGTCGGAAACAAAAATGACCCAAACCCGAAACAATGTTGCGCCAGTGAGGATTCATTAACCATTTTTTGCGATCCCTGTGAGGTCACTCGTGGGGATTGACTGAATGCCGCGCCGCATCCGAACTTTGCTGTCAATGCTGAGCGATGACGTGCGGCATTATGCGGCCGACAATGAGCGGATCGCGACCCGCACCAATTTGCTCGCGCTCAACGCCACGATCGAAGCCGCCCGCTCAGGCGACGCGGGCCGCGGATTCTCGATCGTCGCGCAGGAAGTGAAGACGCTGGCCAACCAGGCGCGGACATCGGCGGCGTCGTTCCGCGCCGACGTACTCGACCGGCTTGCGCTCGGCGCGCGCTTTGCCGACGAAATGCTCGCCGAAATCGAGGGCGCGCGCCTGATCGACCTCGCGCAGACGATCATTCAACAGATCGCGCGCACGCTGGTGACGCGCGGATCGCACCTCTGCCTGCTCGCGAGCGACCCGATGGTCCTGGAGGCGACCCGCCATCCGACCGCGGACAATCTGGTGCGCGCGGTCGAACGGCTGCGCATCCTGAAGCGCGTCTCCGGCCAATATGTGAACGCCTTCGTCGTTTCGGCCGAGGGCAAGGCACTCTTTTCGGAAGATGCGCGTGCGAGCGTGCTGGTCAACGATTTCACCGACGCCATCCAGTTCAACCGCGCGATGCGGAGCACGGATGAGGATGAGTGGTTCACCGACGAGGTGTGGCTCAATCCCTGGTCGAACAATCGCGCGGTGATGATCTTCGTCAAGGCGATCGATCCTGGTCATGGTCGCCGCCCGGCCGGCGTTCTCTATCTGGAGTTCGATTGGGAGGCGCTGATGGCGGACGTGCTGCACGCCCCCGACTGGCACAGCCCCGTCAGCGACGACGGACTCAAGATCAGCATCGCCGATATCGACGGCAATCTGGTCGGCGCTTCCTGGGGCGGCCAATATGGTTCGCCCGTCGCGATCCCGCCCGGCGACGGGCAGGGGATCGAAACGCGCCTCAATTCGGTCGCGGTGTTCGCGACCGCGCGGCCGATCCACGGCTTCGACGCGCTCGGCCTGCGCTGCGTGATCGAGCAGCCGATGCCGAGCGAGGAGGATATCCAGCGCGCCGTCGGCGGCAGCCGGCGCGTGGCGGCTTGAGGACATTGCGAGCAAAGCAATCGGGCTCAAGGCCCCGTTCGGCCGGGATCGAAGCATTACGCCCCAGGCGTGCATCCTTGCATGAGCGGGCAAGCTCACCGCAGCGAAAGCCCGTGTCCGGATAGAGAAAGGGCCCCGGCTTTCGCCGAGGCCCTTCTTGTTTCGTAAGCCTGAAGCGCGATCAGGCGGCTTCGGCTTCGTCCATCACCGGGCCCGAATCCTGGCCCTTGGCCGAGACGTCGCGATCGACGAACTCGATCACCGCCATCGGCGCGGCGTCCGACGCGCGGATGCCCGCCTTGATGACGCGGGTATAGCCGCCGTTGCGGTCCGCGTAGCGCTCCGCCAGGACATCGAACAGCTTCACCAGCTGGACGTCGTCCATCAGACGGGCATGCGCCAGACGACGGTTCGAAAGACCGCCCTTCTTGGCGAGCGTGATCAGCTTCTCGACGTAAGGGCGAAGCTCCTTCGCCTTGGCGACGGTGGTCTTGATCTGCTCATGCTTGATGAGTGCCGCTGCCTGGTTACGGAACAGGGCCGTACGGTGGGCCGAGGTGCGCTGAAGCTTACGGCCGCCAACACGATGACGCATATCTCTTGTCCTTCGTTCGTCAGGGGCCCGTATGAGGTAACCCCAGCCTGGCGGTGAATAGGGCCACCGCCTTTAGCCCGTCCTTATTTCCGTCACCCCAGCGGAAGCTGGGGTCTCAGGAGGTTTGCGACCACCTCCCGAGATCCTGACTTTCATCAGGATGACGCGTGGGGTGCCGAGGCACCCCGCCGCGTCAGAACTCCTGTTCGAGCTTCTTGGCCATTTCCTCGATATTCTCAGGCGGCCAGCCGGGGATTTCCATGCCCAGGCGCAGCCCCATCGAGGCCAGGACTTCCTTGATCTCGTTGAGCGACTTGCGGCCGAAATTCGGCGTGCGCAGCATCTCGGCCTCGGTCTTCTGGACCAGGTCGCCGATGTAGATGATGTTGTCGTTCTTGAGGCAATTGGCCGAACGGACCGACAATTCGAGCTCGTCGACCTTCTTGAGAAGGAAGCGGTTGAGCTGGTTCGAATTGGCTTCCGGCTCGGTCGTGCCGCCGATCGGCGCCATCGCCGACGAAGCGGACGGCGCGGTCGCGACCATGCCTTCGTCGAAGTGGACGAACAGCTGCAGCTGGTCCTGGAGGATGCGCGCCGAATAGGCGACCGCGTCTTCCGGGGTGATCGTGCCGTCGGTCTCGATCGTCAGCGTGAGCTTGTCGTAATCGAGCTCCTGGCCGACGCGGGTATTCTCGACCTTGTAGGCGACCTGACGGACCGGCGAGTAGAGCGCATCGATCGGGATCAGGCCGATCGGCGCATCGGCCGGACGGTTCGAGGCGGCGGGGACATAGCCCTTACCGGCCTGGGCGGTCAGCTCCATGTTGAGCGTCGCGCCATCGTCGAGGTGGCAGATCACCAGATCGGGGTTGAGCACCTCGATATCACCGGTGGTGGCGATGTCGCCCGCGGTCACTTCGGCCGGGCCGGTGGCGCTGAGTTGGAGGCGCTTGGCGCCCTCGCCCTGCATGCGCAAAGCGATCTGCTTCACGTTGAGCACGATGTCGGTCACGTCTTCGCGCACGCCGGCGAGCGACGAGAATTCGTGCAGGACATTCTCGATCTTGATCGAGGTCACCGCAGCACCTTGCAGCGACGAGAGCAGAACGCGCCGCAGCGCGTTGCCAAGCGTGAGGCCGAAGCCACGCTCGAGCGGCTCGGCGACGAACGTCGCCTTGCGCTTACCGTCCCCGCCACCCTTCTTATCGAGCGCGACGGGCTTCTTCAGTTCCTGCCAGTTCTTGGCATTGATCGCCATCATGGTCCCCTCGGGGCTAGGGTCGCGGCGCGTCCGCTGCGACCGGAATTCAAAACGACGGGGCTGGACGGAGCCCCGGAAAGGCAGGTGTTAGACGCGACGCCGCTTGGACGGACGCACGCCATTATGCGGGATCGACGTCACGTCGCGGATCGACGTGATGTGGAAGCCCACGGCCTGGAGAGCACGCAGTGCGCTCTCGCGGCCCGAACCCGGACCCTTGACCTCGACCTCGAGCGTACGGACGCCATGCTCGGCGGCCTTCTTGCCCGCATCCTCGGCCGCGACCTGCGCCGCGTACGGGGTCGACTTGCGCGAGCCCTTGAAGCCCATCATGCCGGCCGAAGACCAGCTGATCGCATTGCCCTGCGCGTCGGTGATCGTGATCATGGTGTTGTTGAAGCTGGCGTTCACATGCGCGACGCCGGCGGTGATGTTCTTGCGCTCGCGCCGCTTAATGCGCTGAGGTTCGCGTGCCATAAACTATATCCCTATCTGCAAGGACCGGGAGCCGGGCGGACCGGCTCGAAAACCGACCCGATTACTTCTTCTTGCCGGCGATCGGCTTGGCCTTGCCCTTGCGGGTGCGCGCATTGGTATGCGTGCGCTGGCCGCGAACGGGCAGCCCCTTGCGGTGGCGCAGACCGCGATAGCAGGCCAGATCCATCAGCCGCTTGATGTTCATCGCCACCTGACGACGAAGATCACCCTCGACGGTGTAAGCCGCATCGATCGTCTCGCGAATCTGGAGGACTTCCTGGTCCGACAGATCCTGGACGCGGCGCGCGGGCTCGATGCCGAGCTTGGCGGTGATTTCCTTGGCTTTGGCCGGGCCGATGCCGTGGATATAGGTCAGCGCGATTTCGACGCGCTTGTTGGTCGGGATATTGACACCCGCAATACGTGCCATGTCTTCTGTTTCTCCTGCTCCACGGGGTGGCTGGCAACCGCCCCATCTCGACGCGTTGGCTCCCCGAACGACGAAAACACGGCGCGCGCAAGAGCGCCGCCGGAAACCGGGTTCAAGGGATGAAAGCGAGATAGGCAGAGTCGCCCGGTGAGTCAAGCAGCCGATCAGGGAGCGTCGCTCGGCTTCACCTTAACCACCTTCCCGCCTTCCCATTTCCGGCCCGATCGGCTAATAACCTTTTGTTAGGCACATGTGGGGTGTGCCTTGAGGCTCGGCCGGGTGAGGCCGAATGCTTCATGGGGGATGGTAATGCGTATTTTTCAGCTCCTGAAGCTGGCGCCGCCAATCGCGAGCGCCCTTCTCGCGGCGGCGCCTGCATTGGCTCAGACCAATCTGCACTTCGAGAACGGGCTCGACGGATGGACGACCAATGTCACGCTCGATCCGAACGGCTTTTGGACCGCCGGTTTCGGCACCTCGTCGGGACTGCTGGGCTTTACCCCCCATGATGGAGACGACGCGTTCGGCTACATCTATACCGGCCTCGGTAAGGGCGTCCCCACGACGCTCTCGCAAGTCTTCACGCTTTCGGCCGGCGAAACGCTCCGCGGCTATGTCGGCTTCACGGCCCAGGAAGACCCCGCCACATATGACCAGTATGACGACAACGCGGCGCTGACGATCAACGGCCACAGCTTGTTCAGCTCGAGCATCACGCAGCTGGGATCGGTCTGGGGCTCCACCGGCTGGGTCAAATTCTCCTACACCGCGCCGAGCGATGGCGATTATACCCTGCAGCTGGCCGTAACCAATGGCGACGACACGGCATGGCCTAGCGGCGCGGTCCTGGACGATATTTCGCTGATTCCGCGGTCCCAGGGAGCCGTTCCCGAAACCGTTACCTGGGCGATGATGGTTCTAGGCTTCGGTCTGGCCGGCGCCGCGCTCCGCACCCGCCGCCGCGCGGTCAGCTTCGGCTGAGCGGCGCTTTCAAATTGATGTAAAAGGCCGGGCGCGTCCCGGCCTTTTTCGTTTCATGGCGGCGTCAGGCGCTGGGCAAGCCGTCCTTGGCCACAACCCGCTCGACCGCCTCTGACACCTGCGCGATATCGGCCATGCCGTCGATGCGCGTCACGATCCCCTTGGCCTCATAATAAGGCAGGATCGGCGCGGTATCGGCGCGATAGACCTTGAGCCGCGCGCGCACCGTTTCGGCATTATCGTCGGGACGGCGCTTGAATTCGGTCGATTGGCACACGTCGCACACACCCGGCACCTTCGGCTGCTTGAACTGGTCGTGATACCCTTCGTTGCAGCGCGCGCAGGTGTAGCGGCCGGCGATGCGCGCGACGAGCGCCTCCTCGTCGACGGTCAGCTCGATAACATGAGCCAGCTTGAGACCGCGTTCGGCCAGCAGCCGGTCGAGCGCCTCCGCCTGCGCCTGGGTGCGCGGATAACCATCGAAGATGAAGCCCGGCGCATGCGCATGCTTGTCGAGTTGGTCCGAGATCAGCCCGGTGACGACCGCATCGGGCATGAGTTGGCCCGCGTCCATGATCGCCTTGGCCTGTTGCCCAAGCTCGGTTCCTTCCTTGACCGCGGCGCGCAGCATGTCGCCGGTCGAAAGCTGGATCAGGCCGTGATGACTTACCAGCAGCTGCGCCTGCGTGCCCTTCCCCGCCCCCGGGGGTCCGAGCAGGATCAGCAGCTTCATCGACGCATTCCTCCCTTGAGGCGCGCCTTCTTGATAAGGTCGCCATATTGATGCGCCAGCAAGTGGCTCTGGATCTGGGTCACCGTGTCGATCGTGACGTTGACCACGATCAGCAGGCTGGTGCCGCCAAACCCGACCAGGTGGCGCGGGATGAACATCTCGGGCAGCACGCAGATCGCGGTCAGGTAGATCGCGCCGATCACGGTGATGCGCGTCAGCACATAATCGAGATAGATCTCGGTCGACTTGCCCGGGCGAATGCCGGGGATGAAGCCGCCGTAGCGCTTCAGATTGTCCGCCGTCTCCTCCGGATTGAACACCACTGCGGTGTAGAAGAAGGAGAAGAAGATGATGCCCGCTGCGTAGAGCACGAAATAGGCCGGCGTATCCTGGCCGATCCACTGGTTGAGGTTGATCACGAAATCACCCCACTTGCTCTCGCCATTGAGGTGCTTGCCCGCGAATTGCGTGATCGTCAGCGGCAGCGCGAGCAGCGACGACGCGAAGATCGGCGGGATCACGTTGGCGGTGTTGATCTTGAGCGGCAGGTGGCTCTTGTCCGCCTGCATCATGCCGCGCGCGGTCTGGCGCTTGGGATATTGGATCAGCACCCGGCGCTGCGCGCGCTCCATGAAGCAGATGATCAGGATCAGGCCGATCACCAGCACGAAGCCGGCCAGCACCATCAGCGGCGAACTCGCGCCGGTACGCCCCGCCTCGAACGCGCCCGCGATCGTGGCGGGCAGGCCGGCGATGATGCCGGCCATGATGATCAGGCTGGTGCCGTTGCCGATGCCGCGGCTGGTGATCTGCTCACCCAGCCACATCAGGAACATGGTGCCGCCGACGAGCGTGACCACGGTGGTGGCGCGGAACAGCAAGGGGTCGACGATCACCGCCGACTGGCCCGCGCTCGCGCCCCAGGCTTCGAGCCCGATCGAGATGAAATAGCCCTGCACCGCGGTCAGCAGCACCGTGCCGTAGCGCGTATATTGATTGAGCTTCTTGCGCCCGCTCTCGCCCTCTTTCTTGATCGCGGCGAGCGTGGGCGACAGCGAGCTTGCGAGCTGCACGACGATCGAGGCGGTGATGTAGGGCATCACGCCCAGCGCCACGATCGACATGCGCGTCAGCGCGCCGCCGGTGAAGGTGTTGAAGAAGTCCATCACCCCGCCCTTCGTCGTATCGAAGAGCGACTGCAGGATGCGCGGATCGATGCCCGGCAGCGGCACGTAGGATAGCAAACGGAAAATCACGAGCGCGCCCAGCGTGAACCAGATGCGCTTCTTGAGGTCGGTCGCCTTCGCGAACTGCGACAGGCTCGCGTTCGCGGCCATTTGTTCGGCTGCAGATGCCATCGGACTTTATCGAACCCCAGAAATGCAAAGAGCGGCGGGGCAGTATCCCCGCCTCCGCCGCTCCATATAGTGTCAGATTTGCGCTTGTCTAAGCCGAACGGCTCAGGCCTTCGCCGCCTTCTTGGCTGCCAGGGTCTTGCCCTTCTTCGCGGCGGCCTTCTCGGCGGCCGGAACCACCTCGATCACATCGACCGAACCGCCGGCCTTCTCGATCGCTTCGCGGGCCGACTTGGACACGCCCGCGACGTTGAATTTCAGCTTGGACGAAAATTCGCCCTTGGCGAGAACGCGTACGCCATCCTTGCCGCCACGGGCGACACCGGCCGCCTTGAGCGTCGCATGGTCGATCACGGCCTTGGCATCCAGCTTGCCGGCTTCGACCAGCTTCTGGATCTGGCCCAGATTCACCTCGGCAAAATCCTTGGCGAAGATATTGTTGAAGCCGCGCTTCGGAATCCGCATGTGGAGCGGCATCTGGCCGCCCTCGAAGCCGTTGATCGAGACGCCCTCACGGCTCTTCTGGCCCTTCTGGCCACGACCCGCGGTCTTGCCCTTGCCCGAGCCGATGCCGCGTCCGACGCGCATCCGGCCCTTGCGGGAGCCGTCATTGTCCTTGATTTCGTTGAGCTTCATAATCTGCACTCGCTTTCGCTTTTGTCGCGCAAGGCCTGATCGCCTTCGGCGGTCAAACCGTCGCCCCGGCGGAGGCCGGGGCCGCTGGAAATTGTGGACAGACCCAAGGGTTTTCCCCTGCCGCCTGCGATCCCGGCCTCCGCCGGGATGACGCGTACCGGAGCTTACGCCTCGGTAACGGTCACCATATGCTGAACCTTGCGGATCATGCCACGAACCTCGGGCGTATCCTGGAGTTCGCTGGTCTTGTGCATCTTGTTGAGGCCAAGACCGATCAGCGTCGCGCGCTGGCTGGCCTCACGGCGGATGGGCGAACCCGTCTGCGTGATCTTGATCGTCTTGCTCGTGGCCTTCGCCATGTCGCTTACTCCACCACAGCCGCGGCGTCGGCTTCGGCAACCTCGACGGAGGCACCGCTGCGACGCAGCAGGTCAGCGATCTTCTTGCCGCGACGCTGCGCAACCGAGCGGGGGCTCGTCTGCTCGCGAAGCGCCTCGAAGGTCGCGCGGATCATGTTGTAGGGGTTGCTCGTGCCGACCGACTTGGTCACCACGTCATGCACGCCCAGGCTCTCGAACACGGCGCGCATCGGGCCGCCGGCGATGATGCCGGTACCGGCGGGCGCCGAGCGGACGGTGACGCGGCCCGCACCGAAATGGCCGAGGCCATCATGATGCAGCGTGCGGCCGTCCTTGAGCGCGACGCGGATCATCGCCTTCTTGGCCGAAGCGGTCGCCTTGGAGATGGCTTCCGGCACTTCGCGCGCCTTGCCATGACCGAAGCCGACACGGCCCGCGCCGTCGCCTACGACGACGAGCGCCGCAAAGCCGAAGCGCTTGCCGCCCTTCACCGTCTTCGAGACGCGGTTGATGTGAACCAGCTTCTCGACCAGCTCTTCGCCGCCGTCATCGCTCTTGTTGCGGTCGTCGCGACGGCCACGGCCGTCACGGCCACGGCCGCCACCGCCGCGATTGTCGTTACCGCCACGGCCACGGCCACGGCCGCCACGCGCTTCGCGCGGTGCGCCTTCGGTCGCCGCGGGGGCGTCGGCCGCAGGGGCCTCGTTCTGAACTTCGTCAGCCATTTAGAACTCCAATCCGCCTTCGCGGGCGGCATCGGCGAGCGCCTTGACGCGCCCGTGGAACAGGAAGCCACCGCGATCGAATACAACGGTGGTCACGCCGGCCGCCTTGGCCCGCTCGGCAACACGCTTGCCGACCGAGACCGCCGCATCGACATTCGCACCAGTGGTGGCGCGGACGTCCTTCTCCAGCGTGGAGGCGGCAGCAACCGTCTTGCCGGCGGCGTCGTCGATGATCTGGGCATAGATATGCCGACCCGAACGATGCACCGACAGACGCGGACGCAGACCGCCGCGAGCACGGAGCGCGGACCGCACGCGGCGGCGGCGCTTCTCGAACTGAGAGAGACCCTTGCTCATTACTTCTTCTTCCCTTCCTTGCGGAAGATGAACTCGCCGGCGTACTTGATGCCCTTGCCCTTATAGGGCTCCGGCTTACGCCAGCGGCGGATCTCCGCCGCCACCTGACCGACCTGCTGCTTGTCGATGCCCGAGATGTTCACCGTGGTGTTGTCGGGCGTCGCGATCGTGATCCCTTCGGGGATCGCGAAATCGACATCGTGGCTGTAGCCAAGCTGCAGCTTCAGGTTCTTGCCCTGGACGTTGGCGCGATAGCCGACGCCGGTGATCTGGAGCTGCTTGGTATAGCCCTCCGTCACGCCCGTGATCAGGTTCTGAACCAGAGTACGCTGCATGCCCCAGAAGGAGCGCGCACGCTTGGTGTCGTTGGCCGGGGTCACCGTGATGCCGGCATCGCCGACGTCGTAGGTGACCTCTTCGGCGAGATCGAGCGTGAGCGTGCCCTTGGCACCCTTCACGGTCAGGACCTTGCCTTCGATGTTCGCGGTCACGCCCGCCGGAACGGGGACCGGACGCTTACCGATGCGGCTCATCAGAATACCTCCGCGAGCACTTCGCCGCCCACGTTCTGATCGCGCGCTTCCGCGTCGGACAGAACGCCACGGGGCGTCGAGACGATGGTGATGCCCAGGCCGTTGCGGATACGCGGCAGTTCCTTGGAACCCGAATAAACGCGGCGGCCCGGCTTCGAAACGCGGGCAACGTGCTGGATCGCGGGCTGGCCCTCGAAATATTTCAGCTCGATGCGCAGGCCGGGATGTTCGCCCAGCTTTTCTTCCGAATAGCCGCGGATATAGCCTTCGCGCTGCAGCACATCGAGCACGCGGGCGCGCAGCTTGGAAGCCGGCGACGTGACGCTGTCCTTGCGGGCACGCTGGCCGTTGCGGATGCGGGTGAGCAGATCGCCCAGTGGATCAGTGAGTGACATATTCTAAGCCCTTACCAGCTCGACTTGACCACGCCGGGGATCATGCCCCGGGTCGCCAGGTGACGCAGCATGACGCGCGCCAGGCCGAACTTGCGATAGACAGCGCGCGGACGGCCGGTCATCGCGCAGCGGTTACGCACGCGCGTCGGATTCCCGTTGCGGGGAATCTCGGCCAGCTTGAGGCGAGCAATCAGGCGCTCGGTCTCATCCAGCGACTCATCGTTCGCCACTGCCTTCAGACGGGCATATTTGCCCGCATATTTCTTCACGAGCTTCTTGCGACGCTCGTTCTTGTTGATCGAACTCAGTTTCGCCATCGACTTAAGTCCTTAAGCCTCACCCGGACGAACCGGGTGACGGGATAGATTACGCAGCCTTCTTCTCAGCTTCGGGCAGCGGGAACGGGAAACCGAAGAGGCGGAGCAGCTCGCGCGCTTCCTCGTCGGTGTTGGCGGTGGTCGTGACGATCACGTCCATGCCGCGGACCTTGTCGACCTGGTCGTAGCTGATCTCCGGGAAGATCAGCTGCTCCTTGAGGCCGGTCGCATAATTGCCGCGGCCGTCGAACGACTTGTCCGAAAGCCCACGGAAATCGCGGACGCGCGGCAGCGCGATCGTCACGAAGCGGTCGAGAAACTCGTACATCCGCTCGCGACGCAGCGTCACCTTGCAGCCGATCGGCATGCCCTCGCGCAGCTTGAACTGCGCGATCGACTTCTTGGCCTTGGTCACGACGGCCTTCTGGCCGGCGATCTGGGTCATCTCGCCCGCGGCCTGCTCGACCTTCTTCTTGTCCTGCGTGGCCTCGCCGACGCCCATGTTCAGCACGATCTTCTCGAGCCGGGGCACCTGCATGACGTTCTTGTAACCGAACTTCTCGGTCATCGCCTTGATGATGCTGTCTTCGTACAGCTTCTTCATGCGAGGGGTATAGGCATCAGCCATCGATCTTCTCCCCGGTCTTCACGGCAATGCGAACCTTCTTGCCGTCCTGGGTTTCGAAGCGGACGCGGGTCGGCTTGCCGTCCTTGGTCGCGATCGCGACCTTGGAAATGTGCATCGGCGCTTCACGGCGCTCCAGGCCACCCTGCGGGTTTGCCTGGCTCGGCTTGCGGTGGCGGGTCGCGACATTCACGCCGGACACAATCACCTTGCCCTCCTTCGGGAGAGCCTTGGTGACGTCACCCGTCTTGCCCTTGTCCTTGCCGGACAGGACGACGACGCGGTCACCCTTCTTGATCTTGGCAGCAGCCATCACAGCACCTCGGGCGCAAGCGAAATGATCTTCATGTGGCCGGCGGCGCGAAGCTCGCGGACGACCGGGCCGAAGATACGGGTGCCGATCGGCTCCCCGTTATTCTTGTTGATGAGAACGGCGGCATTGCCGTCGAAGCGGATGGTCGAGCCGTCGGGACGATTGATGTCCTTGGCGGTGCGCACGATCACCGCGCGGTGAACGTCGCCCTTCTTGACCTTGGCACGGGGAGCCGCTTCCTTGATCGAGACGACGATCACGTCGCCCACGCTCGCGAAACGGCGCTTGGAGCCGCCCAGCACCTTGATGCACTGGACGCGCTTCGCACCCGAATTGTCTGCAACGTCCAGGGTGGACTGCATCTGAATCATGGTGTCAGTCCTTCCTTACGCTGCGGCGGTCTCGGCACCGACGGTGCCGATCACCTTCCACGTCTTCAGCTTGGAGATCGGCGCGCATTCCTCGATGCGGACGGTCTGCCCTTCCTTGAACGTGTTGCCCTCGTCATGGGCATGATATTTCTTCGAACGCTTGATGATCTTGCCATAGAGCGGGTGCTTAACCCGGCGCTCCACCAGCACTACCACCGTCTTGTCGGTCTTGTCGGACACCACAGTGCCCGTCAGCACGCGCTTCGGCATCGTCGTGGCTCCTTACTTGGCCGCAGCCGCGCGAGCGGTCTGCAGCGTCTTGATCTGGGCGATCGTGCGGCGCACTTCCTTCACCCGGCTCGGCTTTTCGAGCTGGTTGGTGGCCGCCTGAAAACGCAGGTTGAACTGCTCGCGCTTCAGCTCGCCGAGCTGGGTCGAAAGCTGGTCGTCGGTCGCGACCTTGAGATCTGCAATCTTAGCCATTGTCTTACACAGCCTCGTGCACGGACTCGCCCAGGCGGGCGACGACCTTGGTCTTGATCGGCAGCTTTTCCATCGCGCGCTCGAAAGCAACGCGAGCGATCGGGCCCGGAACACCGTCCAGCTCGAACAGGATGCGGCCGGGCTTTACGCGGGCGACCCAGAATTCGGGCGCGCCCTTACCGGAACCCATGCGGACTTCCGCCGGCTTCGACGAAACCGGAATGTCCGGGAAGATACGGATCCACAAACGCCCCTGGCGCTTGATGTGACGCGTGATCGCGCGGCGGGCCGCCTCGATCTGACGCGCGGTGATACGATCCGGCTCCATGGCCTTGAGGCCGAACGCGCCGAAATTGAGCGCGGTACCGCCCTTGGCATCGCCATGGATGCGGCCCTTATGGGCCTTGCGGAACTTGGTGCGCTTCGGTTGCAGCATGTCTAATCTAACCTTCTGACACCGTGACGACGGCCGATCAGGCTAACTGATAGGAAAATCCTATCAGCGCGCCGGACGGACCCCCGAGGTCTGAGCTTCCATCATGAGGCGTTCTTGCGCGAGCGGGTCGTGGCCGAGGATCTCACCCTTGAAGATCCAGACCTTGACGCCGCAAACGCCATAGGCGGTGTGCGCCTCGGCCTCGGCATAATCGACGTTCGCGCGCAGCGTATGCAGCGGCACGCGACCTTCACGATACCATTCGGTACGCGCGATCTCCGCGCCGCCCAGACGGCCGGCGCACGTGATACGGATGCCTTCGGCACCGAGACGCAGCGCCGACTGCACCGCGCGCTTCATCGCGCGACGGAAGGCGATACGACGCTCGAGCTGATCGGCGACGCCCTGGGCGACGAGCTTCGAGTCGACTTCCGGCTTGCGGATCTCGACGATGTTGAGGCTCACGTCCGAACCGGTCATCGCGCCGAGCGTCTTGCGCAGCTTCTCGATGTCCGCGCCCTTCTTGCCGATGATCACGCCGGGGCGTGCGGCATAGATGGAGATGCGGGCGAGCTTGGCCGGGCGCTCGATCACGACCTTCGAGATCGCAGCCTGCGGATGCGTCTTGAAGATATATTGGCGGATCTTGAGATCCTCGAGCAGCAGGCGCGCATAGCTTTCGCCTTCGGCGTACCAGCGGCTGTCCCAGGTGCGGTTGATCTGCAACCGCATGCCAATCGGGTTGGATTTCTGACCCATTATGCTTCTTCCTGCTCGCGGACGACCACGCGAAGGCGGCTGAACGGCTTGACGATGCGGGCGCTGCGGCCGCGGGCGCGGGTAGCGAAGCGCTTCATGACGAGGCCCTTGCCGACCGAGGCTTCCTTCACGATCAGCGCGTCGACGTCGAGATTGTGGTTGTTCTCGGCGTTGGCGACCGCGCTGGCGAGGCACTTGCGCACGTCAACCGCCATCGACTTCTTGGAGAAGGCGAGGATGTTGAGCGCGTCGCCGACCTTCTTGCCGCGGATCAGGCCCGCGACCAGGTTCAGCTTGTACGGGCTGCCACGGACCGAGGTCGCGACGGCAAGGGCTTCCTTGTCGCCGACATTGCGGGGGGATGCTGGCTTGCTCATCAGCGCTTGCCCTTCTTATCGGCGGCATGACCCGGGAAGTAGCGCGTGGGCGCGAACTCGCCGAGCTTCATGCCGACCATTTCCTCGTTGACCGACACCGGCACGAACTTGCGGCCGTTATAGACATTGAAGGTCAGGCCGACGAACTGCGGCAAGATGGTCGAGCGACGCGACCAGGTCTTGATCGCGCCACGGGCGCCACCATCCTGCGCGGCTTCGGCCTTCTTCAGCAGGCTCAGTTCGACGAACGGGCCTTTCCAGACAGAGCGAGCCATTACTTCTTCCTCGCGTGACGCGAACGGATGATCATCTTATCCGTCGACTTGTTCTTACGGGTACGGTGACCCTTGGTCGGCTTGCCCCACGGCGTGACCGGATGACGGCCGCCCGAGGTACGGCCTTCACCACCGCCATGCGGATGGTCGACCGGGTTCTTGGCGACGCCGCGGCTGAGCGGACGATAGCCGAGCCAGCGATTGCGGCCGGCCTTCGCCAGATTCTGGTTGGCGTTGTCGGGGTTCGACACCGCGCCCACCGTGCACATGCAATCGGAACGGATGTAGCGCTGCTCGCCCGAATTCAGGCGGACCATCACCATTCCGCGATCGCGGCCGACGATCTGCACATAGGTGCCCGCCGCACGCGCGATCTGACCGCCCTTGCCGGGCTTCATCTCGACATTGTGGACGATCGTGCCGACCGGAGCCTGGCCGATTTCCATCGCATTGCCCGGCTTCACGTCGGTCTTCTTCGCCGCGAGCACCGTGTCACCCACGGCGAGACGCTGCGGTGCGATGATGTAGGCGACTTCGCCATCCTCATACTTCACCAGCGCGATGAACGCCGAACGGTTGGGATCATATTCGACCCGCTCGACGGTCGCGGGCTGATCCCACTTCCGGCGCTTGAAGTCGATGAAGCGATACTTCTGCTTGTGGCCGCCACCGATGCCGCGCGCGGTGGCGTGGCCCATATTGTTGCGGCCGCCCGACTTGGTCAGGCCGACGGTCAATGCCTTGACCGGCTTGCCCTTGTACAGGTTGGTGCGGTCGATCAGGATCAGACCGCGGCGAGCCGGGCTCGTCGGATTGTAATTCTTGAGCGCCATCGCCTCAGATCCCCGTCGTAATGTCGATCGACTGGCCTTCAGCCAGCGTCACGACCGCCTTCTTGGCATCCGTGCGCTTGTAGGCTTCGCCCTTCCAGCGCTTGGTCTTGCCCTTGGTGATCATCGTGTTGACGCCGGTCACGGTGACGTTGAACAACGCCTCCACCGCCGCCTTGATCTCCGGCTTGGTCGCGTCGTTCGCCACCTTGAAGACGACCGCATTATGCTCGGAGAGCAAGGTCGACTTCTCGGTGATGTGCGGCGCGAGCACCACGTCGTAATGGCGGTTGTCCACCGCCGTTTTGGCCGGCTTCTTAGCCATTGAAACGCGCCTCCAATTTCTCGACGGCGGCGCGCGTCAGCACCAGCGTGTCATGATTGAGAATGTCGTAGACGTTGGCGCCAACCGCGGGGAGCAGGTTCACGCCGCGCAGGTTGCCCGATGCATTGGCGAAGCTGATGTTCAGCGCGTCGCCATCGATCACCAGCGCCTTGTTGCCGAAGCCGAGCTTCGCCAGCAGCGCCGCGAGCGTCTTGGTCTTGCCCTCTTCGACATCGAGACCGTTCAGAACGATCAGGCTGCCGTCCTTGGCCTTGGCCGAGAGCGCCATCTTGAGGCCGAGCGCACGGATCTTCTTGTTCAGCGACGGATTGAAATCGCGAACGCGCGCGCCGTGCGCCTTGCCGCCGCCGATGAAGATCGGTGCGGCACGATCGCCGTGACGAGCAGTACCGCCGCCCTTCTGGTTGCCCAGACGCTTGCCGGTACGTGCGACATCGGAACGCTCGCGGGTGCCGCGGGCGGTGCCGCGGCGCTTCTCGAGCTGCCAGGTGACGACACGGTGCAGGATGTCCGCACGCGGCTCGACCCCGAAGATCGCGTCGTTGAGCTCGATATCACCCTTGGCGCTCGAGCCGTCGAGGTTCTTGACCTGAACCTTCATGATCAGCCCTCCTGGCCTTCGGTGGCTTCCGGAGCCGCAGGCACTTCGGCCGGCGTCTCGGCGGGAGCCGCGTTGTTGCTGTTGGCCGCGGCCTTCAGGCCGGCCGGCTTCGGCGCGTCCTTGTGGGCCGGAACCTTGACCGCGTCCTTGACGAACAGCCAGCCGCCCTTCGAGCCGGGGACCGAGCCACGGACGAAGATGAGGCCGCGCTCGACGTCGGTGCCGACGATCTCGAGATTCTGCTGGGTGCGGTTCTTGTCACCCATGTGGCCGGCCATCTTCTTGTTCTTGAAGACCTTGCCCGGATCCTGGCGCTGACCGGTCGAACCGAGCGAGCGGTGCGAGACCGAGACGCCGTGGGTGGCGCGCAGACCGCCGAAGCCCCAGCGCTTCATGCCGCCCTGGAAGCCCTTGCCCTGGGTGCGGCCCTGGATGTCGACCATCTGGCCGGCAACGAAGTGATCGGCCGAGATTTCGGCGCCGACGTCGAGAAGGTTATCCTCGGTCACGCGGAATTCGTGGACGATCGCCTTGGGCTCCACTTCGGCCTTGCCGAACTGGCCGCGCTGCGGCTTGGCGACGTTCTTCGCCTTCGCCACGCCCGCGCCGAGCTGCACCGCGACGTATCCGTCACGAGCCTCTTCCTTGCGCGCGATAACCTGGAGACCTTCGAGCTGCAGGACCGTCACGGGCACATGGCGCCCATCGTCCTTGAACAGCCGGGTCATCCCCATCTTCTTCGCGATCACGCCAGTGCGCATGATCTGTTCCTTCCCAAACAGAGGCTCGCCAATGATGCGGAGAGCTTGCCAACGAAAAAGGCTTCGATGACTCGAAGCCCCAGCCCAATGAAACTGCATGCCCCCGCCAGGGCCAATGATCCGCTCTAGAGCGAATAGCGGGGACGCAGGCGCCGGCAAAGCCGACCGGTATCCCTCGAATTTCGTGTTCCCCGGCGAAAGCCGGGGCCCAGTCCAGCGCTTTGCTGGACCCCGGCTTTCGCCGGGGAACGGTCTAAAGACCGAATCTCTTGTCGAGAGCCGCGCTCCTACGCGAGTTTGATCTCAACATCAACACCCGCGGCAAGATCGAGCTTCATAAGCGCATCGACGGTCTGCGGGGTCGGCTGCACGATGTCCAGGAGGCGCTTGTAGGTGCGCACCTCGAACTGCTCGCGCGACTTCTTGTCGATGTGGGGACCACGGTTGACCGTGAACTTCTCGATGCGCGTCGGCAACGGGATGGGACCACGGGTGAGCGCGCCCGTACGACGGGCGGTGTCGGCGATCTCGCCGGTTGCCTGATCGAGCACACGATGATCGAACGCCTTCAGGCGAATGCGGATATTGCTGTCCATGGTTCCTACCGATGCGAAAGAGCCTGATGACCCTCAGGTCGTCACCCCAGCGAAAGCTGGGGTCTCGTGAGGCAAGCTGCTCGCTTCACCTCCTGAGGTGCCAGCTTTCGCTGGCATGACGCTTAAGGTCTCTCATTAAAAGCAAACCGGCCGATTCCCAAAGGAATCGACCGGCTTGTACGAAGTATCTTATATTACGCGGTGATCGAGCTGACAACCCCGGCGCCGACGGTACGACCGCCTTCGCGGATCGAGAAGCGCAGGCCCTGCTCCATCGCGATCGGCGCGATGAGCTTGACGCCCAGCTTCACGTTGTCGCCCGGCATGACCATCTCGGTGCCCTCGGGGAGGACGACCTCGCCGGTCACGTCGGTCGTGCGGAAGTAGAATTGCGGGCGATAGTTGGCGAAGAACGGCGTGTGACGGCCACCCTCTTCCTTCGACAGCACGTAGACTTCCGACGAGAATTCGGTGTGCGGCTTGATCGAGCCCGGCTTGCAGAGGACCTGGCCACGCTCGACGTCGTCACGGCCGACGCCGCGGAGCAGCGCGCCGATATTGTCGCCCGCCTGGCCGCTGTCGAGCAGCTTGCGGAACATCTCGACGCCGGTGACGACGGTCTTCTTGGTGTCGATGAGGCCGACGATCTCGACTTCCTCGCCAACCTTGACGACGCCGGTCTCGACGCGGCCGGTGACGACGGTGCCGCGACCCGAGATCGAGAACACGTCTTCGATCGGCATCAGGAACGGCTTGTCGAGCGGACGGTCAGGCTGCGGGATGAACGTGTCGACGGCCTGCATCAGCTTGAGGACGGCGTCATGGCCGATCTCGGGCTTGGTGCCGTTGAGCGCGCAGACGGCCGAGCCCTGGATGACGGGGATGTTGTCGCCGTCGAAATCGTAGGACGAAAGCAGCTCGCGAATCTCGAGCTCGACGAGCTCCAGGATCTCGGCGTCGTCGACCAGGTCGACCTTGTTCATGAACACGACCAGCTGCGGCACGCCGACCTGGCGGGCGAGCAGGATGTGCTCGCGGGTCTGCGGCATCGGGCCGTCGGTCGCCGAAACGACCAGGATCCCGCCGTCCATCTGCGCGGCGCCGGTGATCATGTTCTTCACATAATCGGCGTGGCCCGGGCAATCGACGTGCGCATAGTGGCGCGCCTGGGTCTCATACTCGACGTGCGCGGTCGAGATGGTGATGCCGCGCTCGCGCTCTTCGGGAGCCTTGTCGATGTTGGCATAGTCGACGAAGGTCGCGCCGCCGGTTTCGGCGAGAACCTTGGTAATGGCGGCCGTGAGCGACGTCTTGCCATGGTCGACGTGGCCAATGGTGCCGATGTTGCAGTGCGGCTTCGTCCGCTCAAATTTAGCCTTAGCCATTTTATCCTACCTTGCTTCGATAATGTTGGGAGATAGGGACACACCCCGCTCGCGGAGCGCGCCCATAGCAGCTTTTTCGGCTTATGCCAGCTTCGCCTTCACTTCATCGGCGACGTTGGCGGGCACTTCCTCATAGTGACTGAACTGCATCGTGTACTGCGCGCGGCCCTGGGTGAAGGACCGAAGCTGGTTCACGTAGCCGAACATATTCGCCAGCGGCACCATCGCCTCGACGACCTGCGCGTTGCCGCGGCTGTCGGTGCCCTGGATCTGGCCACGGCGGCTGTTGAGGTCGCCGATCACGTCGCCCAGATAATCTTCCGGCGTCACGACCTCGACCTTCATGATCGGCTCGAGGATCTTGATGCCGGCCTTCTGCGCGCCTTCACGCATTGCGCCGCGGCCCGTGATTTCGAACGCCAGAGCCGACGAGTCGACGTCGTGATACTTGCCGTCGATCAGGTGGATTTCGAGATCCACGATCGGGAAGCCGATGAGCGCGCCGCTCGCGGCGGTCTCGCGCATGCCCTTCTCGACCGAGGGGATATATTCGCGCGGGATGTTGCCGCCCTTGACCTCGTCGACGAAGACGAAGCCCGAACCGCGCTCGCCCGGCTTCAGCTGCACCTTCACTTCGCCGAACTGGCCCGAGCCGCCCGACTGCTTCTTGTGGGTGTAGGTCAGCTCGACCGGCTTCGCGAGATATTCGCGATAGGCCACCTGCGGCGCGCCGACATTAGCCTCGACCTTGAACTCGCGCTTCATGCGGTCGACCAGAATCTCGAGATGGAGCTCGCCCATGCCCTTGATGATGGTCTGGCCCGATTCGTGATCGGTCGAAACGCGGAACGAAGGATCCTCGGCGGCCAGGCGGTTGAGCGCGATGCCCATCTTTTCCTGGTCGGCCTTGGTCTTCGGCTCCACCGACAGCTCGATGACCGGATCCGGGAACTCCATGCGCTCCAGGATGATCGGCGCGTTCTTGGCGCAGAGCGTGTCGCCGGTGGTGGTCTCCTTGAGACCGGCCAGCGCGACGATGTCGCCCGCGAACGCCTCGTCGATGTCTTCGCGGCTGTTGGCATGCATCAGCAGCATGCGGCCGATCTTCTCGTCCTTGTCCTTGACCGAGTTGAGATAGGTGCCCTTGGCCAGCCGGCCCGAATAGATGCGCGCGAAGGTGAGCGAGCCGACGAACGGATCGTTCATGATCTTGAACGCGAGCGCCGAGGTCGGCGCCGAATCGTCGGCCGGACGCGTGTCCGGCGTCACGCCGTCGAGCTTGAGGCCCTGGACCGGCGGAATGTCGAGCGGGCTCGGCAGATAGTCGATGACCGCGTCGAGCAGGGGCTGCACGCCCTTGTTCTTGAACGCCGAACCGCACAGCACCGGCACGAACGAGAAGTTGAGCGTGCCCTTGCGGATCAGCTTCTTCAGCGTGGCGGCGTCGGGCTCGTTGCCCTCCAGATACGCCTCCATGATGTCGTCGTCCTGCTCGACGGCCATTTCGATCATCTCGGAACGCGCGGTCGCGGCTTCCTCGGCCATGTCGGCCGGGATGTCCTGATATTCGAACTTCGCGCCCAGCGACTCTTCGAGCCAGATGATCGCGCGATTGTTGACCAGGTCGATCAGGCCCTTGAACTGGCCTTCGAGGCCGATCGGGCGATAGAGGACCATCGGACGCGCGCCGAGCCGGTCCTTGATCATCTCCACGCACATGTTGAAGTTCGCGCCGGTGCGGTCGAGCTTGTTGACGAAGCACATGCGCGGCACGTGATACTTCTCGGCCTGGCGCCACACGGTTTCGGACTGCGGCTCGACGCCGGCGACACCGTCGAAGCAGGCGACCGCGCCGTCGAGCACGCGCAGCGAACGCTCGACCTCGATCGTGAAGTCGACGTGGCCGGGGGTATCGATGATGTTGATGCGGTGGTCGGGACCCTCGCCGTCGTCACCCTTCCAGAAACAGGTCGTCGCGGCCGACGTGATCGTGATGCCGCGCTCCTGCTCCTGCTCCATCCAGTCCATGGTCGCGGTGCCCTCATGGACCTCGCCGATCTTATAGGACTTGCCGGTGTAATAGAGGATGCGCTCGGTCGTCGTCGTCTTGCCGGCGTCGATGTGCGCCATGATGCCGATATTGCGATAGCGATCGAGCGGATGGCTGCGGGCCATGATCATTCACTCCTGTGCCGACGGTGCGGCGGTCGAAACGGTGAGGACTAATTCAATCCCGTCCGGGGCTGAGCCCTGCCTCTTCTCGAAGAAGAGTTACAACCCGTCGACAAACCTCGGGGCGAACGGCAATTTGGGGACGAGGACCGAAATCCTCATCCCCATATAGGAAACAAACTTACCAGCGGTAGTGGCTGAAGGCGCGGTTCGCTTCCGCCATGCGGTGCGTGTCTTCGCGCTTCTTGACCGCGTTGCCGCGGTTGTTCGCCGCATCCATCAGCTCGCCCGACAGGCGCGCCGACATGGTGTGCTCCGAACGGGCACGGGCCGCGGTGATCAGCCAACGGATGGCGAGCGCCTGCGAACGCTCCGGACGAACCTCGACCGGAACCTGGTAGGTCGCGCCACCGACGCGACGGCTGCGCACTTCGATGCCCGGACGGACATTGGCGAGCGCATCGTGGAACACGCCGAGCGGCTCGCGCTTGGCGCGCGTCTCGACAGTTTCGAGCGCGCCATAGACGATGCTCTCGGCGACGGACTTCTTACCGTCGAGCATGACGCTGTTCATGAACTTGCTGAGCACGACATCCCCGAACTTAGGATCGGGCAGGATTTCGCGCTTTTCTGGACGACGACGACGAGCCATCTTTTATCTTCCTTACAAACTTCAGCCGGGTGATCGGACAGCCCTTCAAAGGGGCCGATCGGCTTACTTCGGACGCTTGGCGCCGTACTTGGAGCGGGATTGCTTGCGGTTCTTCACGCCCTGCGTGTCGAGCACGCCGCGCAGCACGTGGTAACGCACGCCGGGAAGGTCGCGCACACGGCCGCCACGGATCAGGACCACCGAGTGCTCCTGCAGATTGTGGCCCTCGCCCGGAATGTAGCTGATCACTTCGCGCTGGTTGGTCAGGCGGATCTTGGCCACCTTGCGCAGCGCCGAGTTCGGCTTCTTCGGGGTCGTGGTATAGACGCGCGTGCAGACGCCACGCTTCTGCGGGTTCTTTTCCATCGCAGGCACCTTGGACTTGGCGATCTGCGGTTCGCGACCCTTGCGGATCAGCTGGTTAATCGTCGGCATGAAGCCCTTCACCTTTCACAGGGTTACTTTACCGGGCCCAGTTTCCGCGAAATGCGAAACGGCCCAGGTGACTTGCGCCTCCCGGGGCCTGCCAGACATCGGCAATGTTCAGTGCACCCGCACCGGCCTTCGACCGGCCCGCGAGCGAGCGGCCCTATAGCCAGGGAGTCGCGGAGCGTCAACGGGAGTCCGGCGATAGCTCGCTCCGTCGCACGAAATCTTCGTTGCACCGCAACAATGGACGGAGGCGGCCAGCCTTGTGCGTTGGTTCATCACCCGTCCAGCGTCGGGCGCAAAGGCGAGGTGGCATGTACCAGACCCCCTTCGACAAAATGGGCCGCGAGCTTGTCGACACGACGGCGGAGCGCGCCGCCCCGTCCTTACCGAACACACCGATTCCCGACGCGATCTGGCCATCATCGCCGCCTCGCCGGGGGTTGAGGGGGACGATCGCTGAGCGCTGGCTGTTCGTCGGACTGTGCCTGATCGTGGTCGCCGCGCTCGCGATGCAATTCGCGATGCCGATCGCTTCGCTCACGCGGCAAATCTCCATGAACAACAATGAGGGCTGGAACGCTTATTGGAGCACAAGAGCACTGGCCGGGCTTCCGCTCTACACCGATGCCTCCTCGCCGATCAGCAACAATTATCCGCCTTTGTCCTTCTACATCGTCGGATTGCTCGGCCGCGCGATAGGCGATTCGATCCTGGCCGGCCGCTTGCTGTGCCTGTCCGGGTTGATCGCGGTGGCGATCATGGTCGAGCGGGTCGTGCGGCGGTTTGGCGGAACCCGCCAATGGTCGATCGGCGCGGCCGGCATCTTCCTACTCATCATCGCGGCCGTCGCACCGCGCTATCTGGCCGCCGACGACCCGCAATGGCTGGCCGAAGCCTTGATGACGGGAAGCCTGCTGCTGCTGATCGGGCGCATGCCGTCGATGCCGGATGACCGACGGATCGTGGCGGCGTGCCTGCTGATGCTGCTGAGCGGTCTGATCAAGCACAACCAAATTGCGCTGCCGATCGCGACGACTTTGTGGCTCGCTTGGTACGACCGGCGCGGCCTGAAGATTTGGCTGGCGACGGCGGCGGTGGCCGGGGGCGTGGCGGTAGCCGCGCTGGCCTTTCTTTATGGCAACGCGGTGTTCGAGGAGGTGCTGCACCACCAGCGGCTGATCGACCCCGCATTGATCGGCGATGCGCTTCGCTCGTTGGGTTTCCAGCTGCCCGAGCTGCTCGTCGCGCTCGCGCTGGCCTGGCGCCGCCCACGCGACCCGCGCATCACCTTGCTGCTGCTGTTCGCGCTGTTCGCCATCACGGTCGGGATCGGCGAACGGATGGGAACCGGCGTGTCGCAGAACGCGCATTTCGACAGCGCCATCGCGTTGACCATCCTGGCCGGAATCGCCTTGTCGCGCGGCGCCGTCGGGCTTCGACCGATCGCACTGCGGCTGGCCGCGTTCGCGGTGATGATCGTACCGATGGCGGTGAAGGTCGAGCACCATGCCCGCGCCAATCTCGCCCAGTTGGCAGCGATCGACCGGACCGACGCGCAGTGGCGCGACGCGATCGCCTTCCTCGCCGCACAAAAGGGTCCCATCGCCTGCGAGCGAACCGCGCTCTGCTACTGGTC
>JAEKMC010000031.1 GCA_019508115.1 Sphingomonas sp.
GCGAGGCTGAGGGTGTTATCCTCATCGTCGTCCTCTGTCGGGCGCGGTACGCGGCGCTCGGTCAGCGATTCTTCGTCCTCGTCGGTTTCGGCGGGAGCCTCCTCGGGCTCTTCCTCTTCCTTGAACGATGGGCCTGCGCTCTTCTCGCTGATCTCGCCCGTATCGTCCTCGGCGCCCTCGACCTGCTCGGCGGTCGGGCCCTTCGACACCATCGCGTCGAGGTCGAGGATCTCGCGCAGCTGCATCGTGCCTTCGTTGAGCTGGGTCGACCAGTCGATGATCGCGTTGAACGTGATCGGGCTTTCGCACAGCCCCAGAATCATCGTGTCGCGGCCGGCCTCGATCCGCTTGGCGATGGCGATTTCGCCCTCACGGCTGAGCAACTCCACCGCGCCCATCTCGCGCAGGTACATGCGCACCGGATCGTCGGTGCGGTCGATCGTTTCCTTCTTGGTCGCGGTCGACGTGAACGTGACCGTGGCATCGCCGTCGGTTGTCTCGTCCGCATCGTCGTCGTCGGGCTGCTGCGGCTGCTCGCCGTCCTCGCCGGCTTCCTCATTCTCGACGACGTTGACGCCCATTTCATTGAGCGCGGACATCACGTCCTCGATCTGCTCGGAGGACATCTGGTCCTGCGGCAGCGCCTCGTTCAATTCGTCATAGGTGATGTAGCCGCGCTTCTTGGCGCGCGCGAAGACCTTCTTGATCGACGCATCGTTGAGGTCGATCAGGGGCGCATCGCCGTCGCCGCCCTCGCTGCCACTGCTGTTCGCCGCTGCCACTGCCGTCTTCGCCATGCTATCTCTTGATCCCGTCAAATCGCTCAGTCGCCGTCCGGCTGCATCAAATCCATTAAACGGCGCTCGACGTCCTGTTTTTCGCGAGTCAGTCGCTGCTGCTCAGCAAAACCCGCTTCGTCGGTAGTGGTTTCGAACGCGCGCGTCGCTTCCGCCAGCGCCTGTTCGATCACCGGCCGCGTTACCAGCACTTCAATCGCCTCTCCCAGGTCGCGTTGCGCGCGACTCGGGTCCGCATCGCCGCGCAGGAAGGAAAAGGCAAGACCGTTCGTCTGGCACAATTCGTCCGCCATCGGGCCTAAGCCCGCTTCAGCCAATATGGAACGCGCCTCGCCACCTTCAAGGGAGCGGCCCGTGAAAGCCGCGTCGATCAGCGTATCGCGGATGCGTTCCAGCACCGGATCGCGCAGCGAAAGTCCAGCCAAAGCCTCGGCATACGCCTCGGTAGCGGCGGGATGGAGGATCAATCCGCCGATCACCGCGCGCGCCACCATCGTGTCGATCCCGCTCTTGCCGATTGATCGTGCGCGGGCGGAGGCGGGGCGGGGCGGGGGCTTGCGGAAATCGCGCCGAAATGGAGGACGATTGCTCCGATCGTAAGGCTGGAAGGGCTGCTGCTGGCTTTGCGGTGCCCCGAACAGGGCATCGAAGCGGCGCCTGAACTCATGCCGATATTGCTCGGCCGTGCCCTTGTCGTCGATTCCCTGGCACAATTCGCTCAGCCGCCGGCGCAGGCCCGCGCGCATTTCGGGCGTGTCGAGCGGCGTCTCCGCATGCATGTGGTTCCACAACAGGTCGACCAGCGGAATCGCGGTCTGCAGCGCATTCTCGACCGCCGCCTTGCCGCCCGCCTTGACTAGATCGTCGGGATCCTGCCCGCCGGGAAGCGTCACGAAGCTCAGCGAGCGCCCCGGCCCGACCATCGGCAATGCCCGCAGCGCAGCCCGAACCGCGGCTTTCACGCCGGCTTTGTCGCCATCGAAACAGAGGATCGGCACCGGAACCAGCCGCCACAGCCGCTCGATCTGGGCTTCGGTCAGCGCGGTGCCAAGCGGGGCGACCGCCTCGTCGATCCTCGCCTTGGCCAGCGCGATCACGTCCATATAGCCTTCGACCACGATCACCCGCTCGCTCTTGCGGCTGGCCGGCCCGGCACGATCGAGATTGTAGAGCGTGCGCCCCTTGTCGAAGAGCGGCGTATCCGGGGAATTGAGATATTTGGGCTCGCCCGCATCCAGGATGCGCCCGCCGAACGCGATCGTACGCCCCCGCGCATCGCGCACCGGAAACATGAGCCTGCCGCGGAACCGGTCGTAAGGCTCCTTGTCGTCGACCGAGATGAGCAAGCCCGCCTCGATCAACGTTTCGTTGCCGAAGCTGGCGAGCGCACCCTTGAGCTTGCCGCGCGAATCCGGGGAAAAGCCCAACCCGAACGCCTTGGCCAGTTCATCGGACACACCGCGTTTGACCAGATAAGCCCGCGCTTCCGCCCCCGCGATCCCCTGCAATTGCTCCGCAAACCAGCGCTGCGCCGCCTCCGACGCCGCGACCAACCCGGTCGCCCGCTCCGCCCGCTCGGCCGATCGCGGATCGGGCGCAGGCATCTCCATCCCCGCCGCCTGGACCAATTCCTTCACCGCCTCGATGAACGGCATGCCCTTGGCCTCGGTAAGGAACCGGATCGCATCGCCATGTGCCGAGCAGCCGAAGCAATGATAGAAGCCCTTGTCGTCATTGACGTAGAAACTCGGCGTCTTCTCGTCATGGAACGGGCAGCACGCACGATATTCGCGGCCCGCCTTCTGCAGCTTCACCGACCGCCCGATCAGCGCGGAAAGGAGCGTGCGGTTACGCACCTCATCCAGGAATTGCGGGGAGAGACTCAAGGATTCCCCTCCCGCTTGCGGGAGGGGTTAGGGGAGGGGAGTGTGGCAATCACTGTCGCTATTTCCGCCACCACACCCTCAAGCCCTTCGAGCACATCCGAATTCCAGAATCGGATCACCCGATATCCCTGACTCTCAAGATAGCGCGTTCGCGCGGCATCTTCATCGGTTTGCCAACCATGTTGTCCGCCATCCACTTCGATAATGAGCTTGGCACTTCGCGAAACGAAGTCGCAGATGAAGGGACCGATCGGCACCTGGCGATTGAAACGGACTCCGGAGACTTTCCTTGCGCTTAGCGCGCGCCAAAGGATGCGTTCTGATGGGGTTGCGTTCGCGCGCAACTCGCGGGCTCGCGTCCTAGGTTCCATCCCCTCCCCCCGACCCCTCCCGCAAGCGGGAGGGGAGGATGATTGCCCCTCCCTTGGCAGGGAGGGGAGTCTTTTAAGAAAGCCGCGCCTTCACCAGCGCGCTCGCCTTGCTCATATCCAGCTGCCCGGCATGGCGCTCCTTCAGCGCCGCCATCACGCGGCCCATGTCCTTGACCGACGTCGCGTCCAGTTCCGTCGCGATCGCGTCAATCGCCAGCGCGGTATCGGCCTCGCTCATCTGCGCGGGCAAAAAGCGCTCGATCACCGTGACCTCGGCCTTTTCGGCGTCAGCCAGTTCCTGCCGGCCGCCTTTTTCGAACATCTCGATCGATTCGCGGCGCTGCTTGATCATTTTTTGCAACACTTCGGTCACCGTCAGATCGTCGTCCGGCGTGGTGGAAGCGGTGCGCAGCTCGATGTCGCGATTCTTGATCGCGGCCTGGATCAGGCGGGTGGCGTTGACGGTAACGGTGTCGCGCGCCTTCATCGCGGCGATCTGCGCCGCCTTGATCTCGTCTCGAATCATCGGGGTCTCTATCGGAAAAGCGGGAAACCCCTCAGATAGCCCGATCGGCGCATATTTGGTAGAGTTGACCCATCGGCCCATGCCGTCTAGCGGACGCGGCTTAGCGACATCGCTGCCCAACCTAATTGGAGTGCCCGCCGATCATGGCCGACGCCTCGCCTTCACGCGCGCCGAACGGAGCTACCGGCGTATTGGTATTGGGCGATGGCGGAGTCATTTGGGGCCGCGGCTTCGGCGCCGAGGGTTCGGCGGTGGGCGAGGTCTGCTTCAACACCGCGATGACCGGCTATCAGGAGGTGATGACCGATCCCTCTTATGCGGGGCAGATCGTCAACTTCACCTTCCCCCATATCGGCAATGTCGGTGCCAACCCCGAGGATATCGAGGCGATCAATCCGCATGCGCTCGGCTGCATCGTGCGCGAGGACGTGACCGACCCTTCGAATTTCCGCAGCACCCAGCATTTCGACACCTGGCTGCGCAACAATGGCAGGATCGGCCTGTCGGGCGTCGACACCCGCGCTTTGACCCGCGCAATCCGCTTGAACGGCGCCCCCAACGGCGTGATCGCGCACAACGCCAAAGGCGAGTTCGATCTCGACGCGCTCAAGCGCCAGGCGCGCGAATGGCCGGGCCTGGAAGGCATGGACCTCGCCAAGGAGGTCACCACCCGCCAGACGTTCAAATGGGACGAAGGATTGTGGGCGCTGGGGGAGGGTTACGCCAAACCTCCCCTCCCGCTTGCGGGAGGGGTCGGGGGAGGGGAGTCCACGTCCTCTACCGACGCCGCTTTTTCAGATAGCCCCTCCCCTAACCCCTCCCGCAAGCGGGAGGGGGATGCTCGCCCCCACGTCGTCGCGATCGACTACGGCCTCAAGCGCAATATCCTCCGCAATCTCGTCGCCGCCGGCGCGCGCGTGACAGTGGTGCCCGCGACCGCGACTTTCGACGACGTGATGGCCCATGCACCCGACGGCGTGTTCCTGTCGAACGGCCCGGGCGATCCCGCCGCGACAGGCCTCTATGCGGTGCCCGTGATCCAGGAGCTGCTCAAGGTCGGCAAGCCGATCTTCGGCATCTGCCTCGGCCACCAATTGCTCGGCCTCGCCGTGGGGGCGAAGACCGCCAAGATGCACCAGGGGCATCGCGGTGCGAACCACCCGGTCAAGCGCACCGACGACGGCCGTGTCGAGATCACCAGCATGAACCACGGCTTCGCGGTGCTGACCGAAACGCTCCCGGCCAATGCCGAGCCGACGCACATCTCCTTGTTCGACGGCAGCCTCGCCGGCCTGCGCCTGACCGACAAGCCGGCTTTCTCGGTCCAATACCATCCCGAGGCGAGCCCCGGCCCGCAGGACAGCCATTATCTGTTCGAGCAGTTTGTAAATGCTCTGGGGCATTCATCATGAATGCACTGGACCGAGCACGGTTGGAATTTTTTGCGGCGTTCCTGATGGAATACCACAGGAACGAGGCGGCTCTTTCTGACTATGCAGGGCTACTCGATCACTATCCTATCAAGGCCGACGAAGGGTTTTTCGACCCGGTGGTCAGTGAGAACGAAAGCTTATTTGTCGTTTCCAGAACCTACTCCGGAATGTCTGCTCGGATTCGGTCGAGCGGGTATCCAACAATCTACAGAGAGCTTACGGAAGAAATCGGCGCTTCTGAATTTCACATTAGATGGCAAGACGACGAAATCGTTGCAGATGCTCCTTCCCCCACTTGGTTTCCACTACCGAAAAACTGGCGTTGGGTAAGGATTGGGCAGGAAGAGGAATCTCCGGAAGCGAGCGCCATTGATAGCTCGCGGTGGACGGGACTGCCGAGCGGCTTCAAATTAACCGCCGATAAGCAGAAAGCCTTGGTGCGCGATTTGGATAGGGTCGAAGAGCAGCTGCAAGATTTCAACGTCGGCCAAGAGATTAGGGCACAAGCGCGCGCATACGTAATTGCTGCGCGGATATTGGCAGAAGCTCCGGATCCTCAAGCCGATCTGATTTGGGAAATGATCGGCAGAGCCAATGCTCTTTCCGGCGTTGCTTCCCTGTTCGTCGCTATCATTTCCCTATTTGTGCAGGCTGCACACTGAGAGCTTATGCCCAAGCGTACTGACATCAAATCGATCCTGATCATCGGCGCCGGTCCGATCGTCATCGGCCAGGCGTGCGAGTTCGATTATTCGGGGACGCAGGCTTGCAAGGCTTTGCGCGAAGAGGGCTATCGGATCGTCCTCGTCAATTCGAACCCGGCCACGATCATGACCGATCCGGACATGGCCGACGCCACCTATATCGAGCCGATCACGCCCGAGGTGGTCGCGCGGATCATCGAGAAGGAGCGCCCCGACGCGGTGCTGCCGACGATGGGCGGGCAGACCGCGCTCAACACGGCGCTCGCGCTGTGGCACGACGGCACGCTCGAGAAATTTGGCTGCCAGATGATCGGCGCCGATGCCGAGGCGATCGACAAGGCCGAGGATCGGCTCAAATTCCGCAACGCGATGGACAAGATCGGGCTCGAAAGCCCGCGCTCGCGCATCGCCCATTCGGTCGAGGAAGCGCTGGAGGCGCTCGAGTTCGTCCAGCTTCCCTCGATCATCCGCCCCAGCTTCACCATGGGCGGGCAGGGCGGCGGCATCGCCTACAATCGCGAGGAATTCGTCCAGATCGTCACCAACGGGCTCGATCTCTCCCCCACGACCGAGGTGCTGGTCGAGGAATCGGTCCTCGGCTGGAAGGAATATGAGATGGAGGTCGTGCGGGATCGCAACGACAATGCCATCATCATCTGCTCGATCGAGAATGTCGATCCGATGGGCATCCACACGGGTGACTCCATCACCGTCGCGCCGGCGCTGACGCTGACCGACAAGGAATATCAGATCATGCGCAACGCCAGCATCGCGGTGCTGCGCGAGATCGGCGTCGAGACCGGCGGCTCCAACGTCCAGTTCGCGGTCAACCCCCGTGACGGCCGCCTCGTCGTGATCGAGATGAATCCGCGCGTGTCGCGCTCGTCCGCGCTCGCCTCCAAGGCAACCGGCTTCCCGATCGCCAAGGTCGCGGCCAAGCTCGCGGTCGGCTACACGCTCGATGAGATCGACAATGACATCACCGGCGCGACGCCGGCCAGCTTCGAGCCGACGATCGACTATGTCGTCACCAAGATACCCCGGTTTGCCTTCGAGAAGTTCAAGGGCGCGTCTGATCACCTGACCACCGCGATGAAGTCGGTTGGCGAGGTGATGGCGATCGGCCGCAACTTCCATGAGAGCCTGCAAAAGGCGCTGCGCGGGCTGGAGACCGGCCTGTCCGGCCTCAACATCGTCGACCGGCTCAAGGGCGCGCCCAAGGCCGAGATCGAAGCGGCCTTGTCCGAGCCCACGCCCGATCGCCTGCTGATCGCCGCGCAGGCGCTGCGCGAGGGCCTGACGGTCGATGAGGTTCACCGCATCGCCAAATATGATCCCTGGTTCCTCGAGCGCCTTGCCGAGATCGTGCGCGCCGAGCAGCAGGTCTGCGAGAACGGCCTGCCCAATGATGCCGAGGGCCTGCGCAAATTGAAGGCGATGGGTTTCTCCGACAAGCGCCTCGCCTGGCTCGCGCTCAACTCGAACAACCTCGCCGGCATGAGCCGCGAACAGGCGCGCGGATCGGGCATCGTCCATGACGTGATCAAGGCGATGTCGGGCGGCGTGACCGAGGCCGAGGTGCGCGCGCACCGCCACAAGCTCGGCGTGCGCCCTGTCTTCAAGCGGATCGACACCTGCGCGGCCGAGTTCGAGGCGAAGACGCCCTACATGTACTCGACCTACGAGGCGCCCGTCTTCGGCGAGCCCGAGAATGAGGCGCAGCCGTCCGATCGCCGCAAGATCGTGATCTTGGGCGGCGGACCCAACCGTATCGGCCAGGGGATCGAGTTCGATTATTGCTGCTGCCACGCTTGCTTCGCGCTCAGTGAAGCAGGCTTCGAGACGATCATGGTCAATTGCAATCCGGAGACGGTGAGCACCGATTATGACACGTCCGACCGCCTCTATTTCGAGCCGCTGACGGTCGAGGACGTGCTCGAGATCCTGCATATCGAGCAAACCAATGGCGAGCTGGTCGGCGTGATCGTCCAGTTCGGCGGCCAGACCCCGCTCAAGCTGGCGCAGGAGCTCGAACGCGCGGGCATCCCGATCCTCGGCACCTCGCCCGACGCGATCGACCTCGCCGAGGATCGCGAGCGGTTTGCCGCCTTGGTCGAGAAGCTTGGCCTCAAGCAGCCCGCCAACGGCATCGCGCGCAGCCGCGACGAGGCGATCGCGGTCGCCGAGCGCATCGGCTACCCCGTGCTGACCCGTCCGTCCTATGTGCTCGGCGGGCGCGCGATGGAAGTGGTCGATACGCCCGCGCAGCTCGATCATTATATCCAGACCGCGGTGCAGGTGTCGGGCGACTCGCCCGTTTTGATCGACCGCTATCTGCGCGACGCGATCGAGGTCGATGTCGACGCGATCGCCGACGGCACCGACGTCACCATCGCCGGCGTGATGCAGCATATCGAGGAGGCCGGCGTCCATTCGGGCGACAGCGCCTGCTCGCTCCCGCCCTACAGCCTGTCGAAGGAGATCGTGGCGGAGATCGAGCGCCAGACCGATGCGCTCGCCCGCGCGCTCAAGGTCAAGGGGCTGATGAACGTCCAATATGCGTTCAAGAACGGCGAGGTCTATCTGATCGAGGTCAATCCGCGCGCCAGCCGCACCGTGCCGTTCGTCGCCAAGGCGGTGGGCGCGCCGATCGCCAAGATCGCCGCGCGCGTGATGGCGGGCGAGAAGCTCGCCGACCTACCAAAGATCGATCTCGACATCGATTATATCGCGGTCAAGGAAGCGGTCTTCCCATGGGCGCGCTTCCCCGGCGTCGATCCCGTGCTTTCGCCCGAAATGAAGTCGACCGGCGAGGTGATGGGCCTCGACAAGGATTTCGCGACCGCTTTCGCCAAGGCGCAGCTGGGCGCGGGCACGGTTCTGCCCGGATCGGGAACCGTGTTCGTCTCGGTCAAGGAAACCGACAAGCCGGTGATCGAGCCTGCGGTGCGCTCGCTGATCGATCTGGGTTTCACGATCGTCGCGACCGACGGCACCGCCGAATATCTTGCGTCGAAGGGGCTCACGGTCGAGCGCGTCAACAAGGTGGCGCAGGGCCGGCCGCATATCGTCGACCGGCTGAAGGATGGCGGCGTCCAGCTCGTGCTCAACACCACCGAGGGTTGGCAGTCGCTCCAGGATTCCAAATCGATCCGCGCATCGACCATGCTGGCGCGCATTCCCTACTTCACCACGGCGGCCGGCGGGCTGGCGGCGGTGAGGGCGATTGCGGCCCTGAAGGAGCGCAGCCTTGAAGTGCGCTCGCTCCAATCCTATCATAGCTGACTGACGATCCCGGACATCGCCAAGGTGCGGGCGCCGCCACATGGCGGCGCGGGGTCTCTTTTTGACGGTTCGAACAAGGGGTTCGGTTGAAATGGCGAGCGACGAGAAGATGCCGATGCTGGCGGAAGGGCATGACATGCTCACCGCTGAGGTCGCGCGTCTCAAGATTGAGCGGCCGCAGATCATCGATGCGATCGAGGAAGCGCGCGCGCACGGCGACCTGTCCGAAAATGCCGAATATCATGCCGCCAAGGAGCGTCAGGGCCAGATCGAGGCGATGATCGCCGACATCGAGGACAAGCTCTCGCGCGCCTTGGTGATCGACCCGAAGACGCTTTCGGGCGACAAGATCGTGTTCGGCGCGACGGTCCATCTCCTCGACGAGGACGACAAGCCGGTCAAATATCAGATCGTCGGCCAGACCGAGGCTGATGCCAAATCCGGCCGCATCTCTTACGCGTCGCCGCTCGGCCGCGCCCTGATCGGCCGTAAGGTCGGCGAGGAAGTCGAAGTGACCGTGCCGTCGGGCGACAAATATTACGTCGTCTCGCGCATCGAGTTCATCTGATC
>JAEKMC010000032.1 GCA_019508115.1 Sphingomonas sp.
GGGGTATCGGAATGATCAACGAAGGCGACCGCGCACCGGACCTGGAGCTGGCGGCGAGCGACGGCAGCACAATTAGGCTAGGCTCGCCGGGCCGCCCGTTGGTCCTCTATTTCTATCCCAAGGACGACACGTCGGGCTGCACGGTCGAGGCGAAGGACTTCTCCGCGCTGGCCGCCGCGTTCGAGATCGAGGGCACGTCCGTGCTCGGCGTCTCGAAGGATCCGCCCAACAAACATGCCAAGTTCACGGCCAAATATGATCTCAAGATCCCGCTCGCGACCGATCCCGACGGCAGCGTCACCGAAGCCTTCGGCACCTGGATCGAGAAGAGCCTGTACGGACGCAAATATATGGGCATCGAGCGCGCCACCTTCCTGATCGGCGAGGACGGCCGGATCGCGCGCGCCTGGCGCAAGGTTTCGGTCAAGGGCCACGCCGAGGAGGTGCTCGCCGCCGCGCGCGCGCTCAAGGGGACGCGGTCATCCTGAGCCTGGCCGCGGCCGCGCGCGGCGTTCTCGACACCGCCGATCCTGGCGCCAAGGTGAAAGCGGCGCGCAACGCGGCGCGCGACTGGCGGCTGGGCCGGCTCGACTGGCGCTTCGATGTCGCGATGCCGAATCGGCCGGCGCGGCCCGAGCGGCCCCAGCTGCTGCCGCCCAACCGCATGCCCCGGCGCGGCAAAGGCGGCACCGAGGCGGGGCGGATCGCGTTGATCCACGCGCTGGCGCATATCGAATTCGTCGCGATCGACCTCGCCTTCGATCTGGTCGGCCGGTTCGGCGCCCATTTTCCGCGCGCCTTCGCGGACGATTGGATGCGGGTGGGCGCGGAGGAGGCGATGCATTTCGCCTTGCTCGACCGGCGATTGCACCAGCTCGGCAGCTACTATGGCGCGCATCCCGCGCATGACGGCCTGTGGGAGGCGGCGGAGCAAACCGCGCTCGATCCGCTCGCGCGGCTGGCGATCGTGCCGATGGTGCTGGAGGCGCGCGGGCTCGACATCACGCCGCAGACGATCGCGCGATTCGACGCCGCGCGGGACGTCACGACCGCGCGGATCCTGGGTCGGATCCTGGGCGACGAAATACGCCACGTGGCCGCAGGCGTGCGATGGTTTAGTCAGGCGTGCGTGATTCGCGGTGATTCTCCGGCAATTGCATGGCGTGCACTGGTCGCGACCCATTTTCGGGGCGGCCTGAAGCCTCCATTCAACGACTCGGCGCGTGCCGCAGCCGGTCTGACGATGGATTTTTACGGAGAGGTTGCTTAGTTGCACGCCTATCTCCCACAAAAGTTCCCGTCGTCGCGGGAGGGGCCAATCCCCAAGACGGCCAGTTCAATTTAACCGTGCGGGGGGCTCCGTGCGGCCACCAGACCGCCGGAGAGAGAATGTCTTCTTCCCACGTCGCTAGTCGTGCGTCGCGCATCCTCGGCCTTGCCGCCGTCGCAGCCATCGCTCTCTCCCAGCCGCTGTTCGCGGCCGGCATCCCGACCCCTCAAAAGGGCGACAAGATCCTCGCCAGTGCCGCGCCGATGGCAGCGCCCGGCGGCGACAGCGCCTTCCACTCGCTCTTCATGTCGTGGAAGAAGGCCGATGCGGTCGCCACGCCCGGCGCGATTTCGGTGCCTTCGTCCAAGCCGGTTCAGACCGCGACCTACACCTCCGCTTATGGAGTCCGCTCCGATCCGTTCCGCGGTGCGGCGGCGATGCATGCCGGGATCGATCTGGCCGCGCCGACGGGCACGCCGATCTATGCCACCGCGGATGGCGTGGTCGATCGCGCGGAATGGTCGGGCGGTTACGGCAATCTGGTCGAGATCGACCATGGCAAGGGGCTGCAGACCCGCTTCGGCCATCTGTCTCGCATCCTGGTCCATCCGGGCGACCGCGTCGTGCGCGGCCAGGAAATCGCCTTGATGGGCTCGACCGGCCGGTCGACCGGCAGCCATCTCCATTATGAGGTCCGCATCGATGGCCACGCCGTCAATCCGGTCCCCTTCCTCCAGTCGGCCGATTATGTGACCGCGATGGAAGCCCGCACCAATGCCGTCGCGCTCGGCGGTCCGGATGACGCCAACGACGACCAGGATTGATCCTGCCCCGTCATGCCAGCGAAAGCTGGCGTCTCGGGAGAGCACCGGCTTTCGCTGGTGAGACGATGATGGTTGTTGTCAGTGCCCCGCATCCCTATCTCGCCTGACATGAGCGAGCTCGAACTCACCCCATCCGCCGCTGCCCGCGTTGCCGCGATCGCGTCGAAGCAGGGCAAGCCCGCCATTCTCCGCCTGTCGGTCGATGGCGGTGGCTGCGCGGGTTTCCAGTATAAATTCGGCCTGGCCGATACGGTCGAGAGCGATGACCTGATCACCGAACAAGGCGGCGTCCGCCTGGTGGTCGATTCTGTCAGCCTCGATCTCGTGCGCGGCAGCGCGGTCGACTATGTCGAGAATATGGGCGGCGCCTCTTTCCGCGTGACCAACCCCAATGCGGCCTCGGGCTGCGGCTGCGGCACCAGCTTCTCGATCTAGCGCGATAAACCCTCTCCCATAATGGGAGAGGGCTCATCAGGGTCTCGCCGCCCGTGATCGGCTTGCTATAAGGCCCCATGCGCATCGCCACCTATAATGTGAACGGCATCGGCGCGCGGTTGCCGCGCCTGCTTGAATGGCTAGACGAGACCAAGACGGACATCGTCTGCCTCCAGGAATTGAAGGCGCCCGACGAACGCTTCCCGGAGGCGGAAATAAAGGCGCTCGGCTACAATGCCGTCTGGCACGGCCAAAAGAGCTGGAACGGCGTCGCGATCCTCGCGCGCGGGCTGGATATCGAATTGCGTCGCAAGGGCCTGCCCAACGACCCGGACGACAGCCATAGCCGTTATATCGAGGCCGACGTCGCCGGGCTGATCGTGGGCGGTCTCTATCTGCCCAATGGCAATCCCGTTCCTGGGCCCAAGTTCGATTACAAGCTCGCCTGGTTCGAGGCTTTGCTCGCGCACGCCCATACGCTGTTCGAGACCGAGCGGCCGACCGTGCTGGCAGGTGACTGGAACGTCATCCCGACCGCGGGCAAGGACGATGTCTTCTCGGCCAGCCGCATGGCCGAGGACGCGCTGATGCAGCCCGAAAGCCGCGCCGCTTTCGCGCGACTCGCCTTCGCCGGATGGACCGATGCGCTGCGTGCGATCCATCCTGCCGGGCCGCTCTATACCTTCTGGGATTATACGATGAACGCCTGGGCGCGTGATGCCGGCTTCCGCATCGATCACCTGATGCTGAGTCCGGCCGCCGCGGACCGATTAATCGATGCCGGCGTTGATAAGGATTATCGCGGCCGGGAAAAGGCGTCCGACCATGCCCCGACTTGGATCCGAATTCGATAGGATTAACGCGCTCGATACCGAATCTTTAATCCATTTCGATCAAGCCAACCCTTGTAGTAGATGGAATTTGCCTGAACCTGCTGAGATTCGGGGGCTGTAGAGTCGAATGCTGGTTTATCTTCAGAATCTCATTCTCGAGATGGTTGCGCGTGGGGAGGAGCTGCGGTCCACGCTCGAACGGCTCTGCCGGGAGGTGGAGCGACTCGCGCCGGGGACGCTCTGTTCGATCCTGTCGGTCGACGCGGATGGGGCGCTGCATCCGATCGCCGGACCCAGCCTGTCCGATGATTATAACAACAGCGTCGAGGGCGTCAGGATTGGCCCTGCGGCCGGCTCGTGCGGGACCGCCGCATTCCGTCGCCGCGAGGTTACGGTTACCGACATACGAACTGATCCGCTTTGGGCCGATTTCAGGTCTCTGGCCGAGCCGCTCGGCCTGCTCGCCTGCTGGTCGAGTCCAATTCTTTTGGCGGGTGGGGTCGTCGCGACCTTCGCCTTTTATTATCGCGAATGCCGCGGCCCGACCGAATTCGAGCGGGAGATCGTCTCCAAATGCCTGCCGCTTTGCCAGATTGCGTATGAGCGCGATCACCGCCTGCGCATCAACGAACGGCTTCTTTATACCGACACGTTGACCGGGCTGCACAACCGCGCCTGTTTCGAACAAGGGCTGATCGAACCCAGCCTGGCCGGTAGTTCGGCGCTGCTGCTGATCGACATCGACGATCTCAAGCTCGTCAACGACACGTTCGGCCACGGCACGGGCGACAGCCTGATCCGCATCATCGCCAATCGCCTGGCCGAGGCATCGGCGCCGCACCGCGCCTTTCGCGTGGGTGGTGACGAGCTCGCCATCCTCGCGACTACGAGCGACGTTGTGCCGCTTGCCGATCGCATCCTCGAGTCACTCCGCCAGCCCGCCGATTGCGGCGGCCATGTGCTGGTGCCCAGCATCACGATCGGGGCGGCGGTCCGCTCGATCGACGACAAGAGCGGCCTGGTGATGCGGCAGAATGCCGATCTCGCCCTCTATCATGGCAAGGAAGACGGTGGGCGCGGCACGCTCGTCCTCTACGCGCCCGAATTGCGCACGCGGATGAATCGCCGCCTGCGCGCGATCGACCAGCTTCGCCGCGCGATTGCCGAGGAACGGATCGAGGCGCGCTATCAGCCGATCGCCCGGCTCGATACCGGCGAGGTGCTGAGCTTCGAGGCGCTTGCGCGCATCCGCCGCGGATCTGCGGCTGTGGATCGATGCCGGCATCGTTACCGGCCGCGTCGCGGTCAATCTGGCGCCCGCCGACTTCGCGCACGGCCGGCTTGCCGAGGATGTGAAGATGATCTTCGCCGAGGCCGATGCCCCGCTCGATCGGTTGACGCTCGAGGTCACCGAGAGCGTCTATCTCGGCCGCCGCGATGTGATGGTGCAGAAGCAGATGGACGTGCTGCGCAAGATGGGGGTCAAGCTCGCGCTCGACGATTTCGGCACGGGCTATGCCTCGCTCACGCATCTGCTGTTCACGCCGGTCGACACGCTCAAGATCGACAAGAGCTTTGTCGATCATCTGACCGACGATAGCGAAGCCGGCGGTGCCGCGGTCATCAACGGCCTGATGCGCATTGCCGAGAAGCTCGGCATGGAGGTGGTGGCCGAAGGGGTGGAATCGGTCGCGCAACGCGAGCGGCTGGTGGCGCTGGGCTGCAAGCTCGGCCAGGGCCATCTCTTCGCCGAGGCGCTCGACCGCGAGGCGTCGCCCCCAAGCAGCCTGAGCGCTTTCACCGAGGCGAGGGGATACGCCTGCTAAAAGTTGGGTTCAGCGAAGCTGAATCAAACTCTAGGGGTGGATCAGATCGCTTTTTCGTAGATGCGGTAGGTCTTGTTGATGTGGCTGTCGATCGTCTCGGCGATCGAGTTCATCCCCTGATTGTCCTCGAGCACCCAGCCGAGTTCGCCGCGCGTGCCGCCATAATTGGCAACCGCCGCGCGGCGGATATATTCGATCATCTGGAAGGCGAGCTGGCTCGCCATGCGGCTCGACTGGAGCTTCTTGACCACGCCCATCAGCGGCACGCGGATCGTGCGCACCTTGGGCTTGCCGGTGAACCCGCCATTCAGGCGCCACAGCAGTTTGACGAAGCCGAACGGGAACAACTCGCCGTTCAGATCCGCCTGCATCTCGTTGAGATCGGGCCAGGACATCATGAAGGCAACCGGCTCGCCGTCATATTCGGCAACCATGACGAGGTCGTTGAAGATGATCGGTTTCATCTTCTTGCCGGCGAAGGCGATCTCGCTTTCGGTGAAGGGCACATAGCCCCAATTGTCCGACCAGGCATCGTTGAGGATGCTGAGGATGACCGCCGCCTCCTCGTTGAACTTCTTCTTGTTGACCTTGCGAACGTGGATGCGCGGATTCTTCTCGCTCGCGGCGACGATCCGCTGCACCAGCGGCGGGAAGGGCTTGGTGATGTCGAGCTCCCACGTGTGGAGATCCTTCACCTTCTCGTAGCCCCAGCTTTCGACCCACGCTTCGTAACGTGCGTCGTCATAGCCCATCATCACAGTCGGCGGATGATCGTGGCCCTTGATCAGCAGGCCAGGCTCTTCCCAGATCGACATGGAGATGGGGCCGATCGAACGCTTCACGCCCTTCGATCGCAGCCAATCCTCGGCAGCGACGATCAGCAGGTCGGCGACGCCCTTGTCCTCGGCATCGAGATAGCCCCAATTGCCGCTGTCCGCGCCGCCGCCTTTATCCGCCGGCATCGGCGTCCACATATGGTCGATCGACGCCGATATGCGGCCGACAACCTTGCCGTTGCGCTCGGCGAGGAAAAGCTGCGCCACCGCATGTTCGAAGAACGGGTTCTTGCCGGGCGTGATCAGCCCCATCGCCTCATCCTTGAGAGGCGGCACCCAGTTCGGATTGTCCCTGTAGAGGCGGAACGGGAGGTCGACGAACGCCTTGCGGTCCGCCTTGGTGAGTACCGGGCGGATCGTGATCGCGTTGGTCATAAAGGTTTTAGCTCCGGATGCGGGTGGAGGGATGGCCGGTGGCGACGCCGCCGGAAAGCTGGGCTACCCACGGATATTGCTCGGCCACCTCGGGCGTATAGCCGAGGTTGAACACGGTCGGGCTCTTCTTGCGCTCGCTCACCTTGGCATAGCTGGTGCCGAACAGGCGATCCCAGAAGAAATTGGTGATGCCGAAATTGCCGGTCTCGTCATGGAAATGATGCGCCATGTGGCGCTGCTTCATCGTCACCAGCATCGGATGCTTGGGCGTATAGGCCAGATGCTGGATGCAGTGGCAGAATTCATAAAATGCGGTGGTGAGCAGGCCAGCCGCGAACCCGGCAGCCGCGCCGCCGATTCCGCCGAACGCATAGCCGATCGGCGCGGTCGCGAGCGCGATCGCCGGCAAGGTCGTGTGGAGCGCACCGAACAGCACCTCCAGATGGTTGGGATTCTGGTGATGGTCGTAATGGATCCGCTTCCAGGTCGCCGCGAGCAAGGGCATTTTGAACATCCAGCGGCTGTGCAGCACCCAACGATGGAGCGTGTACCAGACCAGCGGGTAAAGCAGGATCGCCACCGCGATCGAGCCGATCGTCGCGAGCGCGCCGGCCGGACGCACGAACCACACAGCCGTCGAGGCCGCCGCCAGCACCAGATAGGCGATCACCGCCGGATACTGGAAATAGGCAATTACGAGCTGCTTCAGGTTCATGCGGTCGAGATGATGCTCCCGACGCCAGAAACTGGGCTTGACCGATACACTCGACACGCTGGCTATCCTTCGGATGATGAGGCCGATTTACTGTCTGGGTCTTCAACGCGCAATGCGGCGCTTTCGCGGCGAAATCGCGCAGGCTTGGCGGCTCCGGGCCGAACGGTGGCCTTCTTGTTTGTGCGCTTCGACATCCGTCGAAGCTGCCGCACCAGCCCACTTCCCCACCCGACCTCCCAAACAGCGTATTCTACTGGAGGTCGGGTGGGGGAGTGGGCTGGTGCGGCCAAGGTTCAGCGGATGCTGAACCGCGCAACAAAGACTCAATGCGCCTGCGACGTATCCACTGCCTTGCGCGGCTTGGGGACGGCCCAGATCAGCACCGCGGAGATCAGCATCAGCACGGTCGCGATCTCGAACATATGGTCGAGCGATATGATCAGGCTTTCCTGTGTCAGCAGATTCTCGGTCAACTGGCGCACCTGCGCCGCGCTGAAGCCGCTACCTTCGAGCGTCTGGACGAGGGCCGGCGGCTGGTTGAGCGAGCCGACGATATCGGCGTGGGCGCGGATCGCGCCATTCGCCCAGAGCGTGGTCGCGACCGACGTGCCGACCGCGCCCGACAAGGTCCGCATGAAGCTCGACAGCCCCGCCGCCGACGCGGTTTCCTTCGGCAGCACCGACCCCAGCGACAGGATGGTCAAGGGCACGAAGAAGAAGGGCATGCCCAGCCCCATTGCGAGGTGCGGCAGCGCCAGGCTCCAATAATCAGTGCCAGAGGTCCAGTTGGAGCGGATGAATATCGTCGCTGCCATCCACGTCATGCCGAACGAGACCAAAGCGCGCGGATCGGTCCTGCCGCTCAATTTTCCGACGACCTGCGAGAAGACGACCGCGAGCAGTCCCTGCCACGCGGTGACGTAGCCCGACCATTGGGCAGTATAGCCCATCGCCCCTTGCAGCCACTGTGGCGTCACCACCACCGCGGCGAAGAAGGTTCCGTAGGTCAGCGCCAGGCCAATCACGCTCGCCGAGAAGCCCCGATGCCGGAAGACGCGCAGATCGACCGCGGGATGATCCTCGGTCAGTTCCCAGATCACGAAGGCGATGAAGCCGACGAAGGCGATCAGCGCGAGGCTGACGATGAAGCCGTTGTGGAACCAGTCGCGGTCGCGGCCGAGGTCGAGCATGATCTGCAGCGCGCCGACCCACAGAACCAGCAGCGCCATGCCCCAGCGATCGATCCGCGCCTTGACCTTCTCGGTCTCGCAGCGGCTGACCATCAGATAGGAGCCGACGACGCAGATGATCGCGATCGGAATGTTGATGAAGAAAATCCAGTGCCACGACCAATTGTCGCTGATCGTCCCGCCCAGGACGGGCCCCGCGATCGGCGCCACGACCGTGGTCATCGCCCATAGCCCCATTGCCGGTCCGCGCTTGGAGGAGGGGAAGACGCGCAGCAGCAGGGTCTGGGTCAGCGGCATGATCGGGCCGCCGCAAATGCCCTGGCCGACGCGCGCGGCAACCAGCGCACCCAATGTCGGCGAGGCACCGCACAGGATCGAGAAAATGCAGAAGCCCGTCATCGCCGCCAGATAGGTACGGACCGTGCCGAAGCGCGCGGCGAGAAATCCGGTGAGCGGCACGCAAATCGCCTCCGCCACCGAATAAGAGGTGATCACCCACGTGCCCTGGTCGGGCGAGATGGCGAGGCTGCCGGCGATATGCGGCACCGATACGTTGGCGATCGACGTGTCGAGCACCACCATGAAGTTGCTGAGCGCGAGAACCACGCCCGCAGCCCACATCCGACCGCCCGAAAGGGCGCACCCGTCACCTCCAGCCATGATCAGCCTCCGACGTCGATCGTCGCATCCATCGAGAGGCCGACCCGCAGCGGATGCGCCTTGAGCTCTGCGGGATCGAGCAGGATCCGTACCGGCAGGCGCTGCACGACCTTGATCCAATTGCCCGTCGCATTCTGCGCGGGAATGATCGCGAAGGCGGATCCGGTGCCGCCGGCCAGGCCGATCACGGTGCCGTGATAGACAACGCTGCGGCCGTAAATGTCGGCGGTCAGATGTGCCTTCTGGCCGATTCGTACCTTCTTCAGCTGGCCTTCCTTGTAGTTCGCATCGACATACATGTTGGCGAGCGGAACCACGGTCATGATCGGCGTGCCCGCGGCGATGCGCTGGCCGACCTGCACGTTGCGCTGCGCGATCACGCCGTCGAACGGCGCGCGGATCACGGTGCGCGCCAGATCGAGCTTCGCCGTATCCAGTTTCGAGCGCGCGGCGGCGACATCGGGATTATCCTGTTCGCTGCCCTGGATCAGCTGCTGGTTAGCATTGTAATTCTCGCGCGCGGCGACGCGGTTGGCCCGCGCCTGCGCGATTCCCGCTTTGGCGACCGCGAGCTGCGAACGCGCGGCGGCAAAAGCGTTGGTTGCCGAGGTCAGCTCGTCGCCCGACACCGCGCCCGATTTGGCGAGGCTTTGGCGGCGGTCGAGATCGACCTTCGCTTTGTCATAGGCCGATTGCGCGGCCGCCATTTCCGCCTGCGCGCGTTCGATATCGCTATCGCGCGCGCCGACCTGCGCCTGGAGCGCACCGCCGGTGGCGCGGGTCTGGCGGAACTGGCGCTCCGCCTGCGCGAGATCTGCGGCTGCTTTCTCGACCTCGATCTGTGCGTCGGCCGGATCGAGCGTCACCAGGATATCGCCCTTGTGCACGATCTGCGTATTGGCGACGCGTACCGTCTGCACCGGGCCCGCGACCAATGGCGTGATTTGCGCCGTGTCCGCGCCGACATAGGCATTGTCGGTCGAGACATGCCGCACGCCGATCAGGAAATGATACAGCGTGAAGATCAGCGCGACGCCGACCACGACCGCGCCGAGGATGCTCAGCCATTTCCTGCGCTGCTCGGCCATCGTGCGCTGCGGCGGTGCCTCTTCGGCCTGGATCTGCGGATTGGGATTGTCGGCCATGGGGCTGCTCCTGGAAATCAAGCGCCGGTGTCGCGGCTGCCGGCCTTGGTGTCGGCGGCAGCTGCGGCGGCATAGCCCCCGCCGAGCGCGCGCACGAGTGCGACGTCCAGCGTGAAGGCGCGGGCGGTAAGGTCGGCATCGCGGCGGCGCGCGACGATCAGCGCCTGCTCCGCGGTCAGCACGTCGAGATAGTTGGACAGGCCCGCTTTGTAGCGCAGCCGCGCCACCTCATAGGCTTTCTGGCTGTCGGCCAGGCTGGTGCGCGCGTCGGTCGATTGGCTGCCCAGCGCGTTGCGGCTCGCGACCGCATTGGCGACGTCGTGCAGCGCGTCGATCAGCGTCTTGTCGTAGTTCGCCACCGCGGCGTCGTAATCGGCGCGCGCGACGCGATAGTCGCCCGACCTTTTGCCGCTGTCGAAGATCGGCAGACTGAACGCAGGCCCGGCATTGCCGTAGCTCGATCCCGATTTGAGGACGTTGCCGAAGCCGAGCGCCTCGAGCCCGACCAGGCCGGACAGGCTGATATCGGGATAGAAAGCGGCATGCGCGGCCTTGATTCGCTGCGCGGCGGATTCGACCCGCGCGCGGGCGGCGACGATATCGGGGCGGCGCCCGACCAGGTCGATCCCGGCCGACGGCGGCAGCGCCAGGGTGGCTAGCGCATCCTGCTTCGGCCGCGTGATCGCCAGCCCGCGATCGGGGCCGGCGCCGACCAGCGCGGCAAGCTGGTTGCGGGTGAGCGAGATCTGTTCGTCGACCTGGTTGAGATCCGCGCGCGCGGCGGGAACGGCGGCCTCGGCCTGGTGGCGCTGGCCCTCATTGTCGAGCCCGCTGCGCACCCGATTTCCGACCAGCCCGGCCGTGTCCATCTGGATGCGCAATGCTTCCTCGTCGACGTCGCGCTCGGCATAGAGGCGGGCGAGATCCGCATAAGACGCGGCAATCGCCGAGGCGAGCGTCAGTCGCGCCTCCGCCACCTCGATGCGCGCGGCGTCGCGGTCGCTGAGCGCGGCGCGCAACGTCGCCCGGTTCTTGCCCCAGAGATCGAGGTCGAAGCCGAATTTGAGATTGACGGCGCCGTAATTCTTCCAGCCCTTGGGCACGAAATCGGGCGGGATGCCGAAATTATAGCTCTGCTTGGTCTTGCCGCCGGTCGCTTCCGCGTCGAGCGAAGGGCCCGATGCGGCGCCCGCACCCTGGGCCAGGCCTTGCGCGCGCGCCAATCGTGCCGCCGCGGCGGCAATGTCGGGCGATCCCGCCAGCCCTTCCGCGATCAGCTGGTCGAGCTGGGGATCGTTATAGGCTTTCCACCACCCATCGCCCGGCCATTGGCCGCCCTGATCGGGCAGGCTCTGCGCCGCAACAAGGCTGGCGGCGGAGCGCGGAACCGGCTTGTCGCCCAGATTGGGGGCGCACGCCGCCAAGGGCGCCAGTGCGCCCCATGCGAGCAGCCTTGCGAACCGAGCTTTCATGGGACCCCTTGTTTAATACCGTACGGTTGCGTACGCGAAGAAATGGCGGCCGCAGCCAACCTTGTCAACAACAAAATGTACTATATAGTATCATTATGGACATGAGTCTCCCCCAGTGCCGCCGCGAAGCACGCAAAGCCGATCGGCGGCGCGCGATCCTCGAGGTGGCGGAACGATCGTTCCGCGAACGCGGATTCGCGGATACCTCGATGTCCACAATCGCTGCGGAGCTCGGCGGTTCCAAGACGACCTTATGGACCTACTTCCCATCCAAGGACGCTTTGTTCGCGGCGGTGATCGGTTCCAAGATCGAAGCCTTCCAGGCCAAGCTCGACAGGGCTTTGATTCCGGCGGGCGGACCGGCCGCCGCACTGGCACGCTTCGGCTTGCTTTTCTTGAACAAAGTCATGGATCCGCAGTCCATTTCGCTGAAACGCCTGATCGTTGCCGAGACCGAACGCTTCCCGCAGATCGGCGAAGCTTTCGCCGTCCAGGGGCCCGATCGCGTGCGCCAGCGCCTCTGCCGATACATGGAAGAGGAGATGGCGGCCGGCCGCTTGCGTAAAGGCGACCCTCTGGTCGCGGCGCGGCAGTTTATCGGGTTGTGCCAGGCGGGCTGCTATTTCGATCGGATCTGGCGCCCAATGCAGCCTCTGACCAACCAGATGGAGGAGGACGTCACCGCGGCGGTCGAAACCTTCATGCGTGCCTGGGGGCCTGAACCCGCGTGAGTCGATCCGGCTGGACGGCGATTTTGCTCGCGGGCCAGCGCCCGGGCGTGGATCCGCTTGCGCAGGCATTCGGCGAGCAATGGAAAGCGCTGGTGCGGGTCGATGGCGAAGCCATGCTGTCCCGCGTCGCCAGGACCTTGCTCGCCAGTCCCGCGATCGCGCGCGTGCTGGTGGTGGCGCAGCAGCCCGAAATTCTCTTCACCGGCGATTGCGCCTGGCTGACGACCGAGCCGCGTATCGGCACGGCGGTCTCGACCGACGGCATCGCGGTCAGCGTCGCCGCGCTCGCGGGCACCGAAGCCGCGCCCTGGCCGGTGCTGGTCACGACCGCCGATCATCCCTTGCTCACGCCCGCGATGGTCGAGGCGGCGATATCGGGGCTGGGCGATGCCGACGTCGGTATCGGGGTCGTATCGAGCCGCACCTTGCTGGCCGCTTACCCCGACAATCGCCGCACCTGGCTCAAATTCGCCGGCGGACATTGGACCGGCGCCAATTTGTTCGCGCTCGCCTCGGCCAAGGCGATGCCGGCGTTGTTCGCCTGGAGCGCGGTCGAGCGCGACCGCAAGAAGGCGCTCAAGCTGATCTGGCATTTCGGGCCCTTGCTCGCGATCCGTGCGGTCACCCGCACGATCACGCTCGCCGCCGCGCTGGCCAAAGCGGGGCGCAAGCTCGACGCGCGCGTGGTGCCGATCGACCTCCCCTTCGCCGAAGCGGGAATCGACGTCGACAAGCCGAGCGATCACACGCTGGCGGAGACGATATTGCGGGGGCGGACTTAACGCCCGACAATCAGTTTAAACCGGCAACTTGTCCTTCTCGGCCCGCCCGGCCGCCAGCCGCCGTCCGTAATGATGCCAGGTGAAGATCGCCGCCGCGCCGCGATGCGGGCTCCATTTGCGCGCGATCTCGCGCACCTTTTTCTCCGACGGGCGCTCAGGCAGCCCCATCAGCTGCCCCACTTCTTCCTGCACCGCGAGGTCGCCCGCCGGCCAGATATCGCCCCGACCCTCGGCGAACAGGAGGTAGATTTCCGCCGACCAGCGCCCGACGCCCTTGATCCGGATCAGCGCGGCAATCGCTTCTTCGTCGTCCGCTGGCAGGTCGAACAGATCGAGCTCGCCTCCCGCGATCAATTCGGCGAGGCTTTTGACATAGCTGATCTTCTGCCGCGACAGGCCGCAGCCGCGCAGCAGCTCGTCGGGTGCTCCGGCCAGCACCACCGGATCGAGCTCGGCGCCGACCGCGCCCTCCAGCCGCGTCCAGATCGCGTTGGCGGACGCGACGCTTACCTGCTGGCCGATGATCGTGCGCAGTAGGGTCTGGTGCCCGCGGTCGCGGATGCGCGGCGCCGGATAGCCATGCCGCTTCAGCCCGGCGGCAAAGGCCGGTTCGATGCGGGCCAGGGCATCCAGGCTGCGCTTCAATTGTTCTTCGCTCAGGCCCATGGCCGCTCTCCGGATTGCGCTCTGACCGCGCGCCTTCCATAGGGCGCGCTCAGTCTCTTTGTTGAAAGGTCGAATAATGCCTCAGTTGATCGTCGTCACCCGCGAAGGCGAGACACGGACGATCGAGGGCGAGACCGGCCTGTCGGTCATGGAGGTGATCCGCGAAGCCGGGATCGACGAATTGCTCGCTTTGTGCGGCGGCTGTTGCAGTTGCGCGACCTGTCACGTCCATGTCGATTCCGATTATGCCGACAGATTGCCGCCGATGAGCGACGACGAGAATGAGCTTCTCTCGATCTCCGACGATCGTGATTCGGAATCGCGCCTGTCCTGTCAGATCCCCTTCACCGACGCGCTCGACGGCATGACCGTTACTATCGCGAAGGAAGATTGATCAGCCCTCGGGCGACGCACCCCGCGACACCTCCCGGCAAGAGGAATTCACCCCCGCGTCGCCACCGCGTAAAGCGCAATTGCGGCCGCGTTGGAGACGTTGAGGCTCTCCACCTTGTGGCTGATCGGAAGCTTCGCGAGTTCGTCGCAATGCGATTCGGTATTCTGGCGCATGCCTTCGCCCTCGGCGCCGAGCACGAGCGCGACGCGCCCGTTGCCGATCGCCTGGGCGAGCGTGCGGTCGGTATGGCCGGTTAGCCCGATCCGCCAGAAACCGGCCTCGCCAATCTCGTC
>JAEKMC010000033.1 GCA_019508115.1 Sphingomonas sp.
TAGGCCTTGCGCGTGATGACGGTTATCTTGGGTACAGTCGCCTCGGCATAAGCGAACAGCAATTTGGCGCCGTGCTTGATGATGCCGCCATGCTCCTGCGCGACGCCGGGAAGGAAGCCGGGCACGTCGACGAAGGTCAGGATCGGGATGTCGAACGCGTCGCAGAAGCGAACGAAGCGCGCCGCCTTCTTGGAGGAATTGATGTCGAGCACACCCGCCAGCACCATCGGCTGGTTCGCGACGATCCCGACCGTGCGCCCCTCGATCCGGCCGAAACCGCAGAGGATATTGCCGGCATGCGTCGGCTGGACCTCGAAGAAGTCGCCCTCGTCGACCACCTTCGCGATCAATTCCTTCATATCGTAAGGTTTGTTCGCGCTGTCGGGCACCAACGTGTCGAGGCTGGGATCCATCCGATCCCACGGGTCCTGCGTCGGCCGCTCGGGCAGCGGGTGGCGGTTGGAGAGCGGCAGGAAATCGAAGAAGTCGCGCGTCGCGAGCAAGGCTTCGATATCATTCTCGAACGCGATATCGGCCACGCCCGATTTGGCGGTGTGCGTGACCGCGCCGCCCAGTTCCTCCTGGGTGACGACCTCGTTGGTGACGGTCTTGACCACGTCGGGGCCGGTCACGAACATGTAGGACGAATCCTTCACCATGAAGATGAAGTCGGTCATTGCCGGCGAATAGACCGCCCCGCCCGCGCACGGACCCATGATCAGGCTGATCTGCGGCACCACGCCGCTCGCCAGCACGTTGCGCTGGAACACCTCGGCATAGCCGCCCAGGCTGGCGACGCCTTCCTGAATGCGCGCGCCGCCCGAATCGTTGAGACCGATGACGGGCGCGCCATATTTGAGCGCCATATCCATCACCTTGCAGATCTTCTGCGCGTGGCGCTCGGATAAGGAGCCGCCGAACACGGTGAAATCCTGGCTGAAGACATAGACCAGCCGACCGTTGATCGTGCCGGATCCCGTGACCACCCCGTCGCCCGGAATGACCTGCTCCGCCATGCCGAAATCGACGCAATTATGCTCGACATACATGTCGAGCTCTTCGAACGAACCGGGGTCGAGCAGCACCTGCAACCGTTCGCGCGCGGTCAGGCGGCCCTTGGCATGCTGCGCGTCGATGCGCTTCTGCCCGCCCCCCAATTTCGCCAAAGCGCGCTTTTCTTCGAGCTTTTGCAGGATCGCCAGCACGGGCCTCTCTCCTAGTGGACGGTAACGCCTGAAACTTCTTTGCCCTTCAGGTCAAGCCGCCTCGGCCCCGGATCCTTGAGGGCTGCTAGGCTCGACGAAAAATGGAACGCCGCGGGCCGACCCGTCATTAAGCCATGGGTCAAGCATGAGGAGCCGCATGGAAACCGATGTCGTGATCGTCGGCGCGGGTGCGGCGGGCATCGCCGCCGCCCGCAGGCTCCGGGATCGCGGCCGCTCGGTGCTTCTGGTCGAGGCGATGCCGCGCGTCGGCGGGCGGGCCCACACGCTGACGGTCGGACCCGTGCCGCTGGATATGGGCTGTGGCTGGCTCCACTCGGCCGAGCGCAATCCGCTCGCCCGCCTGGCCAAAGCATTGGGTTACAAAATCGATCGGTCGCAAGCCGCCTGGCAGGACCAGTTGCGCAATCTCGGCTTCTCCACAGCCGAGCAGCAGGCGGCCGGGCAGGCCTATGAAGAACTTGAAGGCGCGCTGCGAAACAACCCGCCCGACAGCGATCGCGCGGGTGACGCAATCCCGCGCGATCACCCGTGGCGCCCCTATCTCGATATGCTGAGCGGCGCGCTCAACGGCGCCGAACTCGATCGGGTGTCGGCGCGCGACCTGCTCGCCTATGACGACCATGCCACCGAAGAGAATTGGCGACTTCCCGCCGGCTATGGAGCGCTGATCGCGGATGCCGCGGCGGGGCTTCCGCTTCGGCTCGACACCAAAGTGCGCGCGATCGACCATCAAGGCACGCGGATTCGAATCGAGACGGATCGGGGTGTGATCGAGACCCGTGCGGTTGTCGTCGCGGTGCCGACCGACATTCTGGCGCGTGGCGACATCGCCTTCTCGCCAGCGATCGACGACCATCTTCATGCGGCGGCGTGCCTGCCGCTCGGGCGGGTCGACAAACTCTTCCTGGCGATCGCAGACGCCGAGGCGGTGCCGTCCGAAACGCATCTGCTGGGCAATCCCCATTCGGCCCACACCGGCAGCTATTATCTCCGTCCGTTCGGACGCCCGGTGATCGAATGCTTCTTCGGCGGGATCGCCGCTTGCGCGCTGGAGGAGGCAGGCGATGCCGGGCGGGTCGCATTCGCGATCCAGGAGCTCGGCAGGTTGCTCGGCAGCGATTTCGCCGCAGGGCTGCGGCCGATCGCGGGCTCATGGTGGCACCGCGAGCCAAGCATCGGCGGCGCCTACAGCCATGCACTACCCGGCCATGCGGACAAGCGCGCGCTGCTCGCTTCGCCGCCTACCGACAGGCTGGTCTTCGCCGGGGAGGCCTGCTCGGCGCATGATTTCTCGACCGCGCATGGCGCGTGGCAAAGCGGAACAGAGGCGGCCGACCGCATCGAAGCCATGCTCGGGCGGACGGGCGAATCGCCCTGCGCTCCATAGGGCGCGGACAGCAAGCCGGAACGTTTCGCTTTTCCAGGCTTTCCGCCCGCAACCCATCGCAGCCGCGCGGAGCGCTGATCTATGGCCGAAGAAAGCGAGGATGCCAGCACCGCAAACCATGACGAGAACGGCGGACAAAAGGGTTCCGGCGGCGATGCCAAGCAAGAAAAGCAGGAAGCTGGGAACAACGACGAGAAAGGAAAGGATGACGGCCCTCCTCTCTATAAACGTCCCATTTTCTGGATCATCGCGGCCGTCGTCGCCGCAATCCTGATCGTCGGCGGCCTGCTCTATTGGTTGCATGCGCGCAAATATGCCTCGACCGACGATGCCTTCATCGATGCGCATATCGTCCGCATCGCTGCGCAGGTCTCCGGACGGCTGACGCAGGTGCCCGATCTCGACAACCGTCATGTGAGAAGCGGCCAATTGCTCGCGGTGATCGAGCCGGGCGAGCCGGCCGCCCAGTTGGCCGAGGCGCAGGCAGGGGTGAGCCAGGCCGACGCGGCGATCGAGCAGGCCGAAGCCAAGGCGCTATCGGCGCGCGCGACCGAACGGCAGCAGGCCGCCACCGCGCTCGCGCCCGCCGCCCAGGCATTGCGCGCAGCGGACGATTTCCGGCGCTATGCCGCGCTCCGGACGCTCGATACCGCCGCGGTGGCCGCAAGCCAGATCGAGCAGGCGCGCACCGAATCCCGGGCGCAGGCGGCGCAGGCCGACGCGGCGCAGCGCCAGGTCGACACCGCGCATGCCGAGCTGGTCGCCGCGCGCAAGGAAGTGGAAGCCGCCCGGGCCCAGCGCGCCGCGGCGCTCGCACGCCTCCAGCAGGCCGAGGTGATCCATTCCTATCTGCGTATCGTCGCACCGGTGGACGGACAGGTCGTCAATCGTCAGGTCGCGGTCGGTTCCTACGTTGCGCCGGGCCAGCAAATGCTGGCGCTCGTTCCCGACACGATGTGGATCACCGCCAATTTCAAGGAGACGCAGCTCCGGCATATGCGCGTCGGCCAGCCGGTCACGATCAAGATCGATGCCTATTCCGGGATCACATTCCACGGCCATGTCGATTCGATCCAGCACGGCGCCGGGCAAGCCTTCGCGCTGCTTCCGCCGCAGAATGCGACCGGCAATTACGTGAAGGTGGTGCAGCGCGTGCCGGTCAGGATCCTATTCGATGGCGACGACTGGCGCCGCTATGCGATCGGACCGGGCATGTCGGTCATACCGACCGTGAAGGTGCGGTGATGGGAATTGGCAAGATCCTTCCCGTGCGGGAGCGAGGATCTTATTGATGGCCTCGCACGCGAAGGGCTGGTCCGACGCGCGCTCGGCCGCGGGCAGGCACAATCCCTGGCTGATCGTGGCGATCATCTCGATGGCGACCTTCATGGAGGTGCTCGACACGTCGATCGCCAACGTGTCGCTCAGCCATATTGCGGGCGGGCTCTCGGCCACGCAGGACGAGGCGGCCTGGGTGCTGACCTCTTACCTCGTTTCGAACGCGGTCATCATTCCGCTCTCCGGCTGGCTGGCGGACATGATCGGCCGGAAGCGCTATTACATGATCTCGGTCGGGCTGTTCACCCTCTCTTCCTTCCTGTGCGGAATGGCGCCGAGCCTTGGCTTCCTGATCGCGGCGCGCATTTTCCAGGGTGTGGGCGGCGGCGGGCTCGCGCCGTCGGAACAGTCGATCCTCGCCGATACCTTTCCCCCGGAAAAACGCGGGCAGGCCTTCGCGGCTTATGGCGTGGTGGTGGTGGTCGGGCCGATATTGGGGCCGACATTGGGCGGCTGGATCACCGACAATGTCGGCTGGCACTGGATCTTCCTGATCAACGTGCCGGTCGGCATAGTTTCGCTCATCCTGGTCCATAGCTTCCTGTGCGAGCCGGAGGCGCTCAAGAAGGAGCGCGCGGAGAAGCTGAAGCGCGGAGTCAGGATCGATTATATCGGTTTCGCGCTGGTGGCGCTGGGGCTCGGCTTCCTCGAGCTGACGCTCGATCGCGGCGAGCGCGACGACTGGTTCGCCAGCAGCTTCATCACCTTCGCGGCGATTATGTCGGGCGTATCGCTCGTGTTGCTGGTCCTATGGGAATTCGCCCACCGCGACCCGGTTGTGAACCTGAGGCTGATGCGTAATCGCAATTTCGCGATCACCTGGCTGTTCATGGTGACCACGGGCTTCGTCCTGTTCGGCACGACCGTGCTCATCCCGCAATTCCTGCAACAGGTGATGGGTTATAACGCCACCAATGCCGGTCTGGCGCTGACGACGGGCGGCCTTGCCACTATGCTCGCGATGCCGCTGACCGGCCTGTTGACCGGGCGGGTCGATACGCGCGCCCAGCTGATTCCCGCTTTGCTGATGCAGGTGTTCGCACTTTACCTGATGTCCGGCTGGAGCAGCGATATCTCCTATGGCGATGCCTCGCTGGCGCGACTCATCTCGGCGGCGGGCCTGCCTTTCCTCTTCATTCCGATCAACACCGCCGCTTATGTCGGTCTTCCACCGGACCAGACCAACCAGGCCTCCGCCCTGCTCAACGTCGCGCGCAATCTGGGGGGCACGCTCGGCATCGCGATCGCGCAGGCGATGCTGATCGAGCGCGGGCAAGCGCATCAGGACCGGATCGTCGAGCAGCTCAATCCACTCAATCCCAATTACACCGAGGGCCTTGCCGCGATCGGCCGCGCGCTGGGCGGCGCGGCGACGGAGAGCGAGGCGCAACTAGGCGTGCTGTATCAGCAGGTGCAGCGCCAGGCGACCGCGCTCTCTTATATCGACGTGTTCCACACCTTCATGATCGTCGTACTGATCCCCATCCCGCTCGCTTTTTTCGTGCGACAGGGGAAGAGCGCGGGGCATGGCGCATGAGGGTCGCCGCGCTTTTGCCGGCACTCATGCTCGGCGGCTGCATGGTCGGCCCAAATTATCGTGCGCCCGAAACCGCGGCGCCGGCGCATTATGGGGAGGTCGCGCCCGCGGCCCGCAGGCAGGAGAGGATCGCGCGCGCGGCGCTCTTCCCGTCCGCCAATGCCGACGGCCAGGTGCAGAGCCAGCGGTTCAGCAAGAATGCAGGCCTCTCCTCGCTCGCGGGCGCCTTTGGCGGCGGCGCAAGCGGCGGCCAGCCGGGAGGCGGCGGGATCGCGCTGCCCGGCGGTTTCGTCACGACTTATTCGGCCGGATTCGATGCGAGCTGGGAGCTCGATATTTTCGGTGGAGCACGGCGCGGAGTCCAAAGTGCGCGCGCGCGAACCGAGGCGGCCTTGTGGAACGGCCGCGACGCGCAGGTGAGCCTCGTCGCGGAGCTGGTCGACGATTATTTCCAGGTTCGCCTCGCCCAGGCGCGCGAGGCGGTGGCGCGCGCCGAGGTCGACCGGCAGACGCGCAATCTTGGAATCGTCGAGAAGTCCACCAAGGTCGGGCTCGTCCCCGAAGGCGACACGATCCGCCAGCGCGCACAGCTCGCCGTGGCGCAGGCTTCGATCGAGCCGATCGTGGCCGAGGGCAAGAGCGAGATGCATGCGATCGCCGTGCTGCTCGCGCGGACGCCGGACTCGCTGATCCTCGAACTGTCGCGGCCGGGCACGACGCTCCCGACGCCGCCGATGGTGCCGCCCGGCCTGCCATCGGACCTGCTCCGCCGCCGCCCCGACATCCGCGCCGCCGAACGCAACCTTGCCGCCGCAACCGCCGATATCGGCGTCGCGACCGCCGATCTCTATCCCAGGATCAGCCTAACGGGGGTGGCGAACCTCATCTCGACTTCGCTCGCCAGCCTGTTCAGCGCGGACAGCGTGCAGGCGACGGGCGCCGCCAAAGCCACCTTCCCCATCATCGATTTCGGCCGCCGCAAGGGCGTCGTCGCGCAACGCAAGGCCGCCGCGGACGAGGCGTATTACGACTATCAGCGGACCGTGCTGGAGGCGTTCAAGGATGTCGAGGATGCGCTCGTCCGCATCCGCGCCGAACAGCAGCGCAATACCCAATTGCGCGGCGGCGTCGCCGATGCCGAGCGCGGGCTGGCCGCCGTCGACGCGCGCTACAGGACAGGGCTGGTCGATCTGACCGCGGTCCTCGATGTGCAGCAATCGGTGCTCCAGGACCGGGATCAGCTCGCGCAGAGCGACGCACAGATGCGGCGCGGACTCGTGTCGCTATACAAGGCACTGGGCGGCGGCTGGGAAGGCATGCCGGCGATCGACGACCATGCGTCGGCGGCAGCAGCCTATGAACTGCCCCGGCAAAAGAAATAAGCGTCGGACCGGCTCACAGCGCCAAACCGAGCTGCCCCTCGCCTTCTTCATCGTCGGTCAGCGCCGAAAGCGTAAGGCCGAGCAGCCGCACGCCGAGCGGCACCGGGCAGAGCGCGGCCAGCAACGCCTGCCCCGCGGCAGCGATCGAGGCGCGATCGTTGATCGGGGCGGCGAAGCTGCGCGCCCGCGTGATCGTGCGGAAATCGGAGAACTTGACCTTGAGCGTGACCGTGCGGCCCGAGGCGCCGGAGCGTTCGAGCCGCACCATCAAAGCCTCCAACACATTCTCAAGGGACTCCGCCAATGCCTTGGGATCGGTCATATCCGTGAAGAAGGTCCGCTCCGCCCCGACCGACTTCAGGATGCGATTGGCGCGCACCGGCCGATCGTCCATTCCGCGCGCCGCGCCGAACAGATAATCGGCGAAGCTGCCGAAATGCGCCTTGAGGAACTGGATGCTCTGCGTCTTCAGGTCCGCGCCCGTCTCGATTCCTAGCGCTTTCATACGCTCGGCGGTCTTGGGCCCTACGCCGTGGAAGCGCGAGACGGGCAGGCTCTCGACGAAACGCGGGCCGTTGGCGGGGGTGATCACGCACAGGCCGTCGGGTTTGTTCTGGTCCGAAGCCAGCTTGGCGATGAATTTGTTGTAGGAAACGCCTGCCGAGGCGGTGAGGCCAAGCTCCGTCTTGATCCGCGCGCGGATCTGCTCGGCGACCGCGCGCGCGGAATCGACCCCGCTGACATCGAGATAGGCCTCGTCGAGCGAGAGTGGTTCGATCAGGCTGGTATAATCGGCGAAGATCGCGCGGATCTGCCGGCTGACCGCCGAATAGACGTCGAAGCGCGGCTTGACGAAGATCAGATCGGGGCAGCGCCGCCGTGCCGTGACCGAGGGCATGGCGGAGCGCACGCCATATTTGCGCGCCTCGTAGCTCGCGGCGGCGACGACGCCGCGTTCACGCGCGCCGCCGACCGCGACCTCTGCGTACCGGTCAGATCGCTTGTATTGCCCGATCCATTCGAACCCGCGGTCGAGCCGGCGTCCATGCCCGGCTTCTTGCCCTTCTTCGCCTTGGCCTTGGCGGTAGCCGAAGTGCCCGCCGAAGCCGACATATCGGAATTGGTGCTGGAGCCGGTGGCGCCGACGCTCGTCCCCGTCGCGGGCGTCCCTGTCGCCGTGCTCGTAGTCGTCCCGCCGGCAATGGTGCCGGTCGTGCCTGTCGTGGCGGGCGGCGTACCCGTGGTCGCGGGTGCGGTGGTCGGAGCGCTCACCGTACCGCCGGTGGCGCCGCTCGTTCCGCCCGAGACCTGCGCGGCGGCGGGCATGACGAGCGCGGCGACGCTGAGGAAAGCCAATGTTCGCATAACTCACTCCTTTCCGGCTAGATGGCCGCAATGGCGTGGGAAAAACGAATGCGAGCCCGGATCGGTCCGGTCTCAGGCAAGGCGTTCAGGAACCTCCTCCGCCTCTTCGAGCAAGGTTCGCCGTTCGGCCATCGCCTCCCAGGGAAAGACGAACCATCTCTTGTCGGTCGAACGATCGATCGTGCGCGAGCGATAATCGACCTTCGCGCGCGAGCGCACATTGTCGATCAGCACCGCGACGCGCACGCATGGGCCGACCGCGCCATGGTCGATCAGCGACGTACGCAGCGCCCCGATCGTGCCGCCGCTGTCGTTGATGTCGTCAACCAGCAGGATCGTCTTTCCCTCGCGCGTCGCGACCGCCAGTTTCTCCATCAATTCGCCCGCGAAGCTCGGGACGCTCGAGCTGTAATCGACCGAAAGCAATGAAATGCCGGTCCGATGCGAAAGATAGACCGCCGGGACCAGACCGCCGCGGCCGATTCCGACGATATGGTCGGGTTTCCACCCGTCGGCTTCCAGCGCCGCGGAAACCACCTGCACGTCGGCAACGAATTCGGGATAGGCAATGTAGGCAAGATCGGGCGTCATGCTGCGAAAGTCTCGATGGTATCGAGGTGGTGGGTTACCGCCTCATCTGACAGAAAGGAGCCGAGGAAACTGTTACGCGCGAGCGTCACCAGATCCGCTTTGCTCACGAACGGCGCTATCGCCCGATAATTGTCCGCGACATAGCCACCGAAATAGGCCGGGTCATCGGAATTGATCGTCGCGCGCAAGCCCAGATCCAGCATCCTGGGGATAGGATGCGCCGCCATATTCCCCACCACGCATAATTTCAGGTTGGACAAGGGGCAGACGGTCAACGTCATGCCCTCCCGCGCCAGTCGCGTGACCAAATCGGGCGCCTCCAGCGCGCGATTGCCATGGTCGAGCCGATCGATGTGGAGCAGGTCGAGCGCCTCGCGCACATAATCGGGAGGCCCCTCCTCACCCGCATGCGCGACGCGTTTCAGCCCCTCCGCGCCCGCAGCATCGAAGACGCGCGCGAATTTCTCGGGCGGGTGGCCAACCTCCGAGCTGTCGAGCCCCACGCCCGCGATCCGATCGAGCCACGGTTCGGCCGCCTGCAATGTCGCGAACGCCGCGGATTCGTCGAGGTGGCGCAGGAAGCACAGGATCAGCTTCGAGGTGATGCCATATCGTTCCTCCGCGCTCTTCATGCCCGCCAATAGCCCTTCGGCCGCCACCCTGAAGGGCAGGCCGCGGTCGGTATGCGTCTGCGGGTCGAAGAAAATCTCGGCATGGACCACGCCATCGGCGCGCGCGCGTTCGAAATAAGCGAGCGCGAGATCGCGAAAATCTTCCTCGGTGCGGAGCACGCCGGCGCCTTGATAGTAGATATCGAGGAAGTCCTGGAGCCGGGTGAAATTGTAGGCGGCCCGCAGATCCTCGACCGAGGCGAAGGGAATGTCGATGCGGTTGCGGCGCGCGAACGCGAACATCTGCTCGGGCTCGAGGCTGCCCTCGATATGGAGATGCAGCTCGGCCTTGGGCAAGCCGGTGATGAAGGCGTCGAGATCGGTGTCGGGCATGCGGCTCCCCGGCTGGCGTGGCGGCCAGCCTAGACCAGCGCGGAGGCCTGCGTACAGTCGCACATTGCTGATCCTGCCCGCATTGTTGCTGATCGGTGCGCATAAACCGCAGGCGCCTTCGGGCGACCTCGTGCTCGATGCCGCCGACCCGGTGATCGACGTCGAGATCCAGACGGTGCCGATGCGGCTCCGCGTCGACCTCGACCGACAGGACGATATCGAGCTCAACCCCGCGGCCGCCGCGCGGCTGCCGGTCCAATGGCACAAAAGCGAACCGCTGGACGTCGGGCGCGTGCGCCTGGCCAGCCATGTCGCGGGCGTGATCCTGCGCATCGGCGAGCGGACCATTCCCGCCCAAGTCTCGCAGCATGGCCGGGACTGCTGTCTCGATGCCGATGGCGTGATCGGGCCCGACCTGCTGACCTTCGCGACCGTGCGCTGGCGCAATGCGTCGGCCCCCGCTCCCACCGCCAGCCTGGTCCTGCCGCTCGATGCGAGCGAGACGACCGGGCTTTCGGCGGCGAGCGATGCGGGTAACGTTCGGCTGCGTTTCGCGCTGGGCTCTCCCGAGACGATCGCCACCGAAGCGGCAGGCGCCACGCTCGCCCGGCTGTGGGGCGGCCATTGGAGCGGGCCCGAACGCCGCGTCGGCCTGGTCTTCGGCATTACCCGTCCGGCCCGGCCGATGGCGTTTGCGCGGTCCGGCCAGTTCGCGGGTTTCCCGATCGATCAGGTGCTGGTCCGGCTTTCGGATTTCGGCGGTGATGCGAAATTGCCCAGCGACCCGGCGCGCAAAGGCGAGTTCGTGATCGCGCATCGCCTTGCGCGCCAGCCGGCCTGGCCCGCTGTCACGGTCGGCGCGGACCGGCTCGCGCGCTGCGCGGAGATCGTCTACACCGCGATTCCACGCACCCTGACGCTGGATTGCGCGTTCGAGGTCCCATGAAGAAGCTCGTCGCGTCGTTTGCCTTGGTCGTGGCGCCGCTCAAGGCGGCGGTCCCGGCCTATACCCCCGCTCTTGAAGCGCGCGTGTTCGACCGCGCCTGGACATTGGTTTCGAAACATTATTGGGACCGCGCCAAGACGGGCGACCCCTGGGTCGATGCGCGCGACCACTTTCGCCCGATCGCGCTCCAGGCGCCCGATCGGCCTGCTTTCTATACCGTGCTGGGCGAGATGCTCGCCTCGCTCGGCGACAGCCATGTTTATGCGATCGACCCCGTGCAGATCGCGATCGGCAAGGCGCGTGATGCCGGCCGGGCGGCAGAGGGGTTCGGCTTCACCATGTTGCCCGACGATGACGGACGCTGGCTGGTGACACACGTCGCTTCGGGCTCGTCCGCGGCCAAGGCCGGCGTCCAGATCGGCTGGGAGGTGAAAGCGGTCAACGGCAAGCCGATCGATATCGATTATCAGCCGATCCAGGACGAAGCGGCGACCATCGACTTCTCCGACGAGAACGGCGCCGATCATCCGCTCCGCCTGATCGCGGCCATCGAGGATCCGGAGCCCGTACGGCGCGCGGTGCGGTTGGCAGGCAATGTGCTGCTGGTCGCGCTGGACGGGTTCGATTCGGGAGACGACAAATGGCTCGCGCACACGCTGGAGGATGGCCCGCCGCCGTCGGCGGTGATCCTCGATCTGCGCGACAATGACGGTGGCGACGCCGATGTGATCGCGAAGGTGGCGGGCCTGTTCTTCGCCCAGGACCGGCCGTTGGTGCGCAGGATCGAACGCAAGGAGAATGTCCAGAAACTGCACGGCACCGGCAGCCGGGCCTATTCGGGGCCGCTCGCGGTGCTCGTCGGTCCGATCAGCGCGAGCGGCGCGGAGGCGTTGGCGGCCTTGGTCGACGAAAGCGGGCGCGGCATCACGATCGGCGAGCGCACCGCGGGCGCGCTGACCGGCGCGTCCGAATATAGGCTCCCCGACGGGGGCCAGCTCTCGGTCGCCGAGTTCGATATCCGCACGCCGGCCGGCAAGAGACTGGAAGGCGTGGGGCTGGAGCCGCGTATCCCGATCAAGCCCACGCTGGCCGATCGCCGCGCAGGGCGCGATCCGGTGCTCGATCGGGCCTTGCTCGTCGTGAGGAGCCGCCGGCTAGCGTCGCGGCGGTAATTGCGCGTCTGCGGGAACGGGCGCCCAGGCCCCGCCGATCGCCTGGATCAGGCTGACCGCCGCCAATTGCCGATCGACGGTCGCCGCGGCCTCGGTCTGGCGCGCGGAGAGCGCGGTCGTTTGCGCCGTGATCACGTCCGAATAGGCGATCTGGCCCGCGACATATTGGTTTTGGGTGAGCGCTTCGACCTGATTGGCGGAGGCCGCGGCACGCGCGCGTTGCTCGGCCACATAGGTCAGGATACGCGCGGCAGCGAGCTCGTCCTCGGTCTGCTGGAAGGCGGTCAGCACGGTCTGGCGATAGACGGCGACCGCCTGGTTATACGCCGCCCGTGCCTCCGCCACGCGCGCCGATCGCGCGCCGAAATCCAGCAAGGTCTCCGCCGCCGTCGCGCCCAGCGACCATAGGCTGCTTGCGGCGGTGAACAGCGAACCCAGGCGGCTCGCCTGCGTGCCGACGTCTCCGCTCAGCCCGATTGTGGGAAAGAAAGCGGATCGCTCGATACCGATAGTGGCATTGGCCGCAGCCACGCGCCGCTCGGCTGCCGCCACGTCGGGTCGCCGCTCGACCAAGGCCGACGGGAGGACACCGGGCACGTCCGGCACGGTCGGCGACCAGGCCGCCGCCGTGAGCGAGAAGCTGGAGGGGTTTTCCCCCACCAGCACCGCAATGGCATGTTCGAACGTCGCGCGCTGGCGTTCGAGATCGGCGGCATTGGCGCGCGCGCTGTCGAGCTGGGTCTGCGCCTGGAGCACGTCGACCCTGGCGACCACGCCCTGGTTATAGCGGTTGGTCGTGATCTGCAGCGCCTTGGCATAAGCCGTCACGGTCGCGTCGAGGATCGCCTTTTGATGCTCGATCCCGCGCAATTGCAGATAATCCGCGGCCAACTCGCCCTGCGCCGACAATGTCGCGTTGGCGAGATCCGCCTGGCTCGCCTGCGCCTGCGCCTTTTGCTGGCTGACCGTGTTGCGGATCCGCCCCCACAGATCGGGCTCCCAGGTCGCGCCGAGCGTCAGCGAATAGCGGCGGCTGCCACCGCTTCCGGTCGAAATCGTATTGCCGCCGATGATCGTGGTCTGGCCGCTACCAAACGATCCTGCCCGGGTTGCGCCCGCGTTGAGATCGACCGTGGGGAAGAGCGATGCGCGCGCTTCGCGGACGGAAGCGCGTGCCTGCTCATAGGCCGCCGCCGCTGCCGCGACATTCTGATTGTTGACCGAGACCTTGCTCTCGAGATCGTTCAGCACCGCGTCGTTGAACAACAGCCACCATTGGCCCTTCGCGATCGCGTCGGCGGGCGTTGCCGCGGCCCAGCCGGGCGCCTCCTTGAAGGCGACGGGCGTGGCCGTTCCGGGCCGCTGGTAAGGTGGCGCGAAACTACATCCGGCGAGCGCCAGGATCAGGGTCGCGGAGGTAAAGGCGCGAATTTTCGTCATGCGGGCTGGATTCCCTGGGCCTCGTCGTGGCGCGCCAGCATCCGTTCATGCGGCGAGCGGCGGCGGAAACGATCGAGCGCGAGATAAACGACCGGTGTCGTCAGGAGGGTGAGGAACTGGCTGGCGATCAGGCCGCCGATGATCGCGATGCCCAACGGGCGCCGGAGCTCGGCGCCCTCGCCGAAGCCGATCGCGAGCGGCAGCGCGCCGAACGCCGCCGCCATCGTGGTCATCAGGATCGGGCGGAAGCGGAGCAGGCTCGCCTCGCGGATCGCGGCTAATGCCGACAGCCCGCGCGAGCGTTCGGCGTCGAGCGCGAAGTCGATGATCAGGATCGCGTTCTTCTTGACGATACCGATCAACAGGATGAGCCCGATCAGGCCGATCAGGTCGAATTCCGATCCCGTCACCATCAGCGCGATCACCGCGCCCACGCCCGCCGAAGGCAAGGTCGACAACACCGTGAGCGGATGGATCGCGCTTTCGTAGAGGATGCCGAGCACGATGTAGATCACCACGATCGCGGCGATGATCAGTACGGGATTGGACTGGGTCGATTGCTGGAACACCTGCGCGGTGCCTGCGGCGGCGCCATGGACCTGCGTCGGCAGATGCATGTCGGCCATCGTCTGCCGGATGCGCTGGATCGCATCGCTCAGCGCATAGCCGTTGCCGGTGGCGAAGCTGATCGTCGCCGAAGGTGCTGCATCCTGATGGTTGACCTGCGCCGCGGTCGATCGCGTCGACCAGGTAGCGATGCTGGACAAGGGCGTCATCCGGCTGGCGGTGGTGTTGACCGCGGCGCCGGTGGCGGCATCCCTGCCCTGCCCCGTGCTGGATACCGGCGTCGATCCGCTCACGCCCGCACTGGTGCCGATCGTGGTCGCGCTGCCGGCGGCGCCAGTGGTGCCCGAGGCGGACGGCAGGCCGGTCGAACTCGTGCTGGTCACCGCAGCGCCGGCATTGTTCACGGTCGAGCCGCCGCTGCTGTTGGCTTGGCCCGCCGGAACATAGACGCCGCGCAGCGAGTCCGGCGATCCGGTATATTGCTGCGCGACCCCCATCACGACGTGATATTGGTTGAGGCCGCTATAGATGGTCGCGACCTGGCGCTGGCCGAAGGCATCATAGAGCGTGTTGTCGATCGTCTGCGGCGTGATGCCCAGCCGCGTCGCGGCATCGCGGTCGACATTCACATAGACCTCCGCGGCGCCTTCCGCCTCGTCCACGTCGACGTCGGTCAGTTCGGGATATTTCTTGAGCTCGGTGGCGAGCTCGGGCGCGATCCGCGCAAGCAGCGCTGGATCGTCGGCCTGCAGCGTATATTGATAGGATGCATTGCCGCCACGCCCGCCGACACGCATGTCCTGCACGGGGCTCAGGAAGGTCGCGACGCCGGTAACCCGCGACAATTTGGGGCGCAGCCGGGTGATCACGGCGCGCGCATCGTCGCGCTGGCTCTTGGGCTTCAGCGTCGCGAACATGAAGCCCCCGCCCGCGCGGCTGCCGCCGGTGAAGGCGACCACATTCTCGATCGCCGGATCCCGCTTGATGATCTGCACGATCTGGCCGAGCTTGGTCTGCATGTCCTGAAAGGAAATGCTCTGGTCGGCGCGCAACCCGCCCTGGAGCGAGCCCGTATCCTGCTCCGGGAAAAAGCCCTTCTGGACATTGATCAGCAGGAAGACGTTGAGCGCGACCGCGCCCGCCAGCAGCAGCAAAGTCGCGCCGCGATTGGCGAGCGCCCAATCGAGGCTCTTCTCATACTGCTTATGCAATCGGTCGAACATGCGTTCGGCCAGGCGCGAGAAACGATTCTCCTTCGCCTCCTCGCGCCCTTTGAGCAGCCGCGCGGCGATCATCGGCGTGGTCGTGAGCGAGATGACGAGGCTGATCAGCACCGCGACCGTCATCGTGATCGCGAACTCGCGGAACAGGCGGCCGATGATGCCCGCCATGAACAAGAGCGGGATGAACACCGCGACCAGGCTGATCGAGATGGACAGCACGGTGAATCCGACCTCGCGCGCGCCGCGCAGCGCCGCTTGAAGCGGCTTCATCCCCTGTTCGACGTGGCGCGTGATATTTTCCAGCACCACGATCGCGTCATCGACCACGAAACCAGTCGCGACCGTCAGCGCCATCAGCGAGAGATTGTTGAGGCTGAAGCCCAGCAGATACATGATCCCGAGCGTGCCGAGCAGCGAGGTCACGACCGCCACCGCGGGGACGATCGTCGCCCGCAGCGACCGCAGGAAGATCGAAACGACGATCACCACCAGGATCGTCGCGATCACCAAAGTGATCTCGACCTCGTGCAGCGAGGCGCGGATCGTCGTGGTGCGGTCGGACGCCACCGAAACCTTGATGTCGCTCGGGATCGCCGCTTCGATGATCGGCAATTGCGCCTTCACCGAATCCACGGTCTGGATGATATTCGCGCCCGGCTGGCGGCTGATGATCACCATCACCGCGCGCTGACCGTTGAACAGGCCCATCGTGCGGATATCCTCGGGCCCGTCATAGACGTCGGCGATGTCCGACAGGCGCACCGCGACCCCGTTGCGCCAGGCGATCACCAGGCTGGAATAATCGGCGGCCTTCAGGCCAGGGACATTGCCGTAGATCTGCCAGGCGGTCGCGCCATTCTCGACCACGCCGCGCGGCCGATTGGCGTTGGTCGCGGAAATTGCGGTGCGCACGTCCTCCAGCGGGATGCCGTAGCGCGCGAGCGCGAGCGGATTGAGGTCGATCCGGACCGCGGGCAGCGCCGCGCCGCCCAGTTCGACGTCGCCCACGCCCTGCACCTGCAACAGCTTCTGCGCGACGATATTGGATACCGTATTGTAGATGTCGGCAGGCGTGCGGGTCTTGCTGGTGAGCGCGATGATCATGATCGGCGCGTCGGCCGGATTGATCTTGCGATAGGTCGGATTGCTCTTGAGCGTCGCGGGCAGGTCCGCGCGCGCGGCGTTGATCGCCGCCTGCACGTCGCGCGCGGCGCCGTCGATGTTGCGCGACAGGTCGAATTGCGCGGTGATGCGGGTCGATCCGATCCCGGATTGCGAGGTCAGCTCGGTCACGCCCGCGATCGTCGCCATGCGCCGTTCGAGCGGCGAGGCGACGCTGGTCGCCATCGTCGTCGGGCTCGCGCCGGGCAGACTCGCAGAAACGCTCACCGTCGGGAAATCGACCTGCGGCAGCGGCGCGACCGGCATCACGAAGAAAGCGGCAATCCCCGCCAGCATCACGCCGACCGTCAGCAACAACGTGCCGATCGGCCGCCGGATGAAGGGCGCCGAGAGGTTCACCGTGAAGATCCTCCCCTGCAAGGGGAGGGGGACCGCGCAAAGCGCGGTGGAGGGGTATTCCCCTCACTGCATCGGTCATACCCCTCCACCAGGCTTCGGCTGGTCCCCCTCCCCTTATGGAGGAGGATTTTTTGCGGGGGCCTCATACCCCCTGCTCCAGTGGCAGAAGGGGTTCATTCTCCCGCCGGCGGCGCACGCGCGCGGACAGGCGCTCGAACGTCAGGAATATCACCGGCGTCGTGAACAAGGTCAGCGCCTGGCTCAGGATCAGGCCGCCCGCGATCGCGAGACCGAGCGGACGGCGCAGTTCGGCGCCCATGCCGCTGCCGAAGATCAGGGGCAAGG
>JAEKMC010000034.1 GCA_019508115.1 Sphingomonas sp.
CGGATGCAAGGAGCAGGATGAACAGGGACAGGCGCATAGATATATCCGATGGAAAAGACATGCGTAGCGGCCCCCGGCAGGCGACGCAAAATTGGATCCGCGATGACGATGTGGACGAGCCCTTCCGCCAAACCCGGACCTCCATTAGAGTGGCTCGATTGCCGGAGTGACCAGGCGCAGATCGCGGGGATTTTTACGGATGGAGTTTGCGTCATGAATCAGGGGCAGCTCGAAGCGTGCCTGGGTCATCTCGAAGCCGCCGAGGCGCTGATGGTCGAAGCAGGCGATCTCGCCGGGCTCACCCGCGTCTCGCTCGTGATTGAAATGCTGCGCCGCGCCCATGGCATGCCCGATCGCCCGATCGATCTTTCCGAATTCACGCTCGACCCGCCGACCATCCAAGGCCGCGCCTCGTGAATACGCGGCCGATCGGCATGCCCGCCCCGGCAGGCGATGCGATCAGCGAAGCGGACCTGGTTCAGCTCGCGCGGACGATCAGCCATTGGCGGCGCAAGCGCGACGCGATGTTCGATTCCGTGATCTTCGCCGATCCCGAGTGGGACATTCTGCTCGATCTGTTCGCACAAAGCGGATTCGATCGGCGAGTGAGTATGTCGAGCTTGTGCATTGCGGCATCGGTGCCGACCACGACGGCAATGCGCTGCATCAACGCGATGCTGGAACAGGGCGTGTTGGCGAAGTCGCGAGATGCGGGCGATGCGCGACGCGTGCTGATCGAACTGAGCGAGGAAACGCGCGCTAAGATGCGTATTTGGCTATTGGGCGTCGCAGCCGCGCAATCGCGCTGACCTGCTCCGCGCCTCTCGTCCATAGGCGTGGATCGTCCAGCGCGAGGACAAATCCACCTGATCGAACAAATGCCGACCCAGCACGGCCAGCGCCGAGCCCACGCTTGTGCTCGCCATTCCGATCAGCGCCAGCAGATAAGGCAAGGCCCTGAATTTGGCGGTCGGATCGGCCACGCCGAACAGATGGCGCGCGATCAACGCCCCGAATCCGAACAGGACAAGACCGGCCAGTCGCAAGACCAGATTTGCATATTTCCGTTCGTGAAAGGCCATGGCCGAAACTCCCGATCGGGAATCGACCTATGCGGCGCCGCATAAGGATTCGAGGCGGGCGCAAAGCCATTCGCATAGATTTTGCGTAAGCCCCGAAATGCGAAAACATATGCAAAACATATGTCCTTCACGGCTTCGTCCCCTCGAAAGCCTATGGCGATAGCGCCATCCGCCCTAGGCGGGCGACGAACCGATCCGCGTTCTTGAAAGTTGCTTACCCGATGATGGCCTCCGCCTTGCCCGAAGAGACGCCGCACGCTCACGGCTCCCATGTGCAGGAACCGCTATCCCTGCTCGCGCTCGGTGCGCTTGGCGTCGTGTTCGGCGATATCGGCACTTCGCCGCTCTACGCGTTGAAGGAGAGCCTCGCCGGCCCGCATCCGCTGCCGGTCGATCAGCCGCACATTTTCGGCGTGCTGAGCCTGATCTTCTGGACGATGATGCTGATCGTCACGATCAAATATGTCTTCATCATCCTGCGCGCGGACAATCATGGCGAGGGCGGCAGCCTGGCCTTGCTCGCCTTGATCGCGCGGCGGCTGGGCGCACGGCGCTGGACGGCGGGCATCATCATGCTCGGCGTGGCGGCGACCGCGCTCTTCTATGGCGACGCGATCATCACGCCGGCCATTTCGGTCCTGTCGGCGGTCGAAGGACTAAGCACGGTCAGCGACACCTTCACCGCGATGGTGATGCCGATCTCGATCGTGATCCTGATCGGCCTGTTCGCGATCCAATCCTATGGCACCGCCAAGGTCGGCGCCTTGTTCGGCCCGATCATGGTTTTCTATTTCGCCGTGCTGGCGGTGCTTGGCGTCCGCAGCGTGGCGACGCATCCGGCCATTCTCGGCAGCCTCAATCCGATGTGGGCGGCGCGCTTCTTCCTGGTCGATCCCAAGCTCGCTTTCCTCGCGCTGGGATCGGTCGTGCTGGCGGTCACGGGCGCCGAGGCGCTCTACGCGGATATGGGCCATTTCGGCCGACGCGCGATCAGCATATCATGGCTCTACATCGCCATGCCGTGCCTGGTGCTCAATTATATGGGCCAGGGCGCGCTGCTGCTGGCCCATCCGGAGGCGATCGAGAACCCCTTCTATCTGATGGCCCCCGATTGGGCGCGGCTGCCGCTCGTCTTCCTCGCCACGGTCGCGACGATCATCGCAAGCCAGGCGGTGATCTCGGGCGCTTTCTCGGTCACGCAGCAGGCGATCCAGCTCGGTTTCCTGCCGCGCCTGCGCATCGTCAACACCAGCGCCAAGGCGGCGGGGCAAATCTACGTTCCGTTCGTCAACATGGCGCTGCTGCTGCTGGTGATCATGATCACGATCGGCTTTGGAAGCTCCACCAAGCTGGCGGCGGCCTATGGTGTCGCCGTCACCGGCACGATGTTCATCACGGCCTGCATGTTCGGCGTGCTGTCTTATTCGGTCTGGAACTGGCCGAAGCCGATAGCGATCGGCGTCACCGGTGCTTTCCTGATCATCGACGGCGCCTATTTCGCGTCGAACCTGACCAAGATACCCGACGGCGGCTGGTTCCCGCTGCTGGTGGCGGTGGTCGCTTTCACGCTGCTGACGACATGGGCGCGCGGCCGCCAGATCGTGCGCGAGCATCTCAACCAGAGTGCGATGACGATGGAAATGTTCATCGGCACGACGGTACGCTCGCTCAAACGCGTCGCGGGCACGGCGGTTTTTCTGTCGGCCAGCGCGAAAGGCGTGCCGCCGGCGCTGCTCCACAACGTCAAGCACAACAAGGTGCTGCACGAGCGCATCATCATCCTGACGGTCCAGATACAGGGCGTCCCGCAGGTGCCTGAGGAAAAACGCGTGGAGTGCGAAGCGCTCGACGAGGGCTTTTATCGCATCATCCTCCATTATGGCTTCATGGAGGAGATCGACATTCCGGCCGCACTCGCCCGTACCGAAAGCTGCGGTCCGATCTTCAGGCCGATGGACACGAGCTTCTTCCTCGGCCGCCAGACGCTCATTCCCTCGTCCAAGCCGGGCATGGCGATCTGGCGCGAGAAGTTGTTCGCGTGGATGGTCCAGAATGCCGAAAGCGCGATGGAATTCTTCAAGCTGCCGATCAACCGGGTGGTGGAGTTGGGCAGCCAGCTTGAAATCTGAGGATAAAAAGCGAAGCGGGACCGCGCGCCTTGCACGCGATCCCGCCAGCGCCCGTGGGAAGAGGAAAGTGACGCCGCCGCTCCGAAAGAACGACGGCGCCCTTTCCCTGACCCGCCCGGGTCAGCGCTGGAAAAGATAGCCGACGCCGCCGCGCTGGCGTTGCGGCGCCATCCGGACGGTGATCTGGCCGTCATCCCATTTGACGCGCGCGGCCTGTGCGGCGGGTGCCGCAACCGGCGCCTGCTCTACCGGACGGCCGGCGGCTGCCGCCTCGCGTTCGCGCTGGTCGAAGAAGCTTGCGCGCTTGAGGCGGCGCTTGAGCGAGTGCGAGGGATTGTCCGGCGTCGGCCCGAGATAGGCGGCTTGCGTGTGGCGGCCGAAGCGCGAAATATCGAAGCCGTTGGGCAGCGTCCTGGGCATTGCGCCCGCGAGGGGAGCCGCCATCGTCGGCGCCGCCGCGACTGGCGCCGCCTCAGGAACCGCGACGGCCTCGGCCGGTGCGCGCTCGAGCACGCGTTCGTCATCTTCGCGGCCACGGCGACGGCGGCTGGCGGCAAAAGCGGCCCCTCCGAGCGCGATGATCGCGAGACCGATGCCGCCCGCAATCGGGAGCGTCTCGTCGTTGGTCGTGGTGGTCGTGGCCCGCGTAACCGTCGCCGCGGGTGCGGCCGGCGGCGTGTCGGCGGCGGCCTGCGCCGCTGTCGGGCTGGCCTTCGCGACCGGAGCCGGAACCGGGGCGGACACGGCGGCAGCCTTCGCCGGCGCGACCTTGGCGGGCGGAAGCGAGGCCTTCGCGACCGGTGCCGGGGCAATCGGGGCCGGCGCACGAGCGGACGACGCGGTGGCGGTACGCTTGAGCGGGGCAGTGCGTGTCGGCGCGGTGGCCGACTGGGAAGGCTGGGGCGCCGTATCGGCTTCATGCACGACGGGCGTGCCCATCGTCTTCATGGCTGGGGCAGCGGTTGGGGCAGGCGCCGTCTCGACAGGCGCGGGCGCCGCGGCTTCAGGCGCGGGCGGCACGACGGCGGGCGGCGGCGGGGTGACGGCTACCGGCGCGGCGGTATCCGTGGCCTGCGCCAGCAAGGGGGTTGAGGACAAGGCGATAACGGCTGCAATCGCGGTCATCGCTGGGCGGAGCGGGGAAAGGTTTGTGTTCATAGCTCCCGACCAATCCGCCACAATGCGTGAAAGTTCGTTCGTCAGCGATGAAATGCAAGCTATTCGGGATGAATCGAACGCGTTAATATCAGGTACAGGGTCGATTAATCTGAGGTACAGCTAAAATACTTGTCCTGGAGCAAATAGTAAATTTCTGGTGAGCAGCATTTCTTGCTCTATATCTATCACTAGTGACTATCCAGTCACACCCATCAATCGATACCCGACCCCTAGCTCATTGACGATAACGGAGGGCGATGCGGGATCGTCTTCGAGCTTCTGACGGATATTGCGCACGATCACGCGGAGATATTCGATGTGGCGCTCATAGTCGCGCGGCCAGACCGCGGCGAGCAGCTTGTCATGCGTGATGACACGGCCCGGAAACCGCGCCAGCTCGGCGACGACGATGAATTCCTTGGGGGTGAGGTGAACCTCTTCGCCGCGTTTGCTGATACGGCGCTGGACGAGATCGATCGAGACGTCGCCCGCATCGACCTGCGCCTTGCCGCCGTCCGCCACCCGCCGGCTGCGCAACGCGACGCGGACCCGCGCGAGCAATTCCTCGGTATCGAACGGCTTGGTGACATAATCGATCGCGCCGAGATCCAGCGCGGCCACCTTTTCATCGGTCGCCTCCCGCGCCGAGACGACCAGCACCGCCGCCTTCGACTTCTGGTGGATGAGCGGCAGCAGTTCGAGTCCGTCGCGATCGGGCAGGCCCAGATCGAGCAACACAATGTCGGGCGGGTTCGCCTCGATCTCCGCCAAAGCCTGGCGTGCGGACCCCGCCTCGCTCACGCGATAGTCCGCGCGCGTCAGCGTGCCGTGGAGCAAGCGGCGAATATGCGGCTCGTCGTCGACGATCAGGACGGTCGCGGTCTCTTTCATTCCTCGTCCATTCCCCTGACCAAGGCCGCCTCCGAGAAACGGATGGTGAAGCGCGCGCCGACCGGTTCGCCACGATTGGCGGCCTCGACGGTTAGCCCCATCGCTTCCGCGAAGCCTTTGACGATCGCAAGGCCGAGGCCGGTCCCGGTCTGCTTGCGGTCAGACCCCTCGATCCGCCTGAACGTCTCGAACAAATCGCGTTCACGCCCCGGCGGCAGGCCGGGGCCCTGGTCCAGCACCGAGAGCGTCAGGCTGCCGGGGGTTCGCTCGGCCTGAATCGCGATCGGTGTGCCCGGCTCGGCATAGCGGCCGGCATTGTCGAGCAGGTTGATGAGGATGTGGTGGAACAGTTGCGGATCGACCCGCACGAGCGGCAGGTCCGGCGCGACGCCGAGCTCGATCGCGTGGCCGTCGAGCGCGCGGCGCGTGTCGTGGACCGCGCTCGCGATGGCATCGGCCAGATCGACCGGCTCGATCTTGAGCTTGAGCGCCCCCGCCTCCACCCGCGCCATGTCGAGCAGATTGGCGACAAAGCGATTGAGCCGCTGCGCCTCGAGCTCGATCGTATCGATAGTTTCGGGCGCGGCCTCGCGGCGCAATTCGCTCGCCGCGACCAGGATCGCGGTCAAAGGCGTGCGCAAATCGTGGCTGACCGAGGAAAGCAACGCCGCGCGCAACCGGTCGCGTTCCTTCAATTGCGCCATATCGCGCATCTCCTCGGTGAGGCGCGCGCGCTCGATCGCGAGCGCCGCCTGGTCGAGCAGGTTCATCAGCAGCGGCAATTGGTCCGACGTGATCGGCTCGCTGCCGTCGTCGCGGCTCATGCCGATCGCCGCCAGGGTCTGCGAAGCGTTGCGCAATGGATAGAAGAGCCAGTCGGAGGCTGTGAGCGTGTCTGACCCTCGCCCTGCCGGAACGCCGCGATCCAGCACCCAGCGCACCGCCGCCATCTCGATCGTATCGAGCCGGTCCTCGGCCGGATTGGCGGCGCGCACCTGCGGCCCATCGGGCGAATCGGTCAGGATGACGGTGCGCACGTCGAAGATGCGCCCGATCTCGCCGCAGATCGCCTGCGCCAATTCCTCCTCGCCGGTTGTCCGGGTGAGTTGGCCGAGAAAGCCCGCCAGCGCCGCATTGGCGCGCGCGCTCGATTGGGCGAGATCGGCCTGCGCGCGGGTGCGCGCCGCGAACTGGCTGGTGACGAACGCCACCCCCAGCAGCACGAAGACGGTGACGACGTTTTCGGGATTGTTGATCGTGAGCGTGCCGGTCGGCGGCAGGAAGAAGAAATTGTAAGCGAGGCTGGACAGCAGCCCCGCGAACAGGCCCGCGCGCAGCCCGAACAAGCTTGCCGCGACCATCACCGGCAGCAGATAGAGCAGTGCGATATTGCCCAAATTGGCGTGGACGTAGCTCAGGCCCGAGCCGAAGCCGGTTACCGCCGCGACCATCAGCATCGCCCATAGATAATCGCTGCGTGCCCCCCAATTGCCCGGCCGGGGCTTGCGCGCGCGCTGCCGCGTCGGCGCGGGATCCTCCATTGGCAGGACGTGGATCGCGATGCCTGACGTGTCGCGCACCAGCCGATCGACCACCGATCCGTGCCGCATCTCGAACCAGCGCGAACGGACCGACTTGCCCACCACCAGCTGGGTCGCGCGCGCTTCGGTCGCGAAGGCTGTCAGTCCCTCGATCACGGACATTGCGGGCACAGTCACGACGCTGCCGTCCAGTTGGCTGGCGAGGTTGAGCGTCGCGGCGAGGCGCTTCCTGTCCTCCTCACCCAGCGTGCGCGTACGCGGCGTCTCGATATGGACCGCCGTCCAGGGCGCACGCAGCGTGTCGGCGATGCGCTTACCGACACGAACCAGCCCGTCGGCACCGGGCAGTTCGCTGACCGCGACCACGATCCGCTCACCGCCCGCCCAATTGCCCGCGAGCGCGTGGGCCCGGACATAATCGAGCATCTGCGCATCGACCGCCTGCGCCGCACGCCGCAGCGCGAGTTCGCGCAGGGCCGACAGGTTGGACTTCGAGAAGAAGTGCGACAGTGCGCGCGTCGCTTCGTCGGGGACGTAGACCTTGCCGTCCTTCAGCCGCTCGATCAGCTCGTCGGGCGGAATGTCGACGACCTCGATCTCGGCCTGTTCGAGGATGCGGTCGGGAATGGTCTCGCGCACGCGCACGCGGGTGAAGGAGGCGACGACGTCGTTGAGGCTCTCGATATGCTGGACGTTGATCGTCGAGAAAACGTCGATCCCCGCCGCGAGCAATTCCTCGACATCCTGATAGCGTTTGGGATGGCGGCATTCGGGCGCGTTGGTGTGGGCGAGCTCGTCGACCAGGACGAGCTGCGGCTTGCGCGCGAGGATCGCGTCCAGATCCATCTCGGCGAGCTTGCGGCCCTGATAGTCGATCGCTTTTCGCGGGATGACCTCGTGCCCGACCACCAAAGCCTCGGTTTCGGCACGGCCGTGCGTTTCGACCACGCCGATCACGACGTCGGTGCCGGCACGTTCGCGCGCGGCGCCCTCGTTCAGCATCTCATAGGTCTTGCCGACGCCGGGTGCCGCGCCAAGGAAGACCTTGAGCTTGCCGCGCGTCTCCTGCTCCGCCTGGCGGAGCAGGGCGTCCGGATCGGGGCGATCGTCGTTTGCGCTCACCGGGATGGTTTAGCGCTTTCTGCGTCGAGCTGTCGATTGAGCATCAGCACGTTGACGCGATCCTCGCCGAGGAAGCCCAGCAGCGGATGCGCCGTCGCGTCCTTCACCATCATCCGCAACCGATCCTCGCCGATCCCGCGTGCCCGGGCGACGCGCGACAGCTGATACAAGGCCGCCTCGGGCGTGATGTCGGGATCGAGGCCCGAGGCGGAGGCCGTCACCAGATCGAGTGGAACCCGAGCCTCCGGCGCGGAAGCCTTCAGAGCCTTGATATCGCCCGCCACCCGATCGTGCAGCGCCTGACTAGCCGGACCGAGGTTGGAGCCGCCGGAAGCGAGCGGGTCATAGCCCTTGCCCGCCGCCGACGGACGCGGATGGAAATAGCGGTCCGAAACGAAGCCCTGGGCGAGCAGCTCCGAACCGACGACCTTCCCCTTGTCCGTGATCAGGCTGCCATTGGCCTGACGCGGGAAGACGAGCTGGCCGACGCCGGTGATGGCCAGCGGGTAAGCGAGCCCAAGCAGCAGCGCGAAGAGAAGCGTCATCACCAAAGCGGGGCGTAAGGAGGATAGAATGTCTCTGCTCATGATTTGATCTTTCTTCGGTTCCCCGGCGAAAGCCGGGGTCCAGAGGCGTCGTTGAACTGGACCTCGGCCTTCGCCGGGGAACGATTACGCTAACCCCATTCCTGCCACCGCTAAGTCGATGATCTTGATGCCGACGAACGGCGCGACGAGGCCGCCCAGCCCATAGATTGCAAGGTTGCGGCGCAGCAGCGGCCCCGCCCCCATCGGCACATATTTCACCCCCTTGAGCGCAAGCGGCACGAGTGCCGGGATGATCAGCGCATTGAAGATGATCGCGGACAGGATCGCGCTGGTGGGCGAGGCGAGATGCATCACGTTGAGCACGCCAAGCCCAGGATAGAGCACGACGAACATCGCCGGGATGATCGCGAAATATTTGGCAACGTCGTTCGAGACGGAGAAGGTGGTGAGGGCGCCCCGTGTCATCAGCAATTGCTTGCCGAGGCCCACCACCTCGATCAATTTGGTCGGGTCGCTATCGAGATCGACCATATTGCCCGCCTCGCGCGCCGCCTGCGTGCCGGTGTTCATCGCCACGCCGACATCGGCTTGGGCGAGCGCGGGCGCATCATTGGTCCCATCGCCGCACATCGCCACCAGCTTGCCGCCCTGTTGCTCGGCGCGGATCAGCGCCAATTTGTCTTCGGGCGTCGCCTGGGCGAGGAAATCGTCCACTCCCGCCTCGGCCGCGATCGCAGCGGCGGTCAGCGGATTGTCGCCCGTGATCATCACCGTGCGGATGCCCATTTTCCTGAGCTCGCCGAAACGTTCGCGGATGCCCGCCTTGACCACGTCCTTGAGCGCGATCGCGCCGAGCAGCCGCCCG
>JAEKMC010000035.1 GCA_019508115.1 Sphingomonas sp.
CCTTGGCCGCCGAACGTGCCCGTGCCGAAGCTCAGCGCCGGCACGCGCAGGCCCGACGCGCCGAGTTGCCGATATTCCATGGTCGACCTTCCTATTGCTATGGTGACGCATAAGTGGATGGCCGATTGTCGATCGGGTAGAAGCCACTGACGCGAAGGATTTTTGCAATGGACGCAAAGCTGGCGGGTGGAGCGGATCGGGCGCGGGCACTGAGTCTGTTCGTCGCTGTGGTGGAGGGCGAGAGTTTTTCCGCCGCGGGGCGGGCTCTGGACCTAAGTCCCTCGGCGGTGAGCCGCGCGATCGACCGGATCGAGGCGCGACTCGGCGTGCGCCTGCTGCTGCGTTCGACGCGAGCCCTCTCGCTCACGGCGGAAGGGCAGGCCTATCTCCAGACCGCCCGCCGGATACTGGCCGATCTGGACGATGCCGAACAGCAGATCGCCGATCAGGGCGCGCCGCGCGGGCGGCTGCGGGTCAGTGCCGCCTTGTCCCACGGCCGGCTATGCGTCGTGCCGCTGCTCGGCGAATTCGCCGCGCTCTACCCGCATATCCTGGTCGATATCGCGCTGACCGACACTTTGGTGGACGTCGCTGCCGGCCAGGCGGATGTGGCGATCCGCTTCGGGCCGCTCGCCGACAGCACATTGACGATCCGCAAGCTGGGGGAGACAGGGCGCGTGATCGTCGCATCGCCCGCTTATCTCGCGCGGCACGGTACGCCGCGCAGGCCGGAAGACCTTCACAGTCACAATTGCCTCAACTTCAACTTCCGCCGCGCGGAGCCGATCTGGCCGTTCCGTGCCGACGGCCGGGATTTTTCGCTGTGCGTGAAAGGCAATATAGAGGCCAATAACGGCGAGACGCTGGGCCAGCTGGCGGCGAACGGCGTCGGCGTCGCGCGTGTCGGCGCGTTCAGCGTCGTCGGAGAGATTGCGGCCGGGCGCCTGATCCCGATCCTGGAAGCTTATAATCCCGGCGACGTCGAGCTGATCCACGCGGTGTTCGTCGGTGGTGCCAACACGCCGGCGAGGGTGCGGGTGTTCGTAGATTTCCTGGCCGCACGGCTGCGCTAGGCACCGATCTTGGCGCCGCCCAGCCCGAACGCTGCCTCACTATCAGCGCGGGATGATCCGCGTGTAGAGATGCCAGGTCGCATAACCGAGCACGGGCAGCACGACGGCAAGCCCGATGAAGGCCGGTATCGCGCCCAGCACGAGCAGCGCGCCGACCATCACGCCCCAGCCGATCAGGCTCTTCCAATTGGCGCCGAAGGCGCGCAGCGACGTGGCGAAGGCGGTGCCGACGTCGACCTGGCGATCGACCAGCATCGGGAAGGTGACGACGCTCAGCGCAAGTACGACCAGCGCGAAGCCCGCGCCGACGAGATTGCCGAGCAGGATCAGCGTCCAGCCCTCGCGCGTCGCGAACAGGTGCGACAGGAAATCGGGCAACGTCACCGTGTTGAGATGGCTGAACGACCACATCATGTAGCCGTCGCCGAAAGCCTGCGTGTAGAGCAGCCAGGCCGCGCCCAGCCAGAGCCCGAAGATCGCGGCCAGGACGAGGGTCGCGAGCGCGATCGACGCGCCGTTGCGGCGGAAGCCGTCGAGGAAATGGCTCCAGTCGGACTCCTCGCCGCGTTCGCGCCGCCGCGCCAGTTCGTAGAAGCCGACCGCGACCGCCGGTCCGAGTAGGGAAAGCCCCGCGCACAGCGGGAAAGCGAGCGGCACGAAGCGGTTGTTGAGCGCCATCGCCGCGACGATCAGGCCGATCAGCGGATAGAGGAAGCCGACGACGACGATATCGCCGCGTTTCTCCTGGAAATCGCGCCATCCGTCGCCAAGCGACGCCCGCAGGTCCGATAATCCAATATGCCGCACGGCGGTGGGCGCCTCCGCGCCGGCCGGCATAGCCTGTGTGATCGCCATAGCGTCTCTCCCGCAGTCTCGACCGCCGGCGAAGCGCGACTCCCGCTTCACCGGAGTCTTTCGTTGCTGCGAGGATTTTACGCCTGTTCCGGTCGCATACAAAGCGCGGAATGGATCAGAACAGATCATTCCCATTTGTGCCAGCTTCGGAGCGCTGCTTGATGCTCCGCAGAACCTGGGCCACATTTTTGGCGATGGCCCAGCGCGCCATCGGTTCCCAATAGAGTGCGGGATCGAGCCGCAGAACGTGTGAATCCTCGATCGTCAGCCGGGTCCGGTGCTTGCCCAAAGCCTCAAGCTCGAAGCCGGTCCGCGTGGTTATGAAGTAGCCGGAAACGTGCGGGGCGTGAACGCGGCGATAGGGGCTCATCTCCTCCATCATCGGCGGCTGATCGAGTAGGATGAAGGCGAGGCGATGAGAGGGCACCCATTCGGTCACACGTTCGCGTGCGACACCTGTTGAAAAGGTGCCGATGCGTTCCGCGCCCACACCCTTGCCGACGAGACGACCGCGCAACGGGTAAGCAAAGCCGGCTTTGGCGACCAGCCAGGGTGGCGGCCCGATCGGGTCATCGCTCGTTACCGCCTTCCAGACCATGGAAGGCGGCGCGTCGATGTCGATCGATTGCCGCAGGTCGATCGGCACGGCGGGAGGAGTTGCCGCTTCGAGCGCGAAGATGGCGGGCAGCAGCGCAACGCTGAGCAGCGGCTTGCCCCGGCGATGGCCCACTCCGGCCAAGGCTCGGCCAAGAGTACCGCCAGCCAGAGCGACGAGCGCGCCGAGCGGCGATGCAAGCAGGACGCAGATCAGCCCTTCGAGCGCACACATGATCAGCGCAAGAGTGCCCAGACCGGCTGCTGCGATGACGAGTAGGTTGGTCTGCCCGCGACCCAGCGCGACATCGCGGTTGGCGAGATAGGCGGTCGTGAGCCCCACCAGGAAGGGGGTCATCACGAATAGTCCCCAGCCATAGGCACCGAAGGTGACTGCGGAGATCAGCACGGCCAGCACGATGATGGTGACGCCGGCGAGCGCGCCCTGGAGAACATGAGCGGCATTCACACCGACCGGACGCTCCTCAGGCGGATCGTCGGACTTCCCGGGCAATGCTGCGAGCAGCAAGACCGCGCCGATCTGGAGCCCGGGAACCATAGCCAGGGCAGCCGGCAGATAGGCATAGCCGGTCAGGTTGGCCCGACGGAAGGACAAGACGGCAAGTGCCCAGGATATGCCCAGGCAGAAGGTGAAACTCAGCACAGCTGCCCAGGCAGACAGGTCTGGCAATTGCGATAGACGGCGCAGCGGCAGTAGCCAGAATCCCGCGTCGGCGGCGATGGGTGTGCGGAACCAGACGTAGGTGCCAGCGACTACGAAATGCTGGGACAGGATCAGTGCGGGCGCCGCAAACGCATAGGCCGTCCGCGAGATCGTACCGTGGAAAGAGGGGAGCAGGCGCATCGGTTAGGCCCGTCCGAGATGGTGGACGGCCGCCGGCCTGTGATCGTCGACGCGCACGGATCGGAGTGCAGGCCGATGGGGCAAAGCGTCTGGCAGCACGACATTCCAGGCGAGCCCGAATTGCTCCAGTAGCTGGATGAACCGATAGCCCCAATCGCTCTGGCCGGGGTACAGGCCGATGCGCGCTGATCCCGGAAAAGCGTGATGATTATTATGCCACGCCTCACCCATGGTCGGGATCGCGGCCCAGGAAACGTCGTGTGCCTGTACGCCGGCGCCGTCGACAAGCCAACTCTGCGGGCCACGGCGATGGGCAAGATGCCCGACAAACCAATGCCCGGTCACCGACAGGCTCACGCGCACGCAAACGCCCCACACAACCCAGCCCCAGCCGCCGACCGCCAACAGCAAGGCTGCGATCGGCAATTGCTGCACCATCCAGCTCGCGTCGAGAAAGCGGTAGAAAGGGTCCTTGCCGGCCGGGCCAAGATCGAAGCGGGGTGGATGTCGCAAGTGCAGGCTGCAATGCAATTGCCACCAGGCGTCGATCAGCATTGGACGACGATGGGCCAGATAATCATGGCAATCGGGCTGGCGCTGCGCCCAGTCGCGCAAATCATGCGTGCGGATCATCCATAAAGGCCCGCCCATACCGACCGTCGTGCCGATCCAAGCAAGGGTGCGCTCCAGCCAGCGCGGGCATTCGAAGCTGCGGTGGATGAGGCGGCGGTGGAAGCCGACGCTGTGGCCGAGCAGCAGCGATCCGCCGGTCGTCACCAGAAAAACCGCGACGGCTCCCCAACTCGCCACCGCCGGCGCAAAGACCAGCGACATGACGAGCATCCCTCCGTTCCAGAGCGAGCGGACCGGATCCCATCGCACTTTTCCTCCGGTGGGGCTGCACCCCTCTATCTCGACGATCGTGTTCACCTCCGAAGACCCCATCTCAGCCACCTCCTAGGTATTTAACTCATTGCTTAATTACTCCATGGCCCTTGTCAAGTGATTAACTTATTCCTTAAATAAGCCTCATGCAGAAAGTCTTCGAAGCGCTGGCCTCCACGCCCCGGCGGAAAATCCTTGCCTATCTCGCGCATGCCGAGCTCAGCGCGGGGGAGATTGCGTCCCGCTTCAACATCTCGAAGCCCGCCGTGTCGCAGCACCTTGGCGTACTCGAAAATGCAGGGTTGGTGGCCAGCGAGAAGCGCGGACAATATGTCTATTATCGGCTGGTACCGGACAATCTCGCCAACACGCTAAACGGCTATGTCCAGGAAGTCTGCCCGGTCTCGCGGCCGCTCAAGGCCGAAAGCGCGAAGATCGCACGGAAACGACAGCCATCGGCAGAGGAAAGTGACGGCGGAGAGGCTTAAGGGGTTCAATCCACCCAGTCGCGTTGGAGGCGCGGGGCGGCGATCAGCATCAGCAATCCCGCGACGAGATAGCAGGCGAGCGCGGCGAGCATGCTTATGCGCAGCGCCTCATCGCCGAAGCTTGGTTTCAAGAGGTCGGACAATTTGCCGATCGTGAGCGCGCCGAGCCCCAGGCCGAGCAAATTGTTGATCAGCAGGAAGCTGGCCGAGGCAGTCGCGCGGACGGGGGCGGGGACGAGGTGCTGGACCGCGGTCAATACCGGCGCGAGCCACATATAAGACAAGGCTTGCGGGACCAGGAACAGCGCGAAGGCGAGCGCGGACGAATGGCTCAATATGCCCGCCGCGAACAAGGGCACCGCGATCAGGAAGGCGATGCCCGGGATGCGCGCATAGCCGGTCTTGCCGCTGAGCCCCGCGCGATCGGCGGTCCAGCCGCCGAGCAAGATACCGGGGATTCCGCCGACCAGCAGCAGCAAGCCGTAGAAATGCGAGGCCGAGAGCAAGGTCATGCCGAACGAGCGCTGGAGCAAGGAGGGCAGCCAGAATGCGAGGCCGTAACCCACCATCGAGCTGCAGGCCGCGCCGAAGGCCAGCAGCCAGAAAGCGGGCTTGGCGGCGAGGATGGCGACGACGCTGCCGATCGAGACCTGGCTCTGTCCAATCGTGCCGGTGCGTTCGGGTTCGCGTACGGTCAGCGCGAAGATCGGCGTGAAGATCAGGCCGGCGAGGCCCACTGCGAGGAAAGCGGTGCGCCAGTCGACTGCGGCTGCCACGGCGCCGCCGAACAATATGCCGAAGCCAGCGCCGAGCGGGATGCCCAGCGAATAGATGCCGAGCGCCCGCGCGCGTTGCTGCGGCGGGAAGACGTCCGAGATGAGCGCGTAGGAAGGGGCGACGCCGCCGGCCTCGCCGACGCCGACGCCGAGCCGGAATAGAAAGAGCTGCGCGAAGCCGCTCGTGAGGCCGCACAAAGCGGTGAAGCCGCTCCACACCGCAAGCGAGATGCCGATCACCCAGCTGCGTTTTGTGCGGTCCGCGATCCAGGCGAAGGGGATGGCGAGCGTCGAATAGAGGATCGCGAAGGCAAGTCCGCCGAGCATGCCCAATTGCGTGTCGCTCAGATGAAGCTCGGTCTTGATCGGCGTGGCGAGGATCGACATCACCAGCCGGTCGAGGAAGTTGAACGTGTAGACGATCAGCAGCATCGCCAGCACGAAGGCGCGCGAGGCGGCGGTGTCGTAGCGTTTCATCCCAACTCCCCCAAAAGAAACGGCCGGGTGTCTCCACCCGGCCGGTAGCAGCTTAGAACTTCGCGGTGAACGTCGCGAGGATCTGGCGGGGGTTGCCGTAGAAGGCGGTCGCGATGCCTTCCTTGCCGAGCGTCGGCACATATTTGCCGTTCAGCGGGTTCGGCGTGCCGTCGATGAAGGAGCGGATATATTGATATCCGGAGGTCTTGTAGCGCTTGTCGGTCAAATTCTTGCCGTGCAGCCCGATCGAGTAACGTCCGGCAGCGAAGCTGTAGACCAGGTTCGCGTCCCATAGCTAATAGCCCTTCTGGTCGAGGAACGGGCTCGCCGTCTCGAACTGATGCGTCAGGCTGCGGTAGGACAATGTCGTCGACGCGGTGATCGTGCCGCCCGAGACGGGGAGGCCGGTGCCGAGCGTGGCGCTGGTCGTCCAATGCGGGGTGTTCTGGAACACGCGCACATCCGCTACGTCCGCGCCGGTCGGCCCGATGAACTTCTTATATTTCGGATCGATATAGCCGAGCGTGCCGTTGAGGTAGAGGTTCGAGCCCGCCCCCGCGAAGCCACGCGCGAGGATCGCATTGGCCTCGACCTCGGTGCCCCAGATCCGCGCCTTGGCGGCGTTGGTGGTGATGCCGATGAAGGTCGGCACGCCATTCACGACCGCGCCGACCGATCCTGGGATCTGAACGTCGGTGTAATTGGCGTAGAAGCCATCGATCGCATAGGTGAGGCGGCGGTCGAACGCCGCCCCTTTCCAGCCGATCTCATAGCTTTTCACCGTCTCCGGCTTGAAGCGGAGGTAATTATAAATCTCCTGGTAGGAGCGGGCACCGTCGCCGTTGGTGTCGGGGGCCGATGCGCCCGAACCGCGCGGATCGAAGCCGCCGCCCTTGAAGCCGACCGAATAAGACGCATAGACCATCTGGTCGGGGGTGACCTTGAAGCTCAGTGATGCGCGCGGGGTGAATTTCTTGAATTTCGCGGTGCCGTCGAAATTGGTGGCGGGCGCGCCGAACGGGGTGGGATTGCCGCCGAATTCGGACGTCACGCCACCCAGATAATTCGCCTTGAAGATGTGGCTGTCGCGCTGATCCCAGGTGTAGCGTCCGCCGAGCGACAGGCTCAGCCGGTCGGTGAAATCATAGGTGAAATCGCCGAAGATCGAGTTGGTGTTGGTGTGGACGTCGCCTGCCGTATAGGCGTCGAGGCCCGCTATCGTGGTGGAGAGCAACACGTCGAAGCCGGTCGAGGCCTGCGCCGCCAGATGATAGAAGCCGAGGATGCCGTTCAATTTGTCGCTCTTGTAGAGCAGCTGGAATTCCTGGCTGGTCTGGTTGTTGCGATAGACAGCAGGCACGTCGACGTCGGTTGCGGGCAGTGCGTCGAAATCGATCGGCGTGAAGGACGTGTCCTTGCGATAGGCGCTGATGCTGCGGAAGGTGAGATTGTCGGTGAGTTCGGCGGTGACCGACATGGAGATGCCGCCGCTCTTCACGCTCTCCTTCGGATTGGCGAGGCCGGCCTGCGTGTCATAGACATTGTCCAGAACCGGCGCGCCGGAGAGGAGGCCGGGGATCAGGCGATGGCCGTTGCGCGCGTTGGATTTGTCGTCGGTATAGTCGCCGGTCACGCGCACGAAGAGACGGTTGTCGGGCGATTCGAATTCGAGCGTGCCGCGCGCGGCCCACAGATCCTTGTTGTAATTGTCGATATGGAGGTTGGTATTCTCGCCGAAGCCGTCATGTCCCAACCGCGCGCCCGACGCGCCGATCTTGAACCCGCTATTGCCGATCGGGGTCGAAAGACTGACGACGCCGTCCAGCTCGTTATACGAACCATAGGTGCCCTTGATGCTGAGCTCGGGATGATTGGGGAGGCGCTTGGTCACATATTTGACCGCGCCGCCGATCGTGTTGCGGCCATAGAGCGTGCCCTGAGGGCCGCGCAGCACCTCGATCCGGTCGACGTCGTAAACGTCGAGCACCGAGGCCTGCGGACGGTTGAGATAGACGTCGTCGAGATAGATGCCGACGCCCGCCTCAAAGCCCGGCACCGGATCCTGCTGGCCGACGCCGCGGATGAAGGCGGCAAGCGTCGAGTTGGTGCCGCGCGCGTCCTTCAACGTGGTATTGGGGGTGGTGGTCTGAATGTCGGTCAGGTCGATCGCGCCGTTCGCCTCCAGTTTCTGGCCGGTGAACGCGGTGACCGCGACCGGGACCTTGAGCAACGTCTCCTCGCGCCGCCGCGCGGTGACGACGACTTCCTGGCTGGTCGTATCGGCCGGTGCGGCGGTTTGCCCGCCGGACGGAGTGTTGGTCTGCGCCGAAACGGGCGCGGTGGCGAGCACGCCGAGGCTCACGCCGCCGATCAGAAGCGCGCGAATCGAGATAGCCGAAAAACCCATCATCCCCTCCTTCGAGCGCTTGAGCCTGCCGCTTGCGCTTCGTGTGGCAAACGTCATAATGAAACCTGAACCAGGTTTCAAATTAGAAATGAGCAGGCGAGGACGAGAAAGCGCGAAATGACGGAAAAACAGGACGATACGCGCGTCGCCGCCACATCGGGCGAGAAGACGCCCAAGACCGCGCGGGGCCGCCGTACGCTGCGTCAATTGCTCGACGCGGCGGCTGAGGAGTTTGGCGAGAAGGGTTTCCACGAGGCGTCGATCAGCCAGATCACGCAGCGTGCGGGCGTCGCGATCGGCAGTTTCTACACCTATTTCGATAGCAAGGAGGAGGTGTTCACCGCGCTCGTTCGCGACGTCTCCGCGCAGGTGCGCGATTTCGTCGCGCCGCGTATCTCCGCGCAGGCGAACCAGCTCGACGCCGAGCGCGAAGGCCAGCAGGCGTTTCTCGAATTCGCGCGTCTTCACAAGGAGATTTACCGGATCGTCGACGAGGCCGAATTCGTCGATCCGGCGACCTATCGCGAACATTATACCAGCACCGCGCGACGCATCGCGGCGCGGCTCGACGCAGCTTATGAACGCGGCGAAATCAGCGAGGGCTCGTCCGAGATCCGTGCCTGGGCGCTGATGGGCATGAACGTGTTCCTCGGCCTGCGCTTCGGCGTGTGGGGCGACGATTATACGCCGGAGGAGGTGGCGCGTGTCGGCGGCGAGCTGATCGCGCGCGGAATGGACCCGGCCAGGTCGTGACGCAGACGGAGACAGGCTTCCTGCATAGGACCTGGGATTCCGCCGACGGGCTGAGACTGCACGCGCGCGATGCCGGCGCGCTCGGCATCGCGCGGGCGATCTTCATCGGCACCTCGATGGGCGGACTGATCACGATGGAGCTGGCCGCGCTCGCGCCGGCTTTGATCGCGGGCGCGGTGATCAACGATGTCGGGCCGGTCTTGGCGGCGGAGGGGCTGGCGAGGATCGCGTCGTATGTCGGCAACGCGCCCATGTTCGATACGTGGGACGAGGCCGCCTCATATCTTGAGCGCCAGAACAAGCATGCGCTGGCGCATTATGGCGCGCAGGATTGGCGGGCGATGGCGGCGCGCATGTTCCGCGAGGAAGGCGGGCGGATCGTGGCGGATTACGATCCCGCGATCGCCGCCGCGTTCGGCACCGGGCCTCTACCCGCCGATCCGTGGGAACGCTGGCATGGCCTCGCGCGCGGACGGCCGTTGCTGCTGCTGCGTGGCGGCCTGTCCGATCTGCTGGCGGCGGGCGATGCCACGCGAATGATGACCGAGCATGAGACGGCGCGGCTACGCGAGGTTCCCAATGTCGGCCACGCGCCGATGCTCGACGAGCCCGAGGCATTGGCCGCGATCAACGAGTTTCTGGACGAGGTTCCTTAACTCACTTCGTCACTCCGGACTGGTTCCGGGGTCCACCGGGCCGCAGCCGATACGCGGGTGGTTGGGTGGATGCCGGAACAAGTCCGGCATGACGGGTAGTGGCTATTCCGCCGCGATCGCTACAGCGCGGCGGTTGACCGCGCTCGCGATTGCGGCGGCGAATTGTTCGGCGCCGAACGGTTTGAGCAGGATGTGCACGTCCGACGGGCGCCCTGAAATCGAGGCTGCCTCGGCATAGCCCGTGATCAATATGGCGGGAATGTCGGCGCAGATTTCGCGCGCCTGGCGGATGCCTTCGGCGCCCGAAATGAGCGGCATCGCATAGTCGCTGACGATCAGGTCGAACCCGTTTGGCGCCGCGCGCAGCAGGTCCAGCATCCTGGGCCCGTCGCAGGCCTCCACCACGTCATGCCCCATGTCGTGGAGCAGGGCGGCGGTGGTGACGCGCGCGCCGGCATGGTCGTCGACCAGCAGGATCCGCAACACGGAAGGCGTCTGAATGATGTCCGCGTTCTTGCTGGCTTCCTTCGACGGGCTGTCGGCATCGGCAATCGCGCGCGGCAACCAGATTTCGACACGGGTGCCGGATCCGACTTCGCTGTCGATGCGGAGCGTCCCGCCCGATTGCTGGGCAAAGCCATAGACCATCGACAGGCCCAGGCCCGTTCCCTTGCCCATTTCCTTGGTGGTGAAGAAAGGCTCCAGCACCTGATCGATCAGGTCAGGCGGGATGCCCGCGCCATCGTCCGCCACCGTCAGCAGCACATAATCGCCCGGCTCCAGGCCCGCCTCGTTGACGACGTCCAGCGTGCGATTCTCGCCGGTCACGGTGATGCTTCCGCCGGCGGGCATGGCGTCGCGCGCGTTGATGATCAGGTTGATCAGCGCCAGTTCGAGCTGCGAACCGTCGGCATAAGCCGGCCACAGGCCGTTCCCCAGCCGCCAGTCGAGCTGCACCAGCCCGCCCAACGTGTGGCTCAGCAGATCGCCCACCGATTCGCCCAGCCGCTGGATCGGCAGGCGCGCGGGCTCGAGCGTCTGGCGGCGCGCGAACGACAGAAGGCGGCTGACCAGTTCGGTGCCTTGCTCGGCTGCATGCCTGGTCATGTCGACGATCCGCTTCTGATCGTCGCTCATCTTGATCCGCCGTTCGATCATCCCGATCCCGCCGAGCACGGCCGCGAGCAGATTGTTGAAATCGTGCGCGATGCCCCCGGTAAGCTTCCCGATCGCATCCATCTTCAACGAATGGGTGAGCTGGGCTTCCAGCGCCTTGCGCTCGGTCACGTCGAGGATCGTGCCGGCAAATTCGGTCCTGTTGCCCATGTCGTCGCACAACAGCACGGCCTGATCGAGAAAATGCTTCCAGCTGCCGTCGGCGCACTGCCAGCGATATTCGAACGCGCCAGCCTGCGCGCCGCGGCGGGTGGCGAGGCCGGCAAGGGCGCGGTCGCGATCCTCCGGGTGGAGCCTTTCTTCCCACAGATTGGGGTTGGCGCGCACCGCGTCGAAATCATAACCGGTCAATGCCTGGAAATTGCCCGCGACGAAGCGCGGGATGCGCGGGGCCACCGCGTCCCGATCCTCGAGATAGATGACGAGCGGAAGCGATTCCAGGATCGCTGCCTGGCGCTGCTCGGCCAGCCGCAATTCCTGTTCGACGCGCAGTTTCTCGGCATTGGCGCGGATCGTGACGTCGAGCAGCCTTTGCTCATGCGCGGCGTTGCGCTGGATCTCGCGCCGCATCTGGAACAGGTCGACGAACACCGCGACCTTTGATTTGAGCACGATCGGATCGACCGGCTTGAACACATAATCGACCGCGCCCATCGCATAGCCGCGCAGCAGATGTTCGCTTTCCTTGTTGACCGCGGAGAGAAAGACGATCGGGATACGCTTGGTCTGCTCGCGGCTGCGGATCATCTGGGCGGTTTCGTAGCCGTCCATGCCCGGCATGTAGACGTCGAGCAGGATCACCGCGAATTCGCCCTTGAGCAGGTGGCGCAAGGCCTCCTCGCCCGAATTGGCGACCACCACGTCGGCGACGTCGTCCAGCACGGTCTTGATCGCGAGCAGATTGCGCTCGTCATCGTCGACCAGCAGGATCCGCGCCCGATCGGCGCCGCCGCCCAAGGAGAGTGAGCGCGCCACGTCTTACTCCGCGGCCGCCTCGACAAAGCCGATCACGGCCGCGCCTTCGCGATCGCGCGAGCGGCCGATCCAGACGCGCAGCAGGGCAAGCATCAACTCGATATCGACCGGCTTGGCGATATAATCGGAGGCGCCCGCATCGAGGCACTTCTGGCGGTCGCCCTTCATCGCCTTGGCAGTGACCGCGACCAGCGGCACCCCATCCAGCGCGGCATTGGCGCGAATGTGCTGCATCGTTTCATATCCGTCCATTTCGGGCATCATGATATCGATCAATGCAACGTTGATGGCGGGCGTATTCTCCAGGATCGTGATGCCGTCGCGGCCGCGTTCGGCATGCAGCACCTCGACCCCGTAGGTCTCCAGAACGCTGGTGAGCGAGTAGATATTGCGAATATCGTCGTCAACGATCAGCACCTTGGATCCGCGCAGCTCGTCCGCCACCGGTGGCCGCGTGGTCGTGGCGGTCGCATTGTCGTTGATCGAACTGCGCGCCCGCCGCGCCGTATAAGCCAGGCGAGGCGCCAGCTCCTCCAGTCCGGCGACGACCGCGATGTCGCGCTCACCGCCAAGCTCGGTCGCCTGCGCGGCAAGACGCGCGGTTTCGCCGTCCTGGCTCAACACCAGGATCGGCGGCACATTCTTGCTGCGGCCGATCTTGGCCAGCTCCATCGCGGCCTTGGCGCTATCCGCATAAGCGAGCAGCAGCACGTCGAAATGATCGAGCGCTTTCTTGTGCCTGGCGATGCTGCCCGCATCTTCGATCAGCACCCCCGTATCGCGTAGCGCCCGGGCGGCGGCACGACGTGGCGCGGTGTCGCCCACGATCAGGACTCGCCGTTCGGTACGGTGGATCTGCCGGATCAACGTGCGGAAGATGCTGAGCAATTCCTCCTGTGCCGCCGGCTTGGTGGTGATGCCGAACGCGCCGATATTCATCGCCTTGTCCGCCTCGTCCGCGCCGGACACGACGTGGATCGGAATATGGCTGGTTTGCGGATCATGCTTGAGCAGGTCGAGCAGCACGAAGCCGTCGATATCGGACAGGCCGAGATCGAGCGTGATCGCATTGGGCTGAAGCTTGCGCGCCATCGCCAGCGTTCCCGCGCCCGCGGTCGAGACCACGCCCTTCAGCCCCGCATCGCGCGCCAGATCGAGCAGGATCGAGGCGAAGGTCGGGTCGTCCTCCACGATCAGCACGAACGGATCGTCGCCCAGCGCATCGCGATCGTCGACGATCTCGAGGCTGGTCGGCAGGGCCGAGGCGACGGTCGCGCCGCTATTCTGATAGCGCGGTTGGCTGCCCATTGCGGGCATCGTCGCCGGCACGCTTGCCTGGAGCGGGATGAAGAGCGTGAAGGTCGAGCCTTCGCCCGGCTTCGAACGCACCTGCAATTCGCCGCCGAGCAGGCGCGCGATCTCGCGGCTGATCGACAGGCCGAGGCCGGTGCCGCCATATTTGCGGCTGGTGGTGCCGTCGGCCTGCTGGAATGCCTCGAAGATCAATTTCTGCTTGTCCTCGGGGATGCCGATGCCGGTGTCGGTCACGCTGATCCGGATCGCATTCTCGGCCGTCTTGAGCACCGGGTGGTTGGTGCTCCACCCATTGGTCGCGGTCGCGACGTTGAGCGTGACGCTGCCCTGCGCGGTGAATTTGAACGCGTTGGACAGAAGATTGAGCACGACCTGCTGCAGGCGCTTCTCATCGGTACGGACCGAGGAGGGCAGGCTGGAGTCGAATTCGACCTTGAAGTCGAGGCCCTTGTCGGCGGCGAGCTGGCGGAAGGTGCGCTCCATATGCTGGCCGAGGCCCGCCATCGGCATGTCGCCAATTTCGATCGATACCGTGCCGGATTCGATCTTGGACAAGTCGAGAATGTCGTTGATCAGGCTCAACAGGTCCGATCCCGCCGAGTGGATCGTGCGCGCGAATTCGGTCTGCTTCTCGTTCAGGTTGCCCTGCGGATTGTCCGCCAGCAGCTTCGACAGCAGCAGCAGGGAATTGAGCGGCGTGCGCAATTCGTGGCTCATATTGGCCAGGAATTCGGATTTGTATTTTGAGGTGAGCGCAAGCTGCTCAGCCTTCTCCTCGACCGCGCGGCGCGCCATGTCGATCTCGAAATTCTTGGCTTCGACCTGCTTCTTCTCATTCTCCAGAAGCTGGGCTTTCTCCTGCAATTCCTCGTTCGTATTGTGCAGCTCTTCCTGCTTGGTGGTGAGCTCGGTCTGGCGGGCCTGCAGCTCCTGCGTCAGCAGCTGCGACTGCTTGAGCAGGCCCTCGGTCCGCATCGTCGCGGCGATCGTGTTGAGCACGATCCCGACCGATTCCATCAACTGGTCGAGGAAGGTCTGGTGCGTCTCGTTGAATTCGCTGAACGAGGCGAGCTCGATCACCGCCTTCACATCGTCCTCGAACAAGGCAGGCATGATCACCACATTGGCGGGCTTGGCGTGACCCAAGCCTGAACCGATCTTGATGAACTCGTTGGGCACGTCCTTGAGCAGCATCGCGCGGCGGTCGGCGGCGCATTGGCCGACCAGGCCCTCGCGCAGCTTGAATACCGACTTCAGCTCCTCGCGCTTCTCCGCGCCATAGGAGGCGACAAGATCGAGGACGGTGTCATTCTCCTCGCGCCGCGTGACGTAGAAGACGCCATATTGCGCGTTCACCAGCGGCGCCAATTCGGACATGATCAGGTTGGACACGGTCGCGAGATCGCGTTCGCCCTGCAACATGCGGCTGAAGCGCGCGAGGTTGGTCTTGAGCCAATCCTGCTCGGCATTCTTCAACGTCTGATCCTTCAGGTTGCGGATCATCTCGTTGATATTGTCCTTGAGCGCGGCCATCTCGCCCGACGCTTCCACCGCGATCGAACGCGTCAGGTCGCCCTTGGTCACGGCGGTCGCCACATCCGCGATCGAGCGCACCTGGTTCGTCAGGTTGGCGGCGAGCTGATTGACGTTGTCAGTCAGATCGCGCCACAGGCCGGCGGCGCCCGGCACGCGTGCCTGGCCGCCAAGCTTGCCCTCGATGCCGACTTCGCGTGCCATGTTGGTCACCTGGTCGGCGAAGGTGGCGAGCGTCTCGATCATGAAGTTGATCGTCTCGGCCAGCGCCGCGATTTCGCCCTTGGCGTCCACGGTCAGCTTCCGCTTGAGGTTGCCCTGCGCCACCGCGGTCACGACGTCGGCGATGCCGCGCACCTGGTTGGTGAGGTTGGTCGCCATCAAGTTGACGTTGTCGGTCAGGTCCTTCCATGTGCCGCCGACGCCCGGCACCTGCGCCTGGCCGCCCAATTTGCCTTCGGTGCCGACCTCGCGCGCGACGCGCGTCACTTCGGACGCGAAGCCGTTGAGCTGGTCGACCATCACGTTGATCGTGTTCTTGAGTTCGAGGATTTCGCCCTTCACGTCGACCGTGATCTTCTTGGACAAGTCGCCCCTTGCCACGGCGGTGGTCACGTCGGCGATGTTGCGGACCTGGCCGGTGAGGTTGTCGGCCATCAGATTGACGTTGTCGGTCAGATCCTTCCAGGTGCCGGCGACGCCGCGCACATGGGCCTGGCCGCCGAGCTTGCCTTCGGTGCCCACTTCGCGCGCCACGCGCGTCACTTCGGATGCGAAGGAATTGAGCTGATCGACCATCGTGTTGATCGTATTCTTGAGCTCGAGGATCTCACCCTTCACGTCGACGGTGATCTTCTTGGATAGGTCGCCCAGCGCCACGGCGGTGGTCACCTCGGCGATGTTGCGGACCTGACCAGTCAGGTTGGCAGCCATCGCGTTGACGTTGTCGGTGAGGTCCTTCCAGGTGCCGCCCACACCCGGCACCTGCGCCTGGCCGCCAAGCTTGCCTTCCGAACCCACTTCGCGCGCGACGCGCGTCACTTCGGAGGCGAAGCCGTTGAGCTGGTCGACCATCGTGTTGATCGTGTTCTTGAGTTCGAGGATCTCGCCCTTCACGTCGACAGTGATCTTCTTGGACAGATCGCCCAGCGCCACGGCGGTGGTCACCTCGGCGATGTTGCGCACCTGGCCGGTCAGGTTCGCGGCCATCGCGTTGACGTTGTCGGTGAGGTCCTTCCACGTGCCGCCCACGCCCGGCACCTGCGCCTGGCCGCCGAGCTTGCCGTCCGAACCCACTTCGCGCGCGACGCGCGTCACTTCGGACGCGAAGCCGTTGAGCTG
>JAEKMC010000036.1 GCA_019508115.1 Sphingomonas sp.
CGAAATAAGCGGCGGGCCAGCCGAAGCTCAGGCTGCCATCGCTATAAGTGATAACCCGGCCGCCGACATGGACGGGCAAAGGCGCGGGCGTTTGGGCGTGGCAGGCGGATGTTCCGAGAAGGATCAGAAAAGCGGCGCTAAATCCCCGCAAACCAGGCATAATCCGCGACATCCTCCCAATAGCCTCCCTTGCCGCCGCCGATCTGGTCCAGGCTGGCGACGGCCTCGATCGCGTGCAGATATTTCGCCTGCTTGTAGCCGAGCTGACGCTCGACCCGAAGCCGCAATGGCGCGCCGTTGGGGACGGGTAAAGGCTGGCCGTTGAGTGCCCAGGCCAGGATCGTCTGCGGATGGAAAGCATCGGCGAGGTCGATGCTCTCATAATAAGCCGTGCCGCCGAAATCGTCGTAACAATGGAAGACGATGAAGCGCGCTGCGCTCGACAGGCCGGCGAACTGAAGGATCGGCCCCAGCACCGGTCCGGTCCAGCGGCCGATCGCGCTCCAGCCTTCGACGCAATCGTGGCGCGTGATCTGCGTGCGCTGCGGCAGCTTTTTCAACTGGTCGAGCGAGATGGCGAGCGGCCGGTTGACCATGCCGCCGACATGCAATCGCCAGTCCGCGAAGTTTCCGGCCAGGAGCTTCGCATAATCGGGCGATCCGGGGTGCGCCGTGCCGTTCGAGCGGAAGATGGGCGAAACGTCCGCGCCGGTGAACTCGGGTGCCAGCGCGTTGCGCGGCGTGAGCAGCCGGTTGACCCGGTAGGTCAGGTCCTCGGCGCCGAGGAACGCGCTTCGCGCGGGCTTGGTCGGTGCGATCCTGTCGCAGCCGGCGAGCATCAGCCCGCCGCCGACGACCAAGGCCTTTCGGCGGGAAACGAGCTTAGCCATGGCGTTGTTTTTCCGGTGGAGTCCGGAACCAGCCGGTGATCATGGATCGGATCTCGTTGATCGGGCCGGCGAGCACCACCATCACCAGATGCACGACGATGAAGGCGAGCAGCGCAAACGCGCACAGGAAATGGATCGAGCGCGCCGATTGGCGGCCGCCGAATACGAACAGCAATTGCGGGAAGGTCGCGTTGAACGCGGGGCTCATCGTAAGGCCGGTGAGGATCATCATCGGAATCAGGAAGAAGATCACGCCGATATACGCCAGCTTCTGGAGCGGATTATAGCGGCCCGCGGCATCGCCGGTCGGCAGCCGCAGCCGGGCATGATCCTTGATATCCTGCCACAGATGGCCGGGCTGCAATTCCGCGCTGCTGGGTTTCAGGTCCTTACTGAAGTGGCGGTTGATCAGGCTGGCGATCACATAAGAGGTGCCGCCGAGGATCAGCACCCACGCGAACAGGAAATGCCAGCGCCGCGCGCCCGCCAGGCTGTAGCTGCCCGGGATCGTCGCCCAATGGGGAAAGGCGCGCGTCTGGATATGGCCGTGCGCGTCCTTCCAATGGCCGAGCACGCCCGTCGTCGGGATGTGGACCTGATAGACGCGCAGCTCGCCGCCGCCATGCGGGGTCGGGCCGATGCCGAGCCAGCTGGCGTCGAAATTGGCGCCATATTTGCCCCAATAGAGATGCGGATGCGCGTTGAAGATCATCAGTCCGCTCATCAGCAGGATGAAGATCGTGAGCGCATTCAGCCAATGCCACAGCCGAGTCGGCCAGCGGTGCCGATAGAGCAGGGGGCGTGATTGGGGCGTCACCATCCCGCCAACTTATCACAGGCACGACTGAACGCTACCGAAACGAGAGTGATACAATATATCATTGCCTTTTTGATCGAAAGCGCCCATCTGGGCGGCATCATGGCACGCAAGGACGATCTGATCGAAGGAATCGCGGTGGGGGCGACAATCGCCTGCCTGGTCCATTGCCTTGCCTTGCCGTTGCTATTCGCGCTGGTGCCGGTGATCTCGGCCGTGCTGCCGATTCCCGAGCATTTCCATGTGATCGCGCTTGGACTGGCGATTCCGGCGACGGGAGGCGCCTTGTTCGCGGGCTATCGCCGCCATCGGCTGGCTACGCCATTGATTGCGGGAACGGCGGGACTGGTGCTGCTGACGCTCGGCGCGACGCACTGGGAGGCGACGCCGCTCGAAACGCCGGTGACGGTGTTCGGTAGCCTCTGCATCGCCGCCGCGCATCTCGCCAACTGGCGCTATCGCCGCGCGAGCCAGCTCAACGCCGCTTAGGGCGACAGATAGCCGACGTAAAAATCCTTCCCAGCTTTTGCTGGGGAGGATCTTGGATACCTAGGCCACTGCGCCGGTAGGATCCCTACCGGCATTCTCCGCCGCTACGCGCTCGAACGCCGCCTGAAGCCGGTCACGCACGTTGCGATGACCCTCCGGCAGCGGTGCGCCGAGGTGAAGATGGCGCAGTTCCGTCATGAAATCCTCGCATAGAGCGGGTCCGCCCTGTTCGAGCAATTCCTGCCGTATCGAAAGTTCGGGCGTGGTCGGAAGGTAACGGCGGCCCCATGTGCCCATCTGGATGAGCACCGGAAGCAGATCGATGCCCTTTTCGGTGAGGCTGTAGATCGCTTTCTGCTTGTGGCTCGGATCGTCCCGTTTCGACAGGATGCCGTGCGCGACCAGCCGCTTGAGCCGGTCGGCAAGGATGTTCGACGCGATACCTTCTTGGGATGACGCCAGCAGTTCGCGAAAATGACGGCGATTGCCGAACATGATGTCGCGGATCAGGATCAGGCTCCAGCGGTCGCCGAGCACTTCGAGCGAAAGGTTTATCGGGCAGCCTGAGCGAATGTCGGTCATTACCGCTTGCAATATAAAACTGGTTTAGGTTCCTGCAACTGGTTTCAAAATGCAGACGGTTTGGAGGCGGTCATGGCGAAGGTGCGTGTTGCGGGTTTTGCGGTTTCGCTCGACGGCTATGGCGCAGGGCCGGAGCAGAGCCTGCAGGATCCGCTCGGCAAGCGCGGCACGGAGCTGCATCGCTGGTTCTTCGGGACGAAGTCTTTCAAGGCGATGTTTGGTCAGGAGGGCGGATCGGAAGGCGTCGACGACGATTATGCCCACCGCTCGATGGACGGTTTCGGCGCCTTCATCCTTGGCCGCAATATGTTCGGGCCCATCCGCGGCGAATGGCCGGACGAAAGCTGGAAAGGCTGGTGGGGCGATAATCCACCCTATCACGCGCCGACCTACATCCTGACGCATCACAAGCGCGACCCGATCGTGATGGAGGGCGGCACCACCTTCTATTTCGTCACCGACGGGATCGAGGCTGCGCTGGAGCAGGCCAAGGCCGCCGCCGGTGGGCTCGACGTGAAGATTGGCGGCGGCGTGTCGACGGTGCGACAATATCTGCAGGCAGGGTTGATCGATCAGCTCCATTTCGTCTTCTCGCCGGTGATGCTCGGCCAGGGCGAGGCGATGTTCGCAGGGATCGACCTGCCCGCATTGGGCTTCAGCGTGACCGAGACCGCGGCGACCGAGCTCGCCACGCATGTGGTGCTCAGCCGCTAGGAGGGCTGGTCATGACGCTTTCACTCTATCTCCATCCGCTCTCCTCCTACGTGCAAAAGGCGAAGACCGCCTTTTATGAAAAGGGCATCGCTTTCGAGTCGCGCATGCTCGACGGGAGCGATCCGGTCGCTAGCGAGTTCGCCAAACTCTGGCCGATCGGTCGCATGCCGGCCTTGGTCGACGACGGCCAACTGATCTTCGAGACGACCAGCATCATCGAATATCTCGACGCGCGCTTCCCCGAAACACCGCGGCTGGTGCCCACGGAGCCGATGACCGCGGTCGATGTGCGGATGTGGGACCGCTTCTTCGACAATTACGTCAATTATCCCCAAGCGCGGATCGTCTATCTCGCGATCGGGCGCGAGCCTGATGACGGGGAGGGCGGCGCCCGGTGGAGGGCGATGCTCGAGACATCCTACGCGCTGCTCGACCAGCGGATGGCCGACCGGACGTGGGTTGCGGGCGAATTCAGCCTGGCGGATTGCGCCGCCGCACCTTCGTTGCTTTACGCCGACTGGACGCACCCGATCCCACCGCAGTTCGCCGCACTCCATGCCTATCGGCAAAGGCTGTTGGCGCGCCCCAGTTATGCCCGCGCGCTCGAGGAGGCGCGGCCATATCGGCACATGTTCCCGCTTGGGGCGCCGACGGATCGGGATTGATAGTCCGCCGGGGCGACGATGATGCCTTAGCCCTTCGCGCCCTCGGGCACCGATGTGATCGCCGACGAAGCGCCCCAGATGTTGATCCCGCTATCCTGCGCCAGCCGGTCGATCTCGGCGAGTTCCTCTGCCGAGAAGGACAGGTTCTTCACCGCGTCGAGCGAATCGTCGAGCTGCTCGACCGTGCGCGCGCCGATCAGGGCTGAGGTTACGCGAGGGTCGCGCAGCACCCAGGCGATCGCCATTTGCGCGAGGCTTTGGCCGCGCTTCTTTGCGATCTCATTCAGGCCACGGATGCGCTCGATCGTCTCGGGCTTGATCAGATCCGGCTTGAGCGATCCGCCTTTGGCGCCGCGTGCATCCTGCGGAATCCCGTTCAGGTAACGGTCGCTGAGCATGCCCTGCGCGATCGGCGAAAAAGCGATGCAGCCGGTGCCGAGCTGATCGAGCGTGCCGAGCAATTCGGTCTCGACCCAGCGGTTGAGCATCGAATAGCTCGGCTGATGGATCAGCAATGGGACCTTGTACTCCGCCAGGATCGCGGCTGCCTTGCGGGTCAGGCCGGGTTCGTAGCTGGAAATTCCGACATAGAGCGCCTTGCCCTGCGCATGGATTTGCGCGAGCGCACCCATCGTCTCCTCGAGCGGGGTCTTGGGATCGACGCGGTGCGAATAGAAGATGTCGACATAGTCGACGCCCAGCCGCTTGAGGCTCTGATCGAGGCTGGCGACGAGATATTTCTTGCTGCTGCCGACATCGCCATAAGGCCCGGGCCACATGTCCCAGCCCGCCTTGGTCGAAATGATCAATTCGTCGCGGTGGCCGGCGAAATCGGTCGCGAGCACGCGCCCGAAATTCTCCTCGGCCGAGCCATAGGGCGGCCCATAATTGTTGGCGAGATCGAAATGGGTGACGCCGCGGTCGAACGCGCGGCGTAACATCGCGCGGCCCGTTTCGAACACGTCCGTACCGCCGAAATTCTGCCACAGCCCGAGCGAGATTGCGGGTAGGTCGAGCCCGCTGCGACCACAGCGGCGGTAGCTCATCCGGCCATCATATCGTAACGGTTCGGGGGCGTAGGGCATTGGGAAAGCCATTGACGACTCCTGCTGGGACCAAACCGCCATTATCGCTGCACAGAGCTATGTCCATCGCCGCATGAAAGCCAAACGGGGAGAAAGAAGATGACGGTGAACGTCGCATTGTTCGGTTACGGCCTGGCAGGGGCCAATTTCCATGCGCCTTTGATCGCATGCGATCCGCGCCTGCGCCTCGCGCGCGTGGTCACTTCGCGCAAGGACGAGGTGGCGCGGGACCATCCCCACGCGATCGTCTCGACCGATGCCAATTCGGTTCTGTCCGCCGAAGATATCGACCTGATCGTGATCGCGACGCCCAACAAAACGCATGCGTCGCTCGCGCGGGAGGCCTTGCTGGCGGGCAAGCATGTGGTGGTCGACAAGCCGTTCGTGCCGGACGCCAATGAGGGCGACACACTGATCGCGCTGGCGAAGGAGCGCGGGCGCATGTTGACCGTGTTCCACAATCGCCGCTGGGACGCCGACTTCCTGACTGTCGCGCGGCTGGTGCGGGAAGGGCGGTTGGGCGAGGTCCATCATGCCGAATTGCGGTGGGATCGCTTTCGTCCGGGTATTCGAGAAGGCTGGAAGGAGCTGCCCGAGGAAGGTACCGGTTTGCTTGCGGATCTGGGGCCACATCTGATCGATCAGGAACTTCGGCTGTTCGGCCTGCCCAAGATGATCACGGGCGATGTCGCGTGTCAGCGTGCGGGCGCTCTGGTCGACGACTATTTCGAGGTCACTCTCCATTACGGGGCCAGGCGCGTGATCCTGTCAGCCTCGACCCTGATCGCCGAGCCACGACCGCGCTTCGCGCTTCATGGCGGCGATGGCAGCTTCGTCAAATATGGCATCGATCCGCAGGAGGATTGGATGCGCGCCGGCAAGAAGCCGAGCGATCAAGGATATGGAATCGAGCCCGTGGCCGCCTACGGCATGTTGACCGCTCCCGATGGAGCGTCTCAATCCATACCGTCGGAGCGCGGCGACTGGCCGGTTTTCTACGGGCAAGTGGCCGCGGCGATCCTCGGCGGTGCGCCGCCGCCGGTCGATCCGGCTGACGCGGTTACCGGCCTGAACATCATCGAATGCGCGCGTCGCAGCGCGCGCGAGGGCCGTTCGCTGCGCTTCACCTCGAACGGCTAACCGCCTAGGGTCTTGCGCAACGTCGATTGGAAAAGATCATGGCCGAGAAGTTCGAACGCCACCGCCAGCCCTGGCGGCAGGACGAGGTGCAGAAGCTGCACACGCTGGCGAAGAAGGGCATGGCGCTGAAGGCGATCGCCAAGGCGCTCACGCGGAGCGAGGAATCGGTCAAGGACCGCGCCAAGGCCGATGGACTGAGCATCGCCAAGCTGCACTAGCGTCATCCCAGCGAAAGCTGGGATCTCGTGCCGCGCGCGCATATCACCGGAGACCCCAGCCTTCGCTGGGTGACGTTACGGGTTAAGCCGCCTGCTCCAGCTGCTCGCTCGCCGCCATCCAGGCGGCTTCGATCGTCTCCAGCTCGGCCTCGACCTCCGCGCGGCGTTTCATCAGGTCGCCCATCGCGAGCTTGGCGAACCTGGCCTCGGCCTTGCTGGGGTCGAACATGGCGAGATCGATCGCGCTGCGCTCAGCGCCCAGCTTGGCGATCTTCTCTTCATATTCGCGCACTTGCTTGCGTAGCACCTGGGCCTGCTCGCGTTGGGCGGCGGCGGCCTTGCGGTCCTTCTTGCTGCCTTTGGCCGCGCCGTCGCCTTTGGGCTGGTTCTTGCCGAGGATGAGGTCGGTATAATCTTCGAGGCTGCCGGAAAACTCCTGTGCGGTGCCGTCGTCGACCAGCACCAGCCGGTCGGCGGTCAGTTCGATCATGTGGCGGTCATGGCTCACCAGCACGACCGCGCCCGAATAGCTGTTGAGCGCCTGGACCAAAGCCTCACGCGCATCGACATCCAGATGGTTGGTCGGCTCGTCGAGGATCAGCATGTGCGGCGCGTCGCGCGTGATCAAGGCCAAGGCCAGTCGCGCGCGCTCGCCGCCCGAGAGCTTGCCCACCTTGGTCGTCGCCTTGTCGCCCGAAAAGCCGAAGCGGCCGAGCTGCGCGCGCACCGCTGCCGGCGTCTTGCCCTGCATCACGCGGGTCATATGTTCGAGCGGAGTGTCGTCGCCGTCCAGCTCCTCCACCTGATATTGCGTGAAATAGCCGACGCGCATCTTGCCGGTGGCGGCCATGTCGCCCTCCATCGGCTTGAGCTGCGCCGCGAGCAGGCGCGCGAGCGTGGTCTTGCCGTTGCCGTTGCGGCCCAGGAGCGCAATCCGGTCGTCCGGATCGAGCCGCAGGTTGAGCCGCCGCAGGATCGGCGTTTCCGAATAGCCGACCGCCGCCATGTCGAGCGTGATCAGCGGCGGGCGCAGCTCATCGGGATCGGGAAAGTCGAAGCTGAGCGTCGGATCCTCCGCCATCGCCGCGATCGGCTGCATCCGGGCGAGCGCCTTGACGCGCGACTGGGCTTGCTTGGCGGTCGAGGCGCGGGCGCTGTTGCGCGCGATGAAATCCTGCAGCTTGGCGCGCTGCGCGTCCTGGTTGGCGCGTGCCGCCGCCAGTTGCGCGGCACGTTCGGCGCGCTGCCGCTCGAACGCGTCATAGCCGCCCGCATAGAGCATGACCTTGCCGCCCTCGAGATGGAGGATATTGTCGACCACCTTGTTGAGCAGATCGCGTTCGTGGCTGATCACGACCATCATCGCCGGATAGGCTTTGAGGAAATTCTCCAGCCAGAGGGTGGCTTCGAGGTCGAGGTGGTTCGACGGCTCGTCGAGCAGCAGCAGATCGGGCTCGGAGAAGAGTAGGGCCGCGAGTGCGACGCGCATCTTCCAGCCACCCGAATAGCTGTCGAGCGGGCGCTGCTGCATCTCGTCGTCGAAGCCCAGGCCGACCAGGATCCGCGCCGCGCGCGACGGCGCGCCATAGGCGTCGATCGCGATCAGCCGATCGTGGACCTCGCCCAGCCGGTGCGCGTCTTCGTAACAGGTCTCGCTTTCCGCAAGCAAAGCCGCGCGTTCGGTGTCGGCCGCGAGCACCGCCTCGATCGGGGTGGTGGTGCCGCTCGGCGCCTCCTGTGCGATATAGCCGATGCGCGTGTTGCGCGGCATCTCGATCCCGCCCGCGTCGAGCTCGATCTGGCCGATGATCGCCTTCATCAGCGTCGACTTACCCGCGCCATTGCGGCCGATCAGGCCGACGCGGCTGCGTGAGGGAAGGGCGGCGGTGGCGGCATCGAGGATCGTGCGTCCGCCAAGGCGCACCGTCACACCGTTCAAATTCAGCATGGCCGCGCGCCTATCACGAGAGCGCGGTCAACCCAAGTGCTGCATGTGCGAAGGCCATCAGATTCTCCCTAACGGAGATAGGGAGGATCAAGGCCTAGCGCCCCCGCTTCATCCGCCCGATCGCTTCGTCCAGCGCGGACAGGAAGCGCGACCGATCCGCTTTGCCGAACGGCGCCGGACCGCCGAGCTGATCGCCGCCCGCGGGCAGGTCCGCCATGATCGCGCGGGTGGCGATGGCCGCGCCGATCGAGCTTTGGGTGAAGGGTTTGCCGTTGGGCGCGATCACGGTCGCGCCGGCCTTGATCGCACGGTCGGCGAGAAGGATGTCCGCGGTGACGACGATGGCCGTGGGGGAAGCCGCCTCCGCGATCCAGTCGTCGGCGGCATCGAAGCCGTCGCTCACCACCACGCGCTGGACCAGGGGATGATCGGGCACGCGCAGATGGCTGTTGCTGACGATCGTGACCGGCACCTCCGTGCGCCACGCGACGCGATATATCTCGTCCTTCACCGGGCAGGCGTCGGCATCGACCAGGATGCGAGGTGCGGTCGGGAGCGTCATCGCGGCCGTCATAGGCAAGGGGCCCCGCGAGGGCAAAAATCAAAAGCTTCGGTTTCGAACTTGACGGCGGTGATAGTTTCCTATGCGATTTCAATCGGTTCTGGCCGAGCTATTTCGGACGGCTGACATCGTCATCATGGGTCCTTCATGCGCATGGATTGACCGCGTCCTTGTGGGTTGGGCTGCTCGCGGTTCAAAGCTGGTCGATCCATCACGGCCGGCGCCCGCTCCACAGGCTCGCGGGGCGCGCAAGCCTCGTGCTGTTTCCTTTGTTCTGGACGAGCGGACTGCTGATCGTACAGATGATGGCGCGCGGTTTCGCGACCGCGGACAATCATTTCCACACGATATTCGGCGCACGGCTGACGCCGGTCGACATACTCACCAGCGCATGCACGCTCTATCTCTATCATCTGGCGGTCAGCCGGCGGCGCGAGGTGCTGGTGCATGCGGCCGCGATGCTGGCGATCCTGCTCTTCCTGCTGTCCCCTATTATCGTGCGGCTGTTGCAGATCGGCGGCCCGCTCGCGATCCGCGGACCCGACCAATATTACAAATTCGCCTACGAGCTGGAGCTATCCAACCTCCTCTCGATCCTGATCGGACTATGGCTGTATAGCCGGCGCCCGCGCACAGCATGGCCCTTCCTGATCGCGGCAGCGGCGGTCGTCGCACAGAGCCTGGCATTTGAGACGGTGGGCCGCACGCCTGCATGGGAGGCGGCCGTGCGTGCCATCGCCGCTCTGCCCACCATCGCGGTTGCCGTAGCGGGTGTGATGATCTCCGCCCTTGCGGTGTGGCATGCCTGGACCGCGCGGAAACCAAACATTGGATCGGCTGAAGCGATTACACCACGCCCCGGCCTGGTTTAGCGCGCTTTACCTAATAGGCCGGATACTGCGCGCCGGGATCAGCGGAAACGCCGATATCGTCTGCTCAGCCGAGCCGATGCACAGCTTGCCAGAAACGAATTGTTGGAACGCGAACGCTCGGGTTGGGTTTGGGGGTTCGTTAACCATTGGGAGAAATGCGATGTCGCCAACGAAAATGGGGCCCGCGATCGTGATCCTGGCAGGTGCGCTGAGCCTGGGCGGCTGTGCCACCAAAGACTTCGTGAGACAGCAGGTCGCCACCGTGAGCCAGCGCGTCGATGCGCTCGAGGCGAAACAGCAAGAGACGGATGGCACGGCCAAGTCGGCACTGGCGCAGGCGCAGGCCGCATCCTCGCAGGCACAGGCCGCGGCGGGACAAGCACAGAATAATGGCCAGCGCCTCGATCAGCTCAATGGCCGCGTGGATGGCATCGAACAGCAGATGCAGCAGAATCGGCGGAAGCGCCCGCGGCATTGAGGCCTGATGACAGCAGATATTGATCGGACCATGATGTCCGGCCTTGGCGCCTCCCCAAGGGAGGCGCCGGTTTCGTCTTCCGCATCTGATATGTCGTTCGGCGTCTTTCTGGCGCTAGCCGGACTAGTGCTGATGACTCCCGCACCCGCACGAGCGGGAGCGAGCGTTCAGGTGCCGCGATCCGAACTGTCCAAAGCGGACGTCACTGTGGCGGAAAGACAGGCGAGCCCATCGGCAGCGGCAAGCCGCGTTGCCGACTGGATCGCCGCTTCCGGGGATAATGGTACCCTGCCGTACATGATCGTCGACAAGAAAGGAGCCTCGCTCCTTCTGTTCGGTGCAAACGGGAAACTGCGCGGTCAGGCGCCGGTTCTGGTCGGTATCGCCGCCGGGGACGATGCCACCCCCGGCGTCGGCAGCAAGAAACTTGCCGAGATCGGCCCGGCGGAGAAGACGACGCCGGCCGGG
>JAEKMC010000037.1 GCA_019508115.1 Sphingomonas sp.
CTCGCCCGACATTGACGACCGCCAGCTCGCGCCGCTCGAGGAAAGGATGCCCCGCAGCACTCGGCGGCTCGGTCTGGTCAGGAAGCCTCACCGCAGCACCCCCGACCTGCACGCCGCCGATCACGAACCGGTCGGCATGTGTGTAATTCAACACGCACACGCCCTCCCGGAACAGATCCGAAATCAGGTACCGCTCGCGCAACTCTTCGTTGCTCACGCATTCCATCATGTCGGGGTGGGTGGCGTAATAGGTCTTGTCGAACATGGTCGCCTCTTAGGGGTGCCTCTCTGGCGCGAGCGTATGTTATCGATATCTCGAATAGCATGTTCGCCGCCCGATGCAACGTGCCCGCGTCGGAAGTTCTTTGGCCAAGACGGCGACTCGTCCTACGCGTTCGCGTCCGCTACGATGCGACGACGAAAACCGGGGGTGCGATGAAGCGCGAAAAGCAGGTGCCGGCGAAGGGCGGCGGCAACGGCCGTCGGCAGGCGGTGACGATACACGATGTGGCGAAGCATGCCGGCGTATCTTCGATGACCGCGTCGCGCGTCGTGAACCAGCGGCATCACGTCAGCGCGGAGATGCGCGAGCGCGTCATGGCCTCCGTCCGCGCGCTCGGATACAAGCCCAATCTCGCGGCACGGGCGGCACGGAGCGGCAATCTGCAGATTGGGCTGCTCTATTCCAATCCTAATTCATCGAACCTGAGCGCCTTCCTGATGGGCGCCTTCCTCGAGGCCGGGAAGCTCGGGCACCAGCTTCTGGTCGAACCGACCGCAACCCACCCCACGCACCTCGCCGCGGTGCGCAAGCTGGTCGAGCATGGGGTCGAGGCGCTGATCCTGCCGCCCCCGCTATGCGACGACGAGGATATATTGAAGATGCTGCGCAAGCGGGGCGTGACGGCGGTTGCCTTCACGACCGCCAAGCCGCGCTCGGACACGTCGGCGGTTCTGATCGACGATTATAAGGGCGCGGTCATGATGACCGAGCGGTTGATCGCGCTGGGTCACCGCGACATCGCCTTCGTTCGAGGCGACATGAAGCATTCCACCGCCCAGCGCCGGGAGGAGGGATTCCGGGCCGCGATGCGCGATGCCGACATCGACGTGAGGCCGGAATGGGTGGTTGATGGCGACTATACCTATCGCGGCGGCCTGGAGGCTGGGCGCAAGCTTCTGGAGGGCGATGCTCGGCCCACGGCTATATTCGCGAGCAATGACGACATGGCGACCGCGATACTTGCGGTCGCCCACGGCCTCGGCCTCGCTATACCGGGTCAGGTCAGCGTCGCGGGCTTCGATGACACGCCCGTAGCGACAGCAGTCTGGCCCGAGCTTGCAACCATTCATCAGCCGATCGCGGACATGGCGGCGCAGGCGATCCTGCTCGCACTGGAAGGGCTGCGTCGGCGGCGCGAAGGCGAGGCCGCTTCGATCATCCATCGCCACGCCGAGCTGGAATTGATCGAGCGCGCCTCGATCGGCCCGGCACCCGGGAAGCAACGCAAGCGCGGCTAGTCTGAAGCGAACATCCCCCGAAGATTCGCTGCTCTTGCTTCGCCGGCCCGTCTGGCGCATGATCTGGTATCGATCACAAAAAGCCGGAATATGCGGCGCGAGGGGACGGATGAACAGCTTGGCAGGCCGCCGCAATTATGTGCTGCTGAGCGCGTACGTCTTCTGCTTCTTCTTCGCGCAGGCAGCTTCGATCTCGCTGCTCTCGATTTGGCTGACCCAGACGCTTGGCTTGACCGGCGTTGAGGTGGGCACGGTGTTCTCCGCCAACTTTGTCGCGGCGATGATCAGCCAGCCGATCTACGGCTATCTCTCCGACCGTATGGGCTTCCGCCGTGCGGTGCCGGCCGCGATCGCTTTCCTGGTCATTCTCGCCGGCCTCTTCTTCACCTTCGTCTATGGCCCCTTGCTCAAGGCGAGCGTGATGGCGGGCGCGATTATCGGCGGCGCCTATATCGGGGTCACGTTCGTCGCGGGGAGCTATGCGATCGAATCCTATGTCGACCGGATCAGCCGGAGAGATGGGTTCGAATATAGCAGGGCCCGCTTGTGGGGATCGCTCGGCTTCGCATCGGCCGCGCTTTTCTCGGGCCGGCTGTACAATCTGGATCCGCGCATCAACTTCTTCATGGCATCGGCCGCCGGCCTGTTCCTCCTTCCGCTTATCTTCGCTGCGAAGACCGGCGTCCCGGCATCCGGCGAGGCAACCCCCGCGTCGCTTCGCCCCAGGGACTCGCTCGCGGTGCTGCGCATGCCGCGATTCTGGGGCTTCATGGTGCTCATATTGGGCGTGACCGACCTCTATCTGGTCTACGATCAGCAATTTCCTTTCTACTTCTCCTCGCTGTTCCCGACGCGGGCGATGGGCAATGCCATGTTCGGCTACCTCAACTCCGCGCAGATTTTCGTGGAGGCGGGCATGATGTTCGTGGCGCCCCTGATCGTGCGGCGCTCGGGCGCGAGCCGCGGGCTACTGATCGCGAGCGGCATCATGATCGTCCGCATCGCGGCGTCGGGTCTGGCGATCGGCCCTGTCACCATCTCGATGTGCAAGATGCTGCACTCGATCGAGCTGCCGATCCTCCTCGTATCCGTGTTCCGATACATCGCGCATCATTTCGAGGCGCGGGTCGCCTCGACCGTCTATCTGGTCGGGTTCAGTTTCGGCCATTCGCTCGGGCTGGCATTGCTCTCGCCCGTTGCTGGCGCGCTCTACGACCATATCGGTTTCCAGCCGACCTATTTCGTGATCGCCGCCTTCGCCCTCGTCTTTTGGCTGCTGTCGTTCTTCACATTGTCCCCGACGCCGCCCGAGGCCGGGCGCGCACGCGGTACGACGGCGGAGCGAATGCTGCGGGCCGCTGGCGCCCCCGAGATCTGAAGAGGATAGGATGGCGACAATCTTCCCCGACCATATCCTGCTTGAACAAGCGCAAGCCGACGCGATGATCGATCGCGCAATCGCGCGGCTCGATCGCGCCATGCCCGATTTTCAGGACGCCTGGCCGGCGCCCTCGAGCGAAGACGGCATGTATCCCGCGATCGGTAATGTCGAATGGACCAACGGTTTCTGGACCGGAATGCTCTGGCTTGCCTGGCAGCTGCGCGGCGAACCGCGCCACAGGCGAGCCGCTGCCCGTCAGATAGAAAGCTTCGCCGACAGGGTGGAACGCAGGATCGCCGTCGATCATCACGATCTTGGTTTCCTTTACACGCTTTCATGCACGGCGGCATGGCGCCTGACCAGCGATCCGCTTGCCCGCGCGGCTGCGCTCGATGCGGCCGCGCTGCTCCTCTCCCGATACGATCCGATCGCGACGGTGATTCAGGCCTGGGGTGACATGCGCGACCCCAAGCAGCGAGGCCGGATGATCATCGACTGCAACCTCAATTTGCCCCTGCTTTGGTGGGCGACTGCGGAAACTGGGGACGCAGACTATGCTCGCGCCGCTTCCGCGCACGTCGCGCAGGCCGCGCGCTACCTCGTGCGGCCGGACCATTCGACCTTTCATACCTACTACATGAACACCGAAACCGGTGCTCCATGCTTCGGTTCGACGCATCAGGGTTTCTCCGACGCGAGCTGCTGGGCGCGGGGTCAGGCGTGGGGCATTTACGGCTTCGCGCTCGCGTTCCGCCATACTGGGGACCCCGCCTATCTGACGCTGGCGGGGCGTCTCGCCGACTATATGCTCGATCGGCTGCCCCACGACGGGATCTGTTGCTGGGATCTGATCTTCACCGGCGATGAGGACGTGCGCGACAGTTCGGCCGCCGCAATTGCCGCGTGCGGGCTGCTAGAGCTTGCCGGTTTCCTTCCCGTCTCGGACGCCGGCCGTGGGCGTTATGCGAATGCCGCCGTTCGTATGCTGGTCGAGCTCGATCGCACCTATCTCGCACCTGAAAAAGGCTCGAACGGTATCCTGGCGCATGGCGTCTATCACTGGCCGAACGGAGTCGGCGTCGACGAATGCTGCATCTGGGGCGACTATTTCTACCTTGAGGCGCTCATGCGTGTGCGTAGCGACTGGCTGCCATATTGGGCATGACGCCCGGCACGGAGATCGGATCTCGCACGCTCGGTCGCATGGCCATCGCATTGCCGCGGCTCGGTATCGGTTGCAGCAATCTCGGCGACCGCGGCCGACACATGACACAAGCCGAGACCGACTTGTTGGTCGACGCGGCGTTGGGCCAAAACGCAAATTATTTCGATGTCGCGCCTTATTACGGCTTCGGACTGGCGGAACGCCGGCTGGGGGATGCGCTACGCAGGCCGGGATGCGGCCCGGCGATCGTGTCGACCAAGGTTGGCCGGTTGCTCGCTCCCGACGCGGCCGTCGACACGTCCCAGCCGCGCAACGGCTTCCACAGCTCGATGCCGTTCAGGCCCGAATTCGACTATAGCTATGACGGCGTGATGCGGTCGCACGAGGCCAGCCTCCAGCGGCTCGGGCTGGCGCGCATCGATATCCTCCTCGTCCACGACATTGGCGCGTTCGCGCATGGACCCGAGCATCCGCGTTACCTGCGCCAGCTTTTCGGTGGTGGTTTCAGGGCCTTGCATGAACTCAAGCGCGCAGGCGACATTCGCGCCTTCGGTCTCGGCGTGAACGAGACCGCCGTCTGCCACGAGATACTGAATGAGACGGAGCTCGACTGCATCCTGCTCGCCGGGCGTTATACGCTTCTCGAGCAGCAGAGCTTGCACCTGCTGGATCGCTGCTTGAAAGCAGGAACCTCCGTCATCGCGGGCGGCCCGTATAATAGCGGTCTGCTCGCCGGCGGCACGCGCCGCTCCGGGGCGCTCCGCTATGATTATGGGGAAGCACCTCAGCACATCCTCGATCGCGTGCGGCAGATCGAAACGCTCTGCGATGGCTATTGCGTGCCGATAGCCGCCGCCGCGCTTCAGTTTCCGCTTGGCCACCCCGCGGTCGCGTCGGTCCTTCCCGGCATCGGAAGCGCCGGCCGCGTCGCCGAAACTGTCGACCTGCTGAACTTCCCGATCCCGCTGGAATTCTGGACCGACCTTCGCACCCGCGGCCTGTTTTCCGCCGCGACGCCGCCCCCTACTCAGGAATGCGAAGGATCGCACAACCGGGCGTCGCCGGCTTGGCGAAGCGTGAAGCCCAACTCGGGAGGAGAGGCGGAGTGAAATTTCCAGTCAGAAGCCTGATCGCGGCACTATCCTGAATCATCGTCGCTCCGACCACGGCCCAAAGCGCGCAGGCGCAACTGTTGCAGATCGACGAGAGAATTCACCCGATCGCGGGCGAGCATGCGCCACGGCTGAAGGACCTGATAGCTTATTTGCTCGTCTATTTCCGAGATGGAACCATTCGCTGCACTTCGCCGTGTCGAGCGATGGTTACAGTTTCACCGACGTGAACGGCGGTGCGCCGGTGCTGGCGGGATCTGCGATCGACACCACCGCCGCCCAGCGGGGAGGGGTAACCGCGCTCGTGATCGACCACCATCCGCACCGGGCCGGTTCAACATCGGCTCAGGAGCCGTTCGTCTAGCGCCAACCTTCTTACGCTTCGATCTTCGCCCGTTCCAACCGCGGCGAGAGCAGGTGGATGGCGAGCAAGGCCATGAAATAGGATCCACCCGCCACCGCGAAAATGGGCGCATAGGTACCGAGCGTGTCGAGAATCTTGCCGACATACATCGAGAAGAAGATGCCGCCGATCGCGCCCACCGTGCCGCCGATCCCGATCACCGAGCCGACCGCGAAGCGCGGGAACGTGTCCGACGGCAAGGTGTAGACGTTGGCCGAGAAGGCCTGATGTCCGGCGGCGGCGATGCCGATGATCAGCACGTTCAGCCAGACATTGTCGATATATTGCGACAGCACCACCGGCAGGATCGCGAGCGCGCAGATGAACATCGTCACCTTGCGCGCCCGATTGGGCGTGGCGCCGCCCTTGATCAGGCGCCCCGACAGCCAGCCGCCGGCGACGCTGCCGATGTCGGAGAGCAGGTAGATTGCCGCGATCGGCACGCCGAAGCCGACCAGGTTGAGGTGATATTTGTCATGCAGGTAGGAGGGCAGCCAGAACAGATAGAACCACCAGATCGGATCGATGAAGAATTTGCCGAGCGCGAACGCCCAGGTCTCGCGCGTCTTCAGCACCTTGAACCACAGGCCCTTGGGCTTGGTCGCCGGGTCGGCGGCATCCTGACGGATATAAGCGAGCTCGGCCGGGCTGATGCGCTTGTGCGTATGCGGGTCGCGATAGAGCGCTAGCCAGGCGATCACCCAGAGCACACCCAATATGCCCGTCAGGATGAACGCCATCCGCCAGCCATAAGCGAGGGTGATGGCGGGGACGATCAGCGGCGTCAGGATCGCGCCGACGTTCGAGCCTGCATTGAAGATGCCGATCGCGAGCGCGCGTTCTTTCTGGGGAAACCAGTCGGTCACGGCCTTCACGCCTGACGGGAAATTGCCGGATTCGCCGATGCCGAGGCCGAACCGCGCCATCGCGAGCTGCGTGATCGAATGGACGCCGCCATGCGCCACGTGGAAGATCGTCCAGACACCGACCGCGCAGGCATAACCCAGCCTCGCGCCGATCCAGTCGACGATCTTGCCGAAAGCGAGATAACCGAAAGCGTAAGCGACCTGGAAGGTGATGACGATGTTGGCGTAGTCGCCCGGGGTCCAGTTGAATTCCTTGCGCAGATAATCGGGCTCGAGCACGCCCATCATCTGCCGGTCGACATAGTTGATCGCGGTCGCCGCGAACAACAGCGCGCAGATCACCCAGCGATAGCGCCCGACCCTTTCCGCAGCGGCCGCGATCTTAGGCCGTCCGGTTTCGCTCGTCGCCATCGATAGTCTCCCGTTATACGGTCTGCGCCGCTTCGATGAGGCAGTTGACCGCCAGGCACTCGCCGAAGCGCGCGACAACCTTCTGGCCCGGCCGGACTTCGTGAACACCGGTAACCGCTCCCGTCGAAATCCAGCTGCCGCGCGGCACCGCGATCCCGCGCCCGCCGAGCAAGCCAAGCAGGAATCGCACCGCGCCGACTGCACCGTCGAGCATCGTCTCGGTCGTGGCGCGGCCGATCTCATGGCCGTCGATCTCCACAACCACCGGCCAGCGCTCGAAGCCACTAATGCGCCAGTTGGGGATTTCCGGCCCGACGATCAGCCCGTTATTGTTACCGAAGTCGGAAATGGTGACCGCAGGGCCATTGGTGTTGATGCCGGGGAAGGGCGAACTCGCAATCTCGATGCCAACGTGGACCGCACCCACCAGCTCGGCTACCTCCTCCATCGTATAAGGCAGCTGTCTGGGCAGCACGTCGTAAGCGATCCGCAGCAGGAATTCGGCTTCCGTCGCGGCGAAACCGCCGTCGAAGACCGGCATCGCGACGGGCCCGTCGCGATGTTCCACGACATGGCGAGCGAAGATCGGACCTGCGAGGCGGTTGACGGTAAAATGCGCGACGTCCCCGTCACCGATGCGGCCAACCTTCCAGCCGACCACGCGGTCACCATCCTCCGCGATTGCGAAATCCTGGATTTCATAGGCGATTTCCAGCGCATGCGGCATTGTTCCGGGATATTCCGGCAATGCCTGTCCGGCCTGTCGCGCAGTCACGAACCGACGAGCAATATTGCGTAATTCGCTGTCATCCGTCGTCGCCACCCCCTGCATACTCCCCTTCCGACATTTTCGGGATTCGTAAGGGAAACCGGTGTCAATCGCAAGCGGCTCGCGCGTCGGTTCGGCGCGACAGGATCGTAACATGCGGTTATGCTGGTGTGAAAAGGGATGAGCAGGGGCCTAATGGCGAAGCCTACGATCAACGATATCGCGCACCTCGCGGGCGTCTCGAAGAAGACGGTGAGCCGCGTCATCAATCGCTCGCCTTTGCTCAACGAGGAGACGCGCGAGCGGGTCGAAAAGGTGATCCGGGACACCGGATATGTCCCCAATCCGCAAGCCCGCGCGCTTGCGCTGCGCCGGAACTTTCTCGTGGGCCTGGTGCATGACAACCCTAGCGCGCAGACCGTGCTCAACGTGCAGCAAGGCATCCTCGGCGCGTTGCGCGATACCGAATTCGAAATGGTGGTGCGGCCGGTCGATCGCGGCTCCTCGACCATGCTGACCGACATCCGCGACTTCATCTCACGCCAGCGGCCCTTCGGCGTGATCCTGTTGCCGCCGATTTCGGAAAATGATCAGCTCGCCGAACTCTGCCAGGAGCTTGGCTGCCGCTATGTGCGTATGGGCTCGGCGCAGATCGACACGCCCGACCATATGGTCGCGTCCAATGACCGTCAGGCGGTGATGGAGGCGACCCGCTATCTGATTGCCCAAGGGCATCGCCGCATCGGCCTGATCAGCGGGCCCCACGGCTTCCGCTCCGCGCGCGAGCGGCGGCAGGGTTTCGAAGAGGCGTTGAGCGAGGCGGGAATCAAGCTGCCGCGCAGCCTTATCGCGGACGGCAATTATACGTTCGAGAGCGGTATCGCCGCGACGCAGAGCCTGCTCGACGTGTCCCCGCGTCCGACGGCGATCTTCGCCAGCAACGACGACATGGCCGCGGGGGTGCTGCTCGCGGCGCGGCAGCGCGGGCTCTCCGTGCCCGAGCAATTGTCGATCGTCGGTTTCGACGATCAGCCGCTTGCCGCGCGTCTGTGGCCGCCGCTGACCACGGTTCATTGGCCGATGAAGGCGATGGGCCGATCGGCTGCGCTCAAGCTCATCGGGGATATGATCGACGAGAATGAGGATATCGAGGAGCCGTCGATGTTCGTGTCGACTTTGGTGAAGCGAGGTTCGGTCGCCCCGCCGGAAGCGTGAGGCTTGCACCGGAATTTGACACCGGTTACCAAGCCGGCTTGGAGAAAGACATGTTCGACAAGACCTATTACGCGACGCATCCGGATATGATGGAGTGCGTGAGCAACGAAGAGTTGCGCGATCGTTACCTGATTTCGGATCTGTTCCGGGAGGGCGTGTGCGTGTTGAATTACACGCATGCCGACCGGTTCGTGATCGGCGGCGTGCAGGTCGGGGGTGCTGCGGTGAGGCTTCCTGACCAGACCGAGCCGCCGAGTGCTGCGGGGCATCCTTTCCTCGAGCGGCGCGAGCTGGCGGTCGTCAATGTCGGGCGAGCGCTTCGATCTCGCCTCCTGTCCCGCACATAAGGCTTTCCGGACGCGCAAATTGTCGATCGCGGATGCCAATGCGCTCGAGCGCGGCAGCCTCGAGGAATCGAACGAGCGCACGATCTATCAGCTCGTCATCCCCGGCGTGTGCGATTCAGCCCAGCTGGTGATGGGCCTGACCGTGCTCAAGCCGGGTAGTGTCTGGAACACGATGCCGCCGCACATCCATGAACGGCGCAGCGAGATTTATTTCTACTTCGAGCTCGATGGGCCCAACGACCGCGTCTTCCATTATATGGGCGAGGGCGAGGCGATGCGGCACATCGTGATCGCCAACGAGGAAGCCGTGATCTCGCCGCCCTGGTCGGTGCATATGGGGTCGGGCACCAAGGCCTATGCCTTCATCTGGGCGATGGCGGGCGAGAACCAGGATTATACCGACATGAACGTGCTCGACATCTGTCAGCTCGCCTGATGCCGGCACTCTTCGACCTGTCGGGCAAGGTGGCGATCGTCACCGGCGCCAATGGCGGCATCGGCCAGGCGATCGCGCTGGCACTCGCGCAAGCGGGTGCGGATATCGCAGCGGTCGGCCGCACGCGGGCGGAAGAGACCGTCGCCAAGGTGCATGCGCTCGGACGCAAAGCCGAGGTGATCTCGGCCGATCTGTCGACAATTGAGCCGGTGCAGCGTGTGATCGACGAGACACTGGAAAAGCTCGGGCGGCTCGACATCCTCGTCAACAATGCCGGCATCATCCGCCGCGCCGATGCGGTCGATTTCAGCGAGGAAGATTGGGATGCGGTGATCGACACCAACCTGAAGTCGGTCTTCTTTCTGTCGCAGGCAGCGGGGCGCCACATGATCGGGCAAGGTGCGGGCAAGATCATCAACATCGCTTCGATGCTGACGTTCCAGGGCGGGATCCGCGTGCC
>JAEKMC010000038.1 GCA_019508115.1 Sphingomonas sp.
TGGCGTTCGGGGTGAGCCTCGCGATCGATTTCGACTGCTATCTGGTCGACGAGGTGACGGGCGCGGGCGACGAGCGGTTCCGGGCGCGCTGCGAGGAAGCCCTGCTCCATCGCCGCGACAATGCGACGCTCATCATGATCAGCCACGATCCGGGCACGTTGCGCCAATATTGCTCGCGCGGCGCAGTGGTCTATGGCGGGGCGCTGGTCTTCTTCGACACGATCGAGGAGGCGAGTCAGGTCCATCACCGGCTGCAGCTGCGTGCCGCCTGATTGCAGTCCCGCCGCCACTTGATTAGGTTCGTCCCCGACACGCTCGTGACCGCGCGGCGAATAACGATTTTATAAGAGACCCCAATTTGACCATGCCCGCGTTCCCGCTGACGCTTTCCCCCCGCGCCCGCGCCTTCTCCGCTCTCTCCGCTTTGGTCCTGCTCAGCGGCTGCGCGGCCTTGCCGTCGAGCGGGCCGACCGCAGGTGAGATCCGGCGCGGCGTCAGGGATCAGAACGAGCTCGGCTTCAAGATCGTCGATATCGACGGGCCGCTGGTCGAGAAGATCAATGCCGCGGCTGCGGCGGCGGATGCCGCGCAGCCGACCTTGTCGAGCCTGGCTCAGGACGGTCGCAACGATGTGATCGGGGCGGGCGACGATCTTTCAATCGGTATTTACGAAGTCGGCATTTCGCTGTTCGGATCGTCGGAAGGCGCGGGCGGCGTGATCGATCCCGCGGCGCGCGCGCAGACTTTCCCCGACGTGCTCGTCGCCGGCGACGGCACGATCAAGCTGCCATATATCGGCACGCTCAAGGTCGAGGGGCACACGCCGGCCGAGGTCCAGGCGATGATCGTGCGTGCGCTCAAGGGCAAATCGCAAAGCCCGCAGGCATTGGTCACGATCAAGACCAATATCGCCAGCACCGTCTATGTCGCAGGCGACGTGCATGCGCCGGGCCGCTTCAACCTGTCCTTGCAACGCGAACGCTTGCTCGACGCGATCGCGCTTGCGGGGGGCGCGACCAATTCGGCCGAGGATACCGTGGTGCGGTTCAACCGCGGCAACAATTTCCTCGAGGAAAGGCTGGGGCGCATCCGTTCTGGCGCCGCCGACGATCTGGTCCTAATCCCTGGAGATCGCATCGAATTGCTCAAGCGGCCGCGCAGCTTCATCTCGCTCGGCGCGACCGGCAAGGTCGAGCAGACGGCGTTCGAGACCGGCGACCTGTCGCTCGCGGAAGCGGTCGCGCGCGCGGGCGGCCCGACCGATTCGGTAGCGGATCCGTCCGCGGTATTCCTGTTCCGCTATACGCCTGCGGCGCCCGGTCAGCAGGAAAAGCCGATCATCTATCGGCTCAATATGCTCCAGCCGGCCAGTTACTTCCTCTCGCAGCGCTTCGCGATCCGCGACAAGGACGTGATCTACATCGCCAACGCCGCCGCCAACCGTCCGGCCAAGATGGTCAACATCATCAACCAATTGTTCTCGCCGTTCGTGGCCGCGCGGGCCGTGACGCGGTAAGGGGCATGGCTGTCGGCGGGGCGAGCATGCCTTCGCATCAATCAATGCGCGTCGGGGCGAGAGGGCGAGCGCTCGCTTTTCGATCCGAAGCGGATTACACCGTCCAGCGCGTATCTTGGAGGTGCGCCTTTGGGGGCTGAAAGATTGCCGCGGAACACTGCAGCGCGCGCTGGTGACCCCGCCGTCCCGCTCGAAGCTTACCTCGACGGACCGCTTGGACCCTATCTGGCGATGGCGACAATGTTCGATTTGTCCCGCGATCCAGGCACGTTGCCGGCGCCCGGCTCCCAACAGGGCGTTTGGGCGCGCTGGCTGTTGCAGGATATCGGCGACTATCGTGGCGCACTTCAAAGCTGGTTGAATTGCCTCGGCTTGGGTGGCTTTCTGGTCATCACGGTCCCCCATGCCTTCCTTTACGAACGGCAGGACGCGGCGCCGTCCCTGCGTCGCCATCCCCAACGCCGGCTTTACACGCCACGCGCCTTGGCGGAGGAAATCGAGGAGGCGCTGGTTCCCAACACCTACCGCCTGCGCTGGCTGGGCGATCTCGACGCCGGCTACGATTATCGGGCGGACGTTCCTCTTGGCCAGCATGACGTCGCGGCCGTCATCGAACGCATCGCCGCGCCCGATTGGGGCCTGACCGAACAGATCAAGGCAAGTCCGCCCCCGGTCGATCTGTTCGAACCCGACCGAACGCGGGTGGAGCTGACCGCACGTGCCCCGGGGTTGCGCATCCTCGCGCTAAAGCTCGATCATCTCGGCGATTTCATCATGGGCATTCCCGCCCTGAAGCGCCTTCGCGACAATTTTCCAGAGGCCGAGATAACGCTCGTCGTAGGCTCATGGAACGAGAGCCTGGCTCGCTCCCTTGGGGTGGCAGATCGGGTGGAGGTGTTCGACGCTTTTCCCCGCAACTCGGCCGAGGAGGAGCCGGATGTTCCCGGCAAGGTCGCGTTGTTCGATGCGCAGATCACGGGCAGCTACGATCTCGTCGTCGACCTGCGGACCGACATGGATTCCCGTTTGCTGCTGCGCAATATAGACGCGGGCATGAAGGCCGGAATCGGGCTGCAGTCCCGTTTCCCCTTTCTCGATATCTGCCTGCCTCTGGACACGCAGATTCAGCATTTCGACGCAGCCTGGACCGAAACTATCGATCCGCCGCGCTTCAGTGCCCAATCCTATTGCCGGAACTCCCCTTATTCGATTCATTGTCCGGGGGGCGAGATTGGCGAGGAAGGCCCGGCGATTGTCTGGGGACCGTATCGGGCCCTGCCGCCAGGCGATTATCTGTTCGAGCCCTTTCTGGAGATCGAATCCGGACATCCCGGCCTGATCGCTTGCGATATCGCGCTCGACACGCAGCGCATTGCTTATGCCGTCAGCGATACGGGAGTGAATGAGCTCCGATTCACGTCGGTCAAGGATCATGCGCTTTTCGAATTCCGTCTCTTTCCGGTGCCGGGCCAACCGGTCGCGGACGTGCGCTTCTATGGCGGACGCTTGAGCAAGCGCGGGACGGCCAGCGCGCTCCATCAGTCCGAATATTTGATCCTGTTGGTGGACCTAGTCGCGCTCAGGCTGAACGGGACCGGCATCGTACGGGACATCGGCCTATGATCCCGATCGTCATGTCACCCTTTTCGAATGGCGATATCCGTGACTGGCCCGCCGGTCATTTTTCGGAGCTGATCGGGCTGTTGCTCAACCGGATCGACGCGCAGGTTCGGGTCGTGGGAGCGCGTAGCCAGGCGACGCGCGCCGCGGCGATCGTGCGGCCGTACGACGCCACGAAGGTGATCAGCGATTGCGGTCGCCCCTTGCAGGACGTGATCGCGGAAATCCGTCAGGCAGGCTGCGTTATCGGCAACAATTCGGGCATCACGCATTTGTCGGCTTGGTTCGGAATTCCGACCATATGCCTGTTCGGGGGATCGCACCAACGATTGGAATGGCGTCCGATGGGCTCTGTCGTCCGCACGATCAGTCGCGTGATCGGCTGCGCGCCGTGCCAGCTGCACCGTGCGCGTGATTGCGCTTACGGCAAGGCTTGCCTGGACCAGATCAGTCCGGAGTTGGTTGCGGATATCATCGTCGGCATGGCGCAACAGAAGCAACGCGAGGAGATGGCCGTTGACGGTTAAGGACGGCGCGCGCCGCTGGGCCGGAGCGGCTTCGGCGGAGGCGGTGATGTCACTCCAGGCCGAGGTTGCTCGTCTGGCGGAAACCGTCGCGGCACTGGATGCGCAGAGACAGCAGGACGCAGAGAAATTGCATGCGATGATCGCGGTGCTGACCGAGCGGCTCGATCATTGCCTAACCGAGACCGACTTGTCTGCCTTGCAGACTTCGGTCGTCAAAGGCGATGAGGACAGGGACGCTCTGCGCGTGAAAATTGCAGGGGTCGCTGAGCAATTGCGCTGGGAGAGCCAGGATCTGCGCTCAGCGCTCGCCGCGATTGCCGAGCGGGTGGAAAAAACGCTGTCAGACTAGAGATACCAGGCGTTCTCCTCGGCCTGCGGCGTCACATCGAGCCGATCCCGCCGAAGCCTGGGATGCCAAGCGGGATCCTGGCCGATCCAGGCTTTCCATTTCGAACGGAACAACGCCAGGTCGTCGCCTGGAGGCAATTGCTCGCCGCGCGAGGCCTTCTCGGCATGGATCATCTCCGCAAAAGGCGTGCAGACGATCCGATAGCCGAGCGCGCGAAGCCGCAGGCACAGATCGGTATCGTTGAATTCGAGGCTGAATCGCTCGTCGAAGCCCGCCACCTGTTCGAGCAGCGACCGTCTGGTTGCAAACACCGCGCCGGTCACCATCGACCATTCCCGCTGCGTGCGCGCCCATCCCTGGTAGCTGCCCTCATGCCGGCTGCGGAAGATCCACGCATGGGTGGTTCCCTCGCCGTGCGGGCTCATGCCGGCATGTTGCAGCGTGCCGTCCTCGAACAGCAGGCGCGCGCCGACGCCGCCCACGCCTTCATCCACCGCGAAGCTTTGCAATACGCGCAGCCAGTCGGGCGCCAGCAATTGCACATCATCATTCATGAACAGGATCTGCTCAGTATCGGCCGCGCGCCACAGCGCGTTCATTTTTGTCGCATAGTTGAACGGTACGCCGCTTGCGCGCGGCGTCTCGATCCGGCGCAAGGTGAAGGGCCATTTGCGCGCGGCCCAAGCGGGTTTTGCGGCAACATCGTCGCCAACCAGCACCGTCAACTTGTCCATAGGCCAATCGGTGTCGGCCAGCCCCCGCAGCAAGGATTCGATATAAGTCCCGCCATCCGGCCGCAGCGCACGGGCTGTCGGAACGATCACCGTCACCGGCGGTGCGTCCTTGCCGAAGCGCTTGAGCAACCCCAGCGTGTCAGGCGCAAGCCCGGCGACCACGTCGTAGCCGGTCAGCGAAGGCTGGTTTGCAAGCATCATCCGGTAGTCGGCATCGGCGGCACGGACACGCATGCCGGCGTGGCCCAGCAACGTGTAGGGAATGCGGGCGATCGCCATGCCCGCGGCGTGCGCGCGAAACAGCAGGTCGGCCATCACCGCAGTACCCATTTCGGGCCGGACGCCGCCAAGCTGCGCCAACGCCGACGCGCGCACGATCAAGGGCGCGCCGATATAGTCCTGTGCTGCCAGCAAGGTGATGTCGAACTCGGGCTTCAGCCTCAACCGGTCGATCGGTTCTGCCGTTTCCGCGGCGACGTCGTCCGCATAGAAGATCGCGACATCCGGCCTGTCGCGCGCCGCCTCCCGTATCCGATCCGCGAAATCGGGAGCGGCGATGCTGCCTTGCGGCGCAACGGCAATCCAATGATCGCGATCGACCGGCAGGTTCCGCGGGAAATCGGAAATCGCCCCCGTGGCTGTAAGGGGGACGGCTGCGATGTCTTCGCCGAAATCGGCCTGTTCGAAGGGCGTGCCCCGGTCGAAGCGCGGAGTGAGCACATCGATCCGCGGTGATGCGCCCGGGCCGGTCAGCGTATCGCGCAAGCTTGCCGCGACCAACTCGCCCACGGCACTATAGGAAAGCCGCGCAGCGATCCGCTCCCGCGCTGCACCACGGCGGTCGCTCTTGTCCGTCGCGGCCTTGGTCAGCGCGGCGGCGAGCGCCGGCTCATCGATCCGCGCCCATATACCGCCCTTGGTATAATGCCCGAAATCTTCAGACAGCGTCCAGGGGCGCGCTTTGACCGGAAAGCCGGTGGCGGCGTCGAGATAGTCGGTACTCCCGCCGAAATCGGTCGCCACGACGATTTTGCCCGCTGCCATCGCTTCCGCAATCGTCAGGCCGAAACCTTCGGAGCAATGCGGCGACGCGTAAATGTCGGTGACCGCCCACAGCGCACGGAGCTCTTCGACCGGCATGGCGCGGTCGATCAGGGTTACGCCCTCGGTCGCCGCAGCCAGCGCGTGGAGCAGGGCCCCCTCGTCCGGCCGGTCCATCAGATGCTTGGTCTTGAGAACCAGCACCCAGCCCTTTTTGGCAAGACCGGATGCGGAGAAGGCCCGGATCAAGGCGGCGGGGTTCTTGCGAACGAGATAGCTTGACCCGTCGAAAACGAACAGGATGACCTTGGACTTGGCGGAAAGCCCGAGCCGTTCGAGCACGGCCGTCCGATCCACCTCGACTTCGGGAAGGACCGGGACAGGGTGGGGAATGACGTCCACCGGCGCTTCGCCCTGCGCCGCGAACAATTCCGCACAATAACGGCTCGGCGACCATATGCGATCGACCGACGAGAAATCGTGGCGCCACGCGGGCGGGATATGGCCCATCTCCCAAACCCAGTAGCCGATCCGTTTTCGTGCCTCGCCCACGGCACGGCGCTGTTCGTCCGTGAGCAGGAACCAGCTGTCGGGATTGAGATGGACGATCGCGATATCCGCCGGCCCGCCGAATTCCAGAACGTCGACCGGAGGGGCGAGCGGCTTATGGATGTGGAACGGCTTCTTGATCGGATGGAGGTTGAGCCGCACGCCGGCATGACGAAGCGCCGCGATGATCCCGCGGGACGCCGATCCCAGCCCGTTGTCGTAGTTCCACGGACCGTAGAAGGCGACCTTGAGCGGGCGATCCCGGGCCGCGTCGAACGGGATCGGATGCGCATAGAGCTGGCCGTCCCCATCCGCAGGCACTTGCTCCTCGGCGGCACGGATCGTGGCATCGATCAGCGGCACGTCGAAGCCCGCCTCGCTCAGCGTCTCGCGCCAGCCGGCCATGTCCAGTTCGGGAAACGCGCCGCGAAGCGGCAGCAGTTTCATGAATGGGAAGCCCGCGTCGATCAGCGAGCGCCAATCGTTCAGCGGCGGATTGAGCGCAAGGTGGCTGGGAAACAGCACCTCGACCTTATGCCCACTCCACTCGACGTGGTGCGAGAAGCGCACCTCGTAGGCCTGGATCACGCGATCCTTGTCGCGGAGAATCCGCACCTCGTCGAAGAAGCGGTGCAGCGCCTGGGAGGCAAGCAGGCGAGCTTTCAGCGCGAGGAAAAAGGTCTGCAGATGCCACCGATATTCGTGGCTCTCGGTGAGCCCGATCAGATCGGCATCGCTGGCACGGATACGATCGATGATCGCGCCGAAACGCGGCTGGTCCGCTGGCCCGATCACACTGTCATTGACGAGATACAGCGTCGAACAGCCATAAAGTTCGGGGTAGAGATGCAGGCCATGCGCCCAGGCGGCGAAATCGAAGCCGGCATTTTCGCGAATGATCAGCCCGGCGACCGCGTCCCGGAGTTCGGCGCGCACATTCGTCTGCCGATCGGCCACGACGATCAACATGACGGGAATATTCTGGTCGGCGAACGCCTGCACGTAGGGCAGGACGTGCGGCTTGATCGCGCCGGTCGCCGAATGGGTTACGAACAGCGCCGCTTCGGTGCCCTGGGTCAACTCGAATGGCTTCACCACCACCATGCGGGCATCCCAGGCGCGGCGGGAAAAGTCTTCCGGCTCCGGCTGAGGCGGTGGCACGTCGGCCGCTCCGTCGAAAGTCGATGCTTCTTCCGGCGTCCCCGAAGAGTCCATCGCCTCGAGTTCGGCACGCGCGATCGCATTGTCGTCGATGCCCAGGCTTGCCGCATAATGGCGGCGTGCGCCGTCGAGATCGCCCGCAAGCTTGCGGGAGTGGCCCCAGCACAAGAGCAAATCGGGATCGCAGGGCTCGAGCGCTCCTGCTCGGCCATAGGCATCATCCGCGGCGCCATAATCGCCCAATTGGCTCAGCATATGGCCAAGCTGAACCCAGATCGCGAAATCGCGCGGGTGTTTGGTCAGATGGCGGCGATAAAGATCTGCCGCCTCGCCCCAATGGCCGAGATCGCGCGCGCGATTGCCGCGCTTGCGCAGCCCAGCCCGATCGAAAAGTCCGCCGATCATGCCGCGCGTCGGGCTAGGCGCGTCAGCTGCCGTACCCGGGGCGTCGCGAAGCCTTGCGTCACGACGAATTCGTCGAAGGTTCCGTTGCGCCAAGCGGCGCGATGCGCGGCGATCTTATCGTCGGTCGGGGCGATCCGAAGCGCATGATCGAATGCCGCGGTTGCCTCGTCCGCCTCGCTTTCGCTCGCCAGCAGATCGCCGAGTCGGCACCATTCGACCGCATCCAGCGGGGTCAGCTCGACCAGCCGCCGTTGCGCGCGCAGTGCCGTCCTTCGTTCCCCCAGGTCCAACAGCGCGTCGCGCAAGCGCGGCAGCAACGCACCGCGATCGGTTCGCGACACCGCCGCATTCAGCAGATTCGCGACCGCCCCTAAAAGGCCGAGATCCGCCAGTTCGTCGACCAGCTCGGCGGCATCCTCGGCGCGAAGATGTGTGGCGAGCGGTACCACCCATGTATCGATTTCGGCGAGCGCGTCGTCGCCGGCAGCGAGCGTGATCAGGCCAAGTATGTCGCGACCGGAACGCACGACATTGCCGATTTGCGTCAGATAGGGCCCCAACGCGCCCTGTCCGAGCCGTGCTGTCCGATGCAGCAGGCGCGCGGACCCGCAGGCGCTGTACGCCAAATCGTGATTACGCCTGAGGAAGTCCAATAATTCCCGCTTGGCAAAGTCGCTCAGGAGAGTCGGCAAATCCGCATCGACGCGCGTCTCGCCTGCATCCGACATACCGGCCAGATCCCGCCATCCCGCCAGCAGGCCGGCCAAGGCCGCTTCGCCATCCGCATCGAGCGGTGCGGCGAGCAACGCGACCAGCGACCGGCATGCCGCGATCGGGTCATGGGCAGGGGCCGCGACTATCGGCGGAGGGGCCGGTGCCGGCGCCATCAGGCTTTTGAGCTCGCGCACCGCGCGTTCGATCACGTGCGATGCCTCCTTGACGTCGATCGCTTCCGGGCATCCCTGGCGGAGCTTCGCGGCGAGCCGCGCGACCTCGGCGATATCGGTGCGGCCAACCTCTTCCGCCAGTTCGGCGAGATCGAGCCGGTCCTGGGTGGTCGAGATCGGGCGCGCCACCTGGAGCAGGGCGCGGCGCAGCATGCGCGCTATCGGGCCTTCGAACGATGACGACGGCGATGCGGGGGCGGTGCGGGCGCTGGTGCTGATCATCGGCTCTCCCCAACCCGAGTGGAAGAGGAGGAAAGCGAAGTCAATCCGCGGCTCACAGCAGCGATTCCGCCACAGCGAAAACCTCTTCATTACCGACGAAAAGACTGCAATGGGACAGGAGGGCATCGAACACGTCAAAGTCGATCAGCCCCTTCACGACGATCAGGCGGTCCGATTGGTCCGCTTCCTCGGCCGCCACGACCGCGGCCGCCGTATCGTCGGACAGGAGCACGACCTTCAGGCCGGTCCGTTCGAGGATCATCCGCGCGAGCGAGTCGAAATGCGGCCAGCGGCTATAGACCAGCCGCGCCCCGGCGTGGAGCACCGCATAGCGATCGCCCTCGCCGATCCCCAGCGCCGCCAGACCCGTGCGATCGGGATTGGCGATCGGCGCGGCGCCGCCCCGCGCCAGCAACGCCAGACCCTCCACCAGCAACAGGAATTTGCGCGACGGCGGGATAACCTCGATGCCATTGACCGGGTCGTGCGCGTTGAAATCCAGCCCGGCATCGAGCCAAGGCGAATTGCGGTCCTTGAACCCGTACAGGAATCGGGCGCCACTCAGCAGCAATACCGCCCGGGATTCGTCCCCCTCGCCAAGGTCGACCGCCAGATCGAAGCGATAGGCGGCAAGCCTTCGCCGCAGATCGTCCTGATCCTCGATCGACAACACGCGCCGCCGCTCGGTCAGGCTTTCCTCGAAGGCTATGACCTCGATCGCGTCGAACAGGCCGAGGTTTCCAGCCAATGCCGCATTGGCGGTCGAGACCAGGCCGACCAGCTTCGCCTGCGGGTATAGCGCGCGCAGCCGGCGAATTGCGGGCACCGAGCACACCAGGTCGCCCATCTGATCGACACGCTGCACCAGGATCGTGGCGATCGGCTCCGGCAGCAATCTCCGCTCGGTCGTGCGCACCATGCTGGGCTGGGCATTGACCGCAGCCTCGATCGACGGCGCGTCCGGCTGGATTGCGACCTGGGCATCGGAGTCCGGAAAAATGTCGGCGTCGGTCGGCGCGACCACCAGCAAGGTCTCGCGATGGCGCCGATATCGGCGGCCGGCCGCGTCGATGAAATCGAGTTCGATCCTGTGGCGGCCGGGCGCGACCGGCGAGAAATCATGCCACAGGTTGAAGACATATTTGACCTGGCCGGTGTCGCCGTCCTGGGGATAGGCCTGCAATGCTTCGGTCCGTGCTATCTCGCCATCGATCAGAAGCCTGATTTCCGCGAGGCCCGCGGGCGCCAGGCGATAGCCCCGGATCGCCTCGATCCCGCGCAAGACCTTGAGATCGCCCCAGCGGCTATGCGCGCGACGGCCACCCAGGCGAAACAGGCGCAATATGTTGCGATCGGCGGCGGCGGGCGCGCCGGCCGGGCGAGGCAGCAGTTCCGATACGATCCAGTCGGGTAGATCGCCGCGTTTCGCATCGTCCACCGCGCCCCCGACCGAAACCAATTCGCGTTCGGCCTCGCGCCAGCCGGGCATCAGCGTCAGCGCGCGGCGATAGTGCTCCTCGGCCAGCTCGGGCCGTCCCGCGACCTTGTAGAAATGGCCCAATTGGAGCGCGAGATCGGCATCGTCGGGCAACGCCGCTGCCGCCAATTTATACTGTTCCTCAGCGCCAACCAGATCGCCCGAATCCTTGAGCATGTGGCCGCACTGAATCCGAATCCGCGCATTATCCGGATTGAAGCGTAGCGCCTCAAGGTAAAGCGCCGCGGCGACGCCGAACTGGCGCGCATCGCGCGCCGCGTTGGCGCGCGCGATCAGCCGCCGCGCGGCGGCTGCGCCCGACGTGGTCGGGATTTCCCGGATCAGCAACCGGATCATCCGCGCCAGCAAAGATGCGCCCTCCCCATAAGCGGCAGCTAGTCGATCGATCCTCGGCCGACAATGCCGGGTCACAGCAACCTGCGAACCGCCTCCATCACCTCTTCCGGTTTGATATTGCGGATACAGACGAAGTCGCGACCGCATTCTTCGGGGTCGTTGTGAATCTGGCAGCCCGCGCAGGGCACTTTTCGACTCAGGATATAGCCGCTGCTTTCCTGCCCCCATTCGTTCCAGCTGTTACGCGCCATGTGGATGCTGATGACCTTCGCCCCACGCAAGGACGCTAGGTGCTTCGGGCCTGAATCGTTGCCCACAAATACATCACAAAACGATACAAGCGCGTCGAATTCGTCGAATTTCAGCCTGCCATCGGAAATATGGAAGCGCTTCGAGAGCAGCAGTTCTTCCGGCAGCCTGCTGCGTATGTCCTTATCATCGGTGAGCAGCACAACGGCAAGGTCGGTCTCCGCCAAGATCTTTAGCGCCAATGCGCCGTAATAAGGCCAACGACTGAAGTTCAGTCGTGCGCCATCGTGCAGCAGCGCAAACCGACCCTCGGGTTCGATGTCGAACCGCGCCAGCAGATCGCGAGATAGGTTCTCACGTTTCTCTACGTTCGGTTCGCTGCGCGCCATCGCGCGAAGCCACTCCATCAGCCCGACCAACTTATTGCTGTGGGGAACCATCTCGTCGCCGGTCCGCGGATCATGCGAGTTGCCCTCCAGATCGAGCGGCATGTTCGGCAGGAGCGGGTGTCGAAAACCGTATTTGAAGCGGGCATTCGAGAGCGTCAGCAGCAGGCGCGACGGCGAATTTTCGGCCAAGTCGATCGCCACGTCGATGTCGAATGCCTGCAGTTTTTCGCGCAGCGCTACCTGCTGTTCGAGCGGCATTACACGTCGGCGGAACTGACGATCTTCGGGAAAATCCGCCACGATGATTTCGTCGAACAACTTAAGCGAGGCGCCTAGCTCCGCGTTGGCGGATGACAACAGGCCGATGATGCGCGCCGCGGGATAGATTTCCCGCAACCTCCGTATCGCGGGTACCGATACGACGAAATCCCCGAGCTGGTCGACGCGCTGGACCAGGATCGTGCGTGGATCCTGCGGCAGGAGCC
>JAEKMC010000039.1 GCA_019508115.1 Sphingomonas sp.
GGGACTGCAGGATAATCGTCTGGCCGCCTATTGGCGAGGCGCAGGCGGCGTGGGCAAGGTCTCGACCAACTGGTCGCCGCCGAGCGTCTGATAGAGCGCGACCAGGTTCTGTGCCTTGGTCAGGCGGATATTCGCCATCCGCTGGCGCGCCGCATAATAATCGCGCTGGGCGACGAGCGTGCTGAGATAGGGATCGATTCCCTGGCGGTAGCGCGCGGTGCCCAAGGTGAGCGTGTCCTGCGCGGCGGTGAGGTTGAGCTGGTCGGCGGCGACTTCGGCATCGATCGTGCCGCGCCGTGCGAGCGCGTCGGAGACCTCGCGGAAGGCGGTCTGAATCGACTTCTGGTAGGCGGCGAGCAGGCCTTCGCGCTGCGCCTTGGCATAAGCGAGGTTGCCCGCATTCGCGCCCCAATCGAAGATCGGCAAGGTCGCCGACGGCGCCACCGTCCAGGTGAAGGCGCCGCCCGAGAACAGGCTGGAGAGGCCCCCACTCGCCAGCCCCGCGACCGCAGTCAGCGAGATGCGCGGGAAGAAGGCGGCGCGCGCGGCGCCGATCCGGGCATTGGCGGCGCGCAACTGATATTCGGCCTCGACCACGTCGGGGCGGCGCAGCAGGACCGACGACTCCACGCCTGCCGGCAGCTCGGCCAGATTGGCGTCGGCATCCTCGATCGTGGCGGGCAATGAAGCGTCGGCGACAGGGGCGCCGACCAGCAATTGCAGCGCGTTGATGTCCTGCGCGACCAAGGTCTGCTGACGCGCGCGATCGGCTTGCGCGGTCGCGAGCACGGTCTGCGCCTGCCGGAGATCGGTGCGCGGCGCGACGCCGCCGTTGAGGCGTACCTGGGTCAGCGCGACCGAGGTCTGCGCGCTTTTCTCGGTATCTTGCGCGATCAGCAGCAGGCTGCGGTCGGCGCCGAGCTTGAGCCAGGCGTCGGCGATATCGGCGACGAGCGTCAGCCGTGTCGCGCGTGCCGCCGCATCGCTCGCCAGATATTGGTCGAAAGCCGCGTGCGACAGGCTGCGCAGCCGTCCGAACAGGTCGATCTCCCACGCGGTGGTCCCCGCCTGGATATCGTAGCTGGTGGTGTGGCCGCCATTGCCGCCATTAATTGATCCGCTGCCGCCGCCGGACCCGCCGACGCTTTGCCCATTGTCGGCATTGTGGCGCAACGTGGCGCCCGCGCTCGCGTCGATCGCGGGAAAGATATCCGCGCGCTGGACGCGGTACAGCGCGCGCGCGGATTGGATATTGGCGAGCGCCTGGCGCAGATCCTGATTGTTGGCGAGCGCCTGCGCGATGATCGCCTGCAGCCGTGGATCGCGGAAGATGTCGCGATAGGTCACGCTCGGCAAAGCCGCTTCGCCCTGGCGGAGATAGGCGTCACCCTGCGGCCAATGCGGCGGCGCGGCGGGCGCCGGGCGCGCGTAATGCGGCTCGAGCGTGCAGCCCGAAAGCGCGGCCAGGGCGAACAGCGCACCGACAGGCTTCATGCCGGTTGCTCCCCTTCCTCGTGACGGCGGTTGGCCTCGATCTCGCGGTGGCGCTGCGCATCGGCGGCGGCGCGCTCCTCGGGTGTCGGCGATTGCTTGCGGAAGATCTTGCGCACCAGCACGAAGAACATCGGGATGTAGAAAATGGCGAGCGCGGTTGCGGTCAGCATCCCGCCGATCACCGCAGTGCCGATCTCGATCCGGCTGCGCGCACCCGCGCCGCTGGCGATGACGAGCGGAAATACGCCGAACATGAAGGCAAGGCTGGTCATCACAATCGGGCGGAGGCGGATGCGTGCCGCCTCCAGCGCAGCCTCGAGTGGGCTCTTGCCATGATGCTCGGCCTGTTCGGCGAATTCGACGATCAGGATCGCGTTCTTGGCGGACAGGCCCATCGTGGTGAGCAGGCCGACCTGGAAATAGACGTCGTTGGTGAGGCCGCGCAGGCCGACCGCGATCGCCGCGCCGACGAGCCCGAGCGGCATCACCAGCATCACCGCGAAGGGAATCGACCAGCTTTCGTAGAGCGCCGCGAGGCACAGGAACACGACCAGCAGCGACAGCGCGTAAAGGATCGGCGCCTGCCCGCCCGACAATTGTTCCTGATAGGAAATGCCCGACCAGCCGACGGTGGTACCGGGGATCTTCGCGGCCATCTGCGCGATGATCCGCATCGCGTCGCCGGAACTGTGCCCCGGTGCGGCTTGACCCTGGATTTCGTAGGAGGGGTTGCCGTTGAAACGGCTGAGCGTGTTGGGCGCGATCGACCAATGCTGCGACGAGAAAGCCGAGAAGGGCGTCATCGTGCCGCTCGAATTGCGGACATACCAGTCGCCGATATCCTCGGGCCGTGCGCGGAAGGGCGCATCGCCCTGGATGTAGACGCGCTTGACGCGCCCGCGATCAACCCAGTCGTTGACGTAGCTGCCGCCCCAGGCGGACGAGAGCGTCGTGTCGATATCGCTCTGGCTCAGGCCGAGCGCGCCGGCTTTTTCCGCATCGATATCGACCGAGAGCGTCGGCGTGCTCGGTAGGTTGTTGAGCCGTACGGCGGTGAGCCGGGGGTTGGCCCGCGCCTCCGCCACCAGCTGGTTCACGCGCTGTTCGAAGGCGTCGCGATCGATGCCGCCCGTGTTCATCAGCTCCATGGTGAAGCCGCTCGACTGGCCGAGGCCACGCACAGCGGGGGGATTGAGCGCATAGAATTCGACGTCGCGCATTTGGCTGCCGAGATCGCGGATTGCCCGCTGCGCGATCGATTGCGCGGAGTGTCCGGATCCCGGCCGCTCGTCCCATGGCTTGAGCGCGAGGAAGCCGCGGCCGACATTTTGACCGCTGCCCTGCTGGTTGCCGCCGACCGCGAGCAGCACGGCGGCGGTGTCGTCCTTTTCCTTGCCCAGGAAATAATGCGAGATCGTCTCGGCCGCCTTGAGCGTGCGCGCCTGGGTGGCGCCCTGCGGCAGCGTGATCTGGATCTGCAGCCCGCCCTGATCCTCGACCGGCAGGAAGCTGGTGGGCAGGCGGACGAACAGCACGACGAGGAGCGCGAAAATCAGCGCATACGCCAACATCGCCCGGCCCATATGTGCGACCATCCAGCCGACCGCATCGCGATATTTCACGGACATGCGGCGGAACCAGTCGTTGAACTTGTCGCCATATTCGTGCGCTCTGCGGATGAGGATGTTGCCACCCGCGCGCGCTTCCTCGTCCGGCCGCTTCAGCAGTGTCGCAGCCAGGGCGGGCGACAGGACGAGCGCGACCATCACCGACAGCGCCATCGACGACACGATCGTGATCGAGAATTGGCGGTAGATCACGCCGGTCGACCCGCCGAAGAAGGCCATCGGCAGGAACACCGCCGATAGCACCAGCGCGATCGCGATCAGCGCGATGTTGATTTCGGCCATCGACTTTATCGTCGCTTCGCGCGGGGAGAGATCGGGCTCCTCCTCCATCACGCGTTCGACATTCTCGACCACGACGATCGCGTCGTCGACGAGCAGGCCGATCGCCAGCACCATGCCGAACAAGGTGAGCGTGTTGATCGAGAAACCGAAGGCGGCAAGCACGCCGAACGTGCCGAGCAGCACGACCGGCACCGCGATCGCCGGGATGAGTGTGGCGCGCCAGCTTTGGAGGAAGACGAACATCACGACGACGACCAGCACGATCGCCTCGACGAGCGTCTGCACCACTTCCTTGACCGACAATTTGATGAAGGCGGTCGCGTCGTAGGGGAAGGCATATTTGTAGCCCGGCGGGAAGGACGCCGAGCGTTGAATGACATATTTGCGCACCAGCTCCGACGTCTTGAGCGCGTCCGCGCCGGGCGCGAGCTGGACGGCGATGCCGGCGCCAGGATGGCCGTTGATACGGCTGATGCTCGAATAATTTTCGCTGCCGAGCTCCAGCCGCGCCACATCCTGGAGGAGTATCTTCGAGCCGTCGGGCTGGGACTTGATCACGACGCGCTTGAATTGATCGACCGAGGTGAGGCGCGACCGCGACGTGACGATCGCGTTCAGCATCTGCGTATCGGGCATCGGCTGCGCGCCGATCTGCCCCGCCGAGATCTGCGTATTCTGCGCCTGGAGCGCGGCGGTCACGTCGTTCGGCTGGAGCGCATAGGTGCGCAATTTGTACGGATCGAGCCAGATCCGCATCGCATATTGGCTGCCGAAGACGTTGAAATCGCCGACGCCTTCTATCCGGCCGAGCTGATCCTGCAGGTTGGAGACGAGGAAATCGCTGACGTCGATGCTCGTCGCCTTGTCGGTCTCGTCATAGATGCCGATCACCATCAGGAAATCGGGGTTCGACTTGGTGACGGTCAGCCCCTGCTGCTGCACCTGCTGGGGCAAGCGGGGCAGGGCCTGCTGCACCTTGTTCTGCACCTGCACCTGGGCGATGTCGGGATTGACGCCCTTGTTGAAGGTCACCTGGACCGTGACCTGCCCGTTCGAGTTGGACGTGGACGAGAAATAGATCATCCCGTCGATGCCGGTCAGCTGCTGCTCGATCACCTGCGTGACCGAGGATTCGAGCGTGGTCGCCGACGCACCGGGGTAGGACGCGCGGATATTGACCTGGGGCGGCGCGATGTCGGGATATTGCTCGACCGCGAGCGAGAAGATGCCGCCGATGCCGAGCATCATGACGATGATCGCGATCACCCAGGCAAAGATCGGGCGATCGATGAAGATGCGGCTGATCATGCTGCGTTAGCCGGCGTCGTTTCCGGCACCCTTGCCGCCCCGCGCCGGCGCGGGCTGCGAGCCCGCGGGCACGGGGTGCACCGGCTGTCCGGGCTTCACCTTGCCCAGCCCCTCGACGATCACCTTGTCGCCCGGCTTGAGGCCCGAGGTCACCAGCCAATCCGAGCCGACCGTCTGGTCGGCCGTGATCGTGCGGCTGACAGCCTTGTTGTCAGGCCCGACCAGCATCACCGTGGCATGGCCCTGCACGTCGCGGCTGACGCCTGCCTGCGGCACCAATATGCCGTTCTGCGTGGTCGCCTGGCTGAACTCGGCGCGGACATACATGCCCGGGAGCAAAAGCCCCTGCGGGTTGGGGAAACGCGCGCGCAAGGTCACCGCGCCGGTCGCGGGATCGACCATCTCCTCGGCGAACTCGACCGTGCCCGCTTGCGGATAGTCGCTGCCATTCTCGAGCTTGAGATGGACGACCGCCGACGAAGGCACGATGCCGCTGTGCGAAGCGAGCGACTGGCGCAACTGCAGCAGGTCCGCGCTCGATTGCTGGACGTCGACGTAGATCGGGTCGAGCCGCTGGATCGTGGTCAGCGGATCGGCCTGGCCCGACGTGACGAGCGCGCCGGTCGTGAAGAGCGAGCGGCCGATGCGCCCGGTGATCGGGGCGGGCACGCGCGTGAAGCGCAGATTGATCCGCGCGGTCTCGAGCGCGGCCGAATTTTGCGCGACGCTTGCAGTGGCCTGGCGCGCGGCGGCGAGCGCGTCGGTATAATCCTGCTGCGCGACCGCCTGCATCTGCGCGAGCGGCTTGTAACGATCGGCCTTCACCGCCGCCGCCTCGCGCGTCGCCTGCGCGGCTGCCAGATTGGCCTGCGCCTGGTCGACCGACGCGCGATAGAGGCTGGGGTCGATCCGATAGAGCGTCTGGCCTTGGTGGACGATCGCGCCTTCGGTGAAGAGCCGGGCCTGGATCACGCCCGAAACCTGCGGGCGGACCTCCGACGTCTCGAACGCGGCGGTTCGCCCGGGGAGCTCGATCATCAGCGGCACCGCCTTGGCCTGCACCACGATATAGCCCGCTTCGGGAGTCGGCGCGGGCGCGGGCTCGTTTTCGCCGCACGCTGACAGGCCCAACGTTGCGCCGGCCAAAAGCAAAGCGAGGCGGACCGAAGGAAAAGGGTGATTCGGTTTCATCGGCGCACGCGAAGAGCCGCAAAGGCCTGGCCGATCAAGGTAAAGATGCAAAAGGCGTGCCTTTGGACCCAAGAGCCGACCCTATCGAAGGGTCATATATCGAATGGCCATAGACGCGCTGCGGCGCAGCGGGAAGTGGCCCAAAGACGGATTGCGGAAATTTGATTTTAGGAGCCTGCTGCGCGGTTTGATGACGCTCTCCGGTGAACTCCGCCAGTCACCAATACCCCTCATGCGCGCGGGACCGCGATTTGGGCTTCGGACAGCAGCCATTGCGCGGTCGCCATGGTCGCCGCGCCTGACTCGCCTTCGCGTGTCAGCAGATGGTGGCGAAAGCCTGCGATGGACGGACCGAACGGGTGAACCAGTTGGCCGGACGACAGCTCGTCCCTCACCAGCGCCAGACTGACCAGCGCGACCCCCTGACCTGCCACCGCCGCCTGTATCGCATGGCTTTCCTCGGAAAAGCGAAGCTGCGGAGGCTCGGTCGGTTCGGGCAATCCGGCCTGTGCGAACCAGCGCGACCATGTCGGGTTGTCGGGATGCCGTCGACGCCATTGGAAGTGGATCAGTGGACGCTGCACGAGATCGGCCATGGCCTCGATCTTCAGCATCGGATTGAAAACGGGCGCGAAGCGATCCGCGAACAAAGGACTGACGGAAAAGCCAGGGTAAGGCCCGGCGCCGTAGCGGATCGCGATATCGACCCCCGCCGAGTCCAGATCGACCACATCGTCGGTGGCGTGAAACTGCAGGTCGATATGCGGGTGCAGCGCGCGGAAGGCGGTCACCCGCGGGACGAGCCAGCGCGCGGTGAATGCGAGTGTCGCGGAAATCGTGACCAGCGCGCGGCTGCGGCGCCGGGTAAGCCGCTCCAGCACCTCCGCAAAAGCATCGAACCCGTCCCGGAGCACGGGATAGAGCCGCGCACCGGCGTCGGTCAGCGCGACCTGGCGCGTGCGGCGCTCGAAAAGCGCGAGGCCGATATGCGCCTCGAGCCCGCGGATCTGGTGGCTGACCGCGGCCGGCGTGACGGCAAGTTCCAGAGCCGCTTGCCTGAAACTTCCATGGCGTGCGGCAGCCTCGAACGCGCGGAGCGCGGATAGCGGCGGAAGGTGTCGAACCATGGATGAATCTGGCTCATCTGTCGGGTGATGATTTCGCGTTTGTCATACAGCATGGCGAGCACGATCTTCCAGCCGTCAACGCAGGCATGGATTAGTTTTCTCCGCATTGATCCCCGAATGCCAAGGAGCAGGACGATGAAGCTGGAACGCGTGATCACGACGCCCGACACTTATGCCCCTTTCCTGTTGTCGCAGGGAATCAGGTTCGGCGATCTGCTCTTCATTTCCGGCCAGGCCGGCGCCGGCGAGGATGGCAGGATCGTCGAAGGCGGTTTCCGCGCGCAGGGCGAGCAGGCATTCGCCAACCTGCGCCGCGCGCTCGAAGCCGGAGGGTCGAGCCTCGACAAGGTCATCAAGGTGACGATCTTCGTCACCGACATGGGCAAGTTCGACGAGGTGGTCCGACTCCGCCGGATATTCTTCCAGGAGCCGTACCCGGCCGACACGATCGCCGAGGTGAGGGCGCTCTACGATCCCGAGGCCATGATCGAGATCGAGGCGATCGCGGCGGTCGGCGATGCCGAAGGGGCGTAAAGGGCCGGCCCGGTCACAGCACGCCGGGAAAGGCGCCCCCGTCGATCAGCAGATTCTGGCCGGTGATGAAGCCCGCCTGGGCCGAACAGAGAAAGGCGCAGGCCGCCCCGAACTCCTCCGGCGTGCCGAGTCGCCCCGCGGGCACCTTGGCGATTCGCTCCTCGCGCGCCCGATCGAGGCTCATGCCGCCGTCGGCCGCGCGTTTCCGGTCGATCGCGATCCCGCGCGCGGTATCGAACGACCCCGGCAGCAGTGCGTTGATCGTGACATTGGCATGCGCGATCTGGCGCGCGACGCCCGCAAGGAAACCGGTCAGGCCAAGCCGCGCGCCGCTCGACAGATCGAGGCCCGCGATCGGCATCTTCACCGACCCCGAGGTGATGTTGACGATGCGGCCGAAACGGCGCGCGATCATGCCATCGATCACCGCCTGCACCATAGCGATCGGCGTCAGCATATTGGCCTCGATCCCGGCGAGTAGCCGATCGCGGTCGAGCGCCCGGAAATCGGCTGGAGGCGGACCGCCATTGTTGTTGACCAGGATATCGACCGTGCCGGCGGCGTCGAGCAAGGCAATGCGGCCTTCCGCTGTTCCGACGTCGGCGGCGACCGGCACAAGCTGCGCGCCCGTCGCCGCCGCGATTTCCGCCGCGGCGCGTTCGACCGTCGCCGCGTCACGGCCGTTGAGGATCACGCGCGCGCCGGCGGCGGCGAGCGCTTCCGCACAGCCGCGGCCCAAGCCCTTGCTCGAGGCGCAGACCAAAGCGGTTCGACCCTTGATGCTGAGATCCATGACGCGAATTCCTTTAGAGTCTGAATCTAATCCACGAGCGCCGCTTCGCCATGCCGCCGCGCGGTCGTTGGATGCAAGTGCGCGTCCTTCGGATCTTTACGTTCTGGCAACCATAAGCGGTTAGGTTCCAATTCCGCTCTTGGAGAGCATACTTGATTGAAACGGGTCAGAGGATGAATGCGCGCGCCGCAAAACGCCGGTCGGCCGATGCGCCGAGCACGATGCGTGCCGAAGGCTGCATGCCCGTCGACGTGGTCGTGCTCGACATTTCGCGCTCGGGCGTTCGCATCCTGACCGATGCCGCGCTCGACATCGGGCAGGAGATTACGATCGGCCTGGCCGGCGCGGGCGTGACGCGCGCCTTCGTCGCCTGGGCGGGGAACGGCGAATATGGTTGCGCCTTCGAACGCCCGATCGCGCCCGAGGACGAAGCGCTCGCTTTCTCGCATGCGCCGGTGAAGCGGCTCGGCATCGCGCCCTCGGCTCCCACCGACAATGGCGAGGATTATCTGCGCGAACTCTATCGCCGCCATCGCGTCTGGGCGGTGCCGTGGGACGCGGTGCTGATGACGTTGGCGATGCTGCTCCTGGTCTGGGGTTTTTTCCGGCTCTAGAGTTTGATTCAGCTTCGCTGATACGGCACCGGCCCGCACCCCCCACCCGGCCTCCCATAGAATACCCTGTTGGGAGGCCGGGTGGGGGGTGCGGGCCGGTGCCGCTCGGGTTCAGCTTTGCTGAACCCGGCTCTAGCGCGC
>JAEKMC010000040.1 GCA_019508115.1 Sphingomonas sp.
CAAGGCTCGGCCAATCGCCTTTACTGGCACGATGAGGGCGTCGGGGTGCCGATCGGGACGGGACGGGGGCTGGAAGGCGCTTTCCTCGATACCGGCGCAAATAGCTCGTTGATGCGGCCTTCGGGGCTCACCTTGCTCTCGCCCGCGGAGCGCACATCCGCCGTGCAGAAGAAGGTCGGACTCGGTGGCGCGGGCGGGATGGTGACGCGCACCGAAGCTGAATATCCCAGCCTCTCTTTCTCGATCGCGGGCGCCCCCGTCCGGCTAAGCAAGGTCTCGATGGATATGCGCGACAATCAGGGCGCGGCATTGCTCGGCATGGACATGGTCTCGCAATTCGACCTGTTCCTGCTCGATTTCGAGACGATGCGGATCACCGTCCACCGCGCCGCTCCGGGCGCTATGCCCCGGCGTTAAAGCCGCAGCCCTTCCGTCTCGGACAATCCCGCCATCAGGTTGAGGCTTTGTACTGCCGCGCCGGCAGCGCCCTTGCCGAGATTGTCGAGCGCGGCGACGAGGCGCACCTGGCTGTCCGCTTCGTCACCGAACACGAAAAGTTCGAGCTTGTCGGTGCCCGTCAGACGCTCGATCGCGAGCGTGCCTTCGTCATAATGTGAAACCACGCTCACGACCGGCGATCCACGGTAGAAATCGGCCAGCGCCTCGCGCAGAGCCGTCGCGGTCGGGCGGCCGGAGAGGGCGGAAAGGTGCAGCGGCACCTCGACGATCATTCCGCTGAACAGGTTCGCGACCGACGGCGCGAAGATCGGCGCGACGGACAGGCCGCTATGCTCGCGCATTTCGGGCACATGCTTGTGGTTGAGCCGGAGCGCATAGCTCCGCCATGCGGTCGGGACGGGACCGTTCTCGAATTCACCGATCATGCTTTTGCCGCCGCCCGAATAGCCCGAAACAGCATTGCAGGTCAGCGCCGCATCGGCCGGGATCAGCCCGGCCTTCACCAGCGGCGCGACCAGCGCGATGAAGCCGGTCGAATAGCAGCCGGGATTGCTGACCCGTTTGGCATTGGCGACCGCATCGCGGCCCGAGATTTCGGGAAAGCCGTAAACCCAACCTGGCGCCACGCGGTGCGCGGTCGATGCGTCAACGACGCGCGTCCGATCATTGTCGATCAACGCCACCGCCTCGCGCGCGGCATCGTCGGGCAGGCACAGTATGACGATGTCGGCGGCGTTGAGCGCGTCACGGCGCGCGCCGGCATCCTTGCGCTGCGCGTCCGGAAGGACGATTACCTCCATGTCGTGCCGGCCCGCCAGCCGCTCGCGTATCTGCAGGCCGGTCGTGCCGGCCGCGCCATCGACGAAAATCCTGGTCATCCTGTTATCCGCTTACATGCGGTGATCGGCTGCGCGTGGGTTGGCTTCAGCCGGGCAACCACGTCGTCCAGGGGCTCGATCACCGTCGACATCCAAAAAGCATTGGCGTGGAGCAGGCGCTCCGCGTCCAACATCATACCGACATGGCCGGGGAAGAAGATCAGGTCTCCTCGTCGGAGCGGCGCATCCTCGGCCAGCGCCTCGCCCAGTTGGTCGCGCTGCATGTCGCTATCGCGTGGCGCAGCGATGCCCGCCAGTTCGAGCGCGCGCTGGACCAGGCCGGAACAATCCACACCGCCGCCGCCGCGCCCGCCCCAGCGATAAGGCGCGCCGATCAGCCGTTCGGCGACGGCCACGGGATCGGGCTCGACCGCATCGAGCGGCGCGACGTGGCGGCGATGGACATAGCCCTCATCGACCCGCAGGAAATTGTCCTCGTCCGCCCCCGCGACGCGCGCGCCGATCGGCAGCGCCTTGATCACGGGAGCCTTGATGTCGGGATTGGCAAAGACGAGCGCGAGCGGCACGGTCACGCGGTGCGTCGGCGTTTGCATCGGGCCAAGCGCATCGGCGCGGATATAGCCGACATAGTCGTCATGCGCACAGCGGCCCCAGGCCCAGCCGCCGGCCTTGTCGATCATGTCGAAGCCTTCACCATGCACGAGCTGCGAGATGGCTGGAGCGTCGCCCGAGGGGCGGGCACGGACGGTGGTTGCGGTCGCGACGCAACGGCAGGATTCGGCACGCGCATAATGCGGCGCGAACAGCACGCCCGCGAGCGCGATGTCCGCAATGTCGGGACGATAAGCGTGCGTGCGCGGGTCGGGGCGCCGCGACGGCCCTTCGAGGCGGAACCCTTCAGACCGAGGCGTGGCGCATTTGCCGCGCGAGGTGCGCGGGGGCGTCGCCGTCGATGAGACCTCCGAAGTCTTCAAGGAAATCTGCCCCCGTGTCGGTCGGCGCGATGAAGATATTGCGGCGGTCCGCCTCATCGCGCTCGCGGCGCAGATAGCCGAGCGCACCGAGTGTGTTCAAGGCGCGAGTCACGACCGGCTTCGATACGCCGAGCGATTGGGCGAGCCCGCGCACGGTGTGAGGGCCTGGCGTCAGATACACGAGCAGCAGCAACGCCATCTGACGGTTGGTGAGGTCCGGCTGACCCGAGCGGACATAGCCGACAAGAGTCTGCATCCATCCCGAAAGGGTCGTGTCGTGCATCATCGTCTTCGCGCCTCACTCGATGCTTTACTTGGCTCGTTGGGCTGAAAACACGCGGAGGCGCCGATCGTTTCATCGGCGGACAGTTATTTGAAAACTAATCTGGATCAATCAGCGAAGCGGCGGCTCAACATTTCCCATGCCGCACGCAGGCCGAGGGCGTCGCCTCCCTTAGGGCGGCCGGGTTTTGCGGCCGGACGCCAGGCGAACGTATCGAGGTGGGCCCAGGGTGTCGAAGGTGAGACGAAACGCTCCAGAAACAAGGCGGCTGTTATTGTTCCGGCAAAGCCGCCGCCGGGGGCATTGTTGACATCCGCGACATCCGATTTGAGCATTTCGGTATAGGGCTGCCACAAAGGCAGCCGCCAAAGCGGATCGGCGATCGCCTCGGCCGCCGCGGCGATATCGGCCGCGAGCGTCTCGTCATTGGCGAACAAGGCGGGCAGGTCGGGCCCAAGCGCAACCCGCGCGGCGCCTGTCAGCGTGGCGAAATCGAGCACGAGAACGGGTTGCTCCTCGCAGGCGCGCGCGAGCGCATCGCCCAGGACGAGCCGGCCTTCGGCGTCGGTGTTGCCGATCTCGACGAACAGGCCCTTGCGCGTCCTGAGCACATCGCCCGGGCGGAAGGCGTCGGCCGAAATCGCATTCTCGACCGCGGGGATCAGGAGGTGAAGCCGCACGGGCAGGCGCGCGCTCATGATCAGGCTTGCCAGCGCCAGCGCATGGGCCGCGCCGCCCATGTCCTTCTTCATCAGCAGCATGCCGCCCGCGGGCTTGATATCGAGTCCGCCCGAATCGAAGCAGACGCCCTTGCCGACGACCGCGACGCGAGGATGCTTGGGATCGCCCCACTCGATCTCGATCAGCCGTGGCGCGCGTGCCTTGGTCGCGGCGCGGCCGACCGCATGGATCATCGGAAAGCCTTGGGCGAGCGCGTCGCCCTGCGTCACGTGGATTTTGCCGCCATATTTGTCCGCTACCGCCTTGGCGGCCTCGGCCAACTCGGCCGGGCCGAGGTCGCCCGCGCCGGTGTCGACCAGGTCGCGGACCAGCGCCGTGGCGTCGGCGAGGCGCACGATCTCGTCGATCCGCGCAGGTTCGCGCGTCAATAATATACGCGGGCCTTGCGCCTCGGGTTTTTCGCGATAACGGTCGAAGCGGTGCTGCGCGAGCAGCCAGCCCAGTGCGCCATCGCCGGGCGCTCCCTCCGACAGGCGATAGCTGCCTTCGGGAAGCTTGGCCGCCGCACTGGCCAGCGCCCACGGGCCGCCGGCGGCCTCAATTCCAAGCACGACGTTCCATTCCTCGGCGCCATCGCCGGGCAGGATCGCCAGCGTATCCGGCTTGCCTTCGAAGCGCGCGGCCTCGACCGCGGCGCGAGCGCGCGGCGGCTGGCCTTTCAGCCAGTCCGCGAATCCCGTCCTGGGAACGAGGGTGATGGACCGGGCAGCTTGGCCGCGGTCGGCGACGATCAGGGACGCAAAGTCGGTCATGGCGGCATGCGGTGCCACGGAAAGAGCGTCAAAGGAAGGCAGTCGGCCGGCTCGCGACAAAGGGGAGTGGGTAGGGCCTCGTTCGATATCGTTAGGGGACGCCAACCTGTTGCGCTGCCGCCATCCTCGGCTGGTCTTTTCCGAGGGGCGTTGCATGCGTCGCTGCGGGGCTGCAATATTACGTGTACATGACAGCCGTCGTTCAGATGCGCGGCGCTACGCGGGGGCGGTTCCTGACTTGACGATTCACAGCGTGATACCTTCCATTCGAGACAAAGCCGCGATCGAGCTTCCAGGTCATTGGTTGGTAACGGCAATTGTCGCGAGCCTGCTGATTGTACTGGCGCTGATGACGCACGCCCAGCTGGAGCTTGATCCGCATAACCTGATCGATCGCCTGTTTGCCGCGATCGCGGTGGTGGGGATCATCGCCCGGATCGTGTTGCGGCGACCGCGCAGGCGTGCGCACCGGGTCGTGTGCGACGGGATCGATCATGTCGGCTTGTTCGCCTTGATCTGCCTGGTGGGTGCACTCGCTTCCTATCCGGTCGCCGCCAGCACGCGGGGTTTCGAGGATTTCGCGCTCGAGCGGACCGATCGGTTGCTGCGTTTCAACTGGATCAGCTGGTACGATTTCGTCGTCGCCCACCCATGGCTGCAATTTGCCGAGAGCGCCGCCTATCAGAGCATCTTCGTCTCTCCGGCCATCCTGCTCGGTTACTTCGCCTATAGTGGCAAGCGCGCGGAGGCGCGTTTGTTCATCGCCTCCTTTTGGCTGGCGGCGGTCGTGACGTTGCTGCTGTTCCCCCTGACGCCGGCACAAGGGCCGTTGGCCTATCTGTGGCACGGGCATATCCCCTATATGCCGCAGAGCGCGCTCTACCAGGCGCAGGTCATCCCCTTGCTGCGCAACCATGAGGTGCACAAGGTTGCGGTGACCTCGATCCACGGGCTGGTCTGCGCGCCGAGCTTTCACACGGTGAGCGCGGTGCTCTACATCATAGCCGCTTGGCCGATCCGACGGCTGCGCTGGCCGCTGCTCGCGCTCAACGTGGCGATGCTGCTCGCGACCCCGGTCGAGGGCACGCATTATCTGACCGACATGATCGTGGGCGCGCTGGTTGCCATAGCGGCGAGCATCGCGGTCCGCCGCGGCCTGCTGAGCTTGATCGAGGAGTTGCGGCGTCCGGTTCCGTTCGATCCGCTGCGCACGATGCTGCGTCGCGCGCCCAACCATCAGCTGATGCACCTGTTGGCGATGGAAACCAGCGGCGGGCCGCGCGCCAATGCGATCCTGCAGGAGATCGATCGGCGCGGACTGGATTCCTAGAGGTCTAGAATCCGGCCGAGTTCAGTCGGCCACGGCTCCGAAGAGGTCGTGCTCGTCGGCGTCCTCGATATGGACGCGAACGATATCGCCGGGTGCAAGATCCTGCGTGTCGCGCAGATGAACCTCACCGTCGATCTCGGGCGCATCCGCCTTTGACCGGCCGGTTGCACCGCCTTCATCATCGACGGCATCGATGATCACGTCGAGCGTGCGCCCGATCTTGGCCTGGAGCTTGGCGGCGGAGATTGCCGCGGTCTTTTCCATCAGGCGCGCGTAGCGTTCTTCCTTGATCTCTTCCGGCACATGGCCGGGAAGATCGTTGGCGGCGGCGCCGGCCACGGGCTCGAACCGGAAGGCGCCGACGCGGTCGAGTTGCGCTTCGTCGAGCCAGTCCATCAGATAGTCGAAATCGGCCTCGGTCTCGCCGGGGAAGCCGACCACGAAGGTCGAACGGATCGTAATATCGGGTGCGACCGCCCGCCAGTTGCGGATGCGGTCGAGCACCTTGGCGTCGTTGGCCGGGCGCTTCATCGCGCGAAGCACGCTCGGGCTCGCATGCTGGAAGGGGATGTCGAGATACGGCAGCACCAGCCCCTCGGCCATCAGCGGGATCACCTTGTCCACATGCGGGTAAGGATAGACGTAATGGAGCCGCACCCACGCGCCCAATTGGCCCAGATTGCGGGCGAGGTCGGTCATGTCGGCGCGGACCTCGCCGCCGCCCTTGAGCGGGTAGGAGGCATGGCGCAGGTCGAGACCGTAAGCGCTCGTATCCTGGCTGATCACCAGCAATTCGCGCGTGCCGGCCGCGACCAGTTTCTCCGCCTCGCGCAGGATCGCGTCAGGGCGGCGGCTGACGAGATCGCCGCGCAGCGCCGGGATGATACAGAAGGAGCAGCGGTGGTTGCAGCCCTCCGAAATCTTCAGATAGCTATAGTGGCGCGGCGTGAGCTTGAGATCGCGTTCCGGCACGAGATCGAGATAGGCGGAGGGCGGCACCGGCGCGGCGTCATGGACGGCACCGACGACCTGCTCGTACTGATGCGCGCCGGTGACCGCGAGCACCTGCGGAAAGCGGGCGCGGATGACTTCGGCTTCCTTGCCCATGCAGCCGGTGACGATGACGCGGCCATTCTCCGCGATCGCCTCGCCGATCGCCTCGAGGCTTTCCTCCTTCGCCGAATCGAGAAAGCCGCAGGTGTTGACGAGCACGACGTCCGCGCCCGCATAATCGGGCGACATCTGATAGCCGTCGGCGCGGAGCTTGGTCAGGATGCGTTCGCTGTCGACCAGATTCTTGGGACAGCCGAGCGATACCATGCCGACCTTGGGCGGAGAGGGGAGAATAGTTGCCATGGGGGAGCGCGCCACATAGCGTTGCTTGCAGGAAATTACGAGGGGAGCTGGGGATGGTGCGGACGATTTTGGTTTTGGCCGGTTTGTTGGCCGCAACGCCCGCGCTCGCGCAGATCCCGCCCGCCCCGGCGACCATGCCCGAACATGGCGACACCAAGCCGGTCGATTATGCCAATCCCGGCAACTGGGCCTGCCGTCCAGGCGTGGACGACGGTACCTGCTCGGCCAATCTGGATGCGGTGAAAGTCGCCACCGACGGCACGCGCACGCCCGCGCCGCATATTGTGGCGAAGGAGCCGCCGATCGACTGCTTCTACGTCTACCCGACCGCGTCGCAGGACAAGACGATGTTCAGCGATCTTGCGCTGGACGAGGCCGAGAAACGATCGATCCACGGCCAGGCCGCGCGGCTGACCGCGCGGTGCCGGCTATTCGTGCCGATCTATCACCAATTCACGATGGCGGCGCTCGCCTGGACGACGCACCAGACCGGGCCCGCACCCGACTTCGGCGTCCCCTATCGCGACGTTCTGGCGGCGTGGAAATCCTATCTCGCGCACGACAATCATGGGCGTGGCGTCGTGCTGGTGGGGCACAGTCAGGGCGCGATCATTCTCAAGCAATTGATTGCGGAACAGATTGACGGAAAGCCCGCGCAGAAACTGCTGGTCGCCGCGTATCTCGCCGGAAATCCGGATCTTAACGCCAAGAGTTTCCATGACGTGAAGCCTTGCGCCGCGCCCGATCAGACCGGCTGCGTGATCGCCTGGTCCTCCTATCTCGACAGCTATGATGGCCCGCGTGTCTTCGGCGCGACGCCGTCAGGCGCACCGCCGCTCTGCGTCAATCCCGCCGCGATCGGCGGGGGACGCGGCGCGCTCGAAACCTATTTGACCAAGCCCAGCTTCGCGCCGTCAAACGATCCGCCTTATGTCGAGCTGGCGGGGCAGCTGACCGCCCAGTGCGTCGCCGACGCGCAAGGCGCGGTGCTGCGCGTCCATATCGAGCCGGGCCCGGCGGCGGGATTGCTCGGCGTCGTCATGCAGCGTTACAGCCCGGCGCCCGGCTGGGGCGAACACCCGCTCGATATCAGCCTGGTCCAGGGCAACATGATCAATCTGATTGCCAGCCAGACCGGGGCTTGGCTCGCGCGGAAGTAGCGGTCTCCGTCTCCGTCGCCCCAATTCCATCCTTACCGGCTAAACGGTCACCACGATCTTGCCGAACTGTTCCCCGGTCTCAAGATGCGCATAGGCGGCGCGGATTTCCTCCAGCGGAAATGTTCGAGAGATGATCGGGCGCAGCGCGCCGGAGGCCAAATGGTCCAGGATGAATGCCTTGGCGGCCGCCAGCCTGGGGCCGTCCCGGACAAGCTCGTGGACCAGATATCCGCGTAAGGTGAGGCTCTTCGCCAGCAGCGCTGCCGGCGGCAATTCGCTGGCGACGGCGTCCTGGGCGCCATAATTGACGATGATGCCGCCGCTCGCCGCGGCGGCCACGAGCTCGGGGAGCAGCCGCCCTCCGACGGCGTCGAAGAGCAGGCGCGGACCCCGTTGCCCCGAAGCGCCCCGAATGGCGTCGGCAACACCTTCCCCGTCGCTTACCACGACGTGCGCGGCGCCCGCCGCCAGCAGCGCGGCCCGTTTGCTATCCGACCGGGTCACCGCAATCGCAACGCCGCCTACGGCGTTCACGATCTGGATCGCCGCAAGGCCCACGCTGCTCGACGCGGCGGTGATGACCACATGATCGCCCGCGCCGAGCGCCGCCACCTCGAGCAGGCCGCCGTACGCGGTCAGATATGCCATCCACGTCGCCGCCGCCTCCTCGAACATCTGCCCAACCGGGATCGGCACGACGAATTCGGCGGGGACATTGACCACCTCCGCATGGACCGGTCTCTTCCGCATCGAAATTGGCGGGATGAGCGCGACGCGATCGCCGACCGACAGCCCCGTCACGCGCGGCCCGACACTCTCGACGACACCCGCCGCCTCCAGCCCGGTTCCGGAGGGAAGGTCGGGCTGCTCGATGTAGAGGCCGCGACGGAAGAGGGATTCGGCACGGTTCAGGCCGAACGCGTGGGCCCGGATCCAGACCTCGCCCTCCCGCGGCTCGGCGATCTCCGCTTGCTCGATATCGAGGACTTCGGGGCCTCCAAGGCGATGGAAGCGGACAATCCTGGCCATGCGATAATCCCGTCTACAAGATGTAAT